>NZ_CP093312.1:1253188-1566485 GCF_023213175.1 Sulfurovum sp. XGS-02
ATACCATCACCATCAGTATCATTATCTTCTATACCGTCACCATCATCATCCGTATCCTCATCATCCAAGATACCATCATTATCATCATCGTCATCATCATGATTACTCAAAGTATCATTGTCATCATTGTCATATACATCTAGAAGTCCATCCCCATCCTGATCCATTGGATCATTCTCAAGTTCAACTGAGAGTAGACCATTTTCTATTTCAATTTCCAATATTTCGTCTGAAACACCATCACCGTCACTATCTACAATAAGATCACGATCCATAGCCAGATCTACATGCCCCAGGTTAACATCCCCTTCTGCTCTGAAAAGTGTACTATTACCATCAACTGTGACAATTCCAATAGGTGTGACGACTTTATTATTAGGATCATCTTCGTTTGTCGTCATCACAATACGACAATCAGTATTCAGCGGAACATCTATCTCAAATGGGTGTTGATCCGTACCGTTTTGCACCGATTGAGTGGAGTAGTAACTACCATCTTCACAAAATACTTCTATACGTGTACCTGGAACTGTACCACTCACTTTTGCTGTTGGCTCTACAAGTGTTTGTTGTGTAGAGGTACTCCCTCCACAACCAACCAAAGAAAAACCTACTAGGGTGGAGAACAACCCGCCTGTTAAAATATGAAACCTTTTCAAACCTTATCCTTTACATCATTTAATATATTGTTTAGTTAAATGTTGTTCAAACAGTGAAACCACTTTGATAGCCCGGAAATTTTGAGAGACCCGGACATTCCAGTAGTAGCTTTACTACCTATTTGAAAGAACAAAACAGCCTTGAATTAAATATGATGAGTGAACAACCTATCGAAAGGATTAAAGGAAGTAATGAAGTATTCATTATGGCAACCCCGCTATCTACATGAGACCGGAGGCTTTCCGTCCTTGCTTCGCAACAAGTTTGGCACAACAATAATATTTAATAAATCAGATATATTATACGCAAGAAATATAAAACTTTTTCTCTAATTGGTAACAATTTGATAACATTGATAGGATGCAACAAACCCTATGATCCCTATGTAAAAAATGTATATTTACATTCGGTTAGTGTAGTTCATATACACTTCTTCTTACATAGCAACCAAAAACATGAAAAGCCAATTTCATGTTAACTCCTCATTTAAAACTTCCCCTTGTATTTGGTTGCTATCATCTATCAACATTGCACTTACCCTTTGATACATACCTTTGGTTTTAAAAAAGCTACCCTTCTTGCCAATCCTGCTTTTTCAGTCGCTTCTGCAACGAGATCTACATCCTTATAGGCATCAGGAGCTTCTTCGGCAACACCGCGCATGGATGCAGAACGGATGAGTATACCCTTTTGCGCAAGCTCCTGTACAACTTGCTTTCCTCTCCACAGTTTGAGTGCCTGATGACGGCTCATTGCGCGGCCCGCCCCGTGACTTGCTGAAGAGAAGGCTCTCGCCTCACCCTCTGCGCTGCCTGCCAGTATATAGGATCCCGTTCCCATACTTCCACCGATGATCACAGGTTGACCGACACTCCTATAACGTACCGGTATATCGGGATGTCCTGGACCAAAAGCACGCGTTGCACCTTTACGGTGCACCCATAAGGTACGCTCCACACCATTTACCAAGTGGGTCTCTTTTTTACAGGTATTATGGGAGACATCGTAGAGTGTCTCTAGCTTCACATTTTTAAATAGTCCCTCAAAAACATTTCTGGTCATATGGGTCAGTACCTGCCTGTTTGCCATCGCACAATTGATCGCTGCATTCATAGCACCGATATACTCTTGCCCCTCAGGTGAATGGATAGGTGCACAGGCAAGTTCCCTGTCAGGCAGTGAGATTCCAAGACGTGTTGCAGCTTTTGCAAGCGATACAAGATACTCCGTACCGATCTGATGTCCCAGTGCCCGAGAACCGCAATGGATCGATACAACGATCTGTCCTTCTTTGATACCAAATGCCTCTGCTGCTTTTTCATCATAGATCTTGGCAACTTCCTGAACTTCAAGGTAATGGTTTCCGGAACCAAGAGTCCCTACTTCTCCAAGTTGCCGTTCTTTAGCCAGGGGTGAAATATTCTCAGGCCGTGCACCTTGCATCTTACCCATCTCTTCAATGAAACTCAGGTCTTCACCTAACCCATACCCATGGTGGATCGCCCATTGGGCACCACCTCTAAGAACATCATCCAGCTCATCAACCGTGAGCCTGAGTTTTCCTTCTCTACCTACACCTGCAGGTATCGTACGGGAAAGCTCATCCGCCAGCTTTGTAAGATCTGTAGATGTCAGATCTTCCCTCATCAGGTCCGTACGCAAGCATCGAATACCACAAGAGATGTCAAATCCCACACCACCTGCAGAGATGATACCCCCTTCTTCAGCATCAAAAGCAGCAACGCCTCCTATGGGAAATCCGTAACCCCAGTGTGCATCTGGCATTGTCATAGCTTCACCTACCAAACCCGGCAGAGTAGCGACATTAGTGATCTGCTCCAACACTTTATCATCCATACTTGTCAATAATGGCTCTGAACCGTATAAGCGTATACCGCTTCTTTTTTCTCCAGCCTTTAGAGGAATGGTCCATGTATAATCATCAATCTTTTCCAACAGGTTCATATTCATAACATATCTCCTTTACACATCTACGACACACTGAGCTTCCCAATGATCTTCATCTTCTTTCACAGATAACATGGTCAGTGTTGCCCCTTTGACCTCAGTACCCCGTTCCAGATCTTTATGCCATCTATCCCCCCATGCTTTCCCTCTCCAGGAATCACCCTCTTTATGCAGTTCAAACCGACCCAAAACAAGATGTTTCATATGCGCTAAAGCCAAAAGTGTATTAAGCCACTCTATCAGGGCAAACTCCTTATCTTCTTCCTCGAATGTCACTTCTATCAATTCATCACAATGTAATAGATCTACATCAGCCATTATAGAAAACATCGCCACTGCAGCTGATTCAAATGATTCTTCCAGACTCTTCCCTCTTCCAATAATACCGATATCTGCATCATGATCAAAGTAGCTATATCTTTTGTTCATGTTTGGCCTTCTTTGTTTTGAAAGTTCTATATTTCAATCATATCTTTAAAAAAAGATCCTTACTTATTCTAGCATCATTTTCGTCTTTTACCATCTCCAACTCTACTATTCGTAACTTTATAATTTTATAAAAGCAGTACTCTCTAACTTGTTATCTGTTATGATTATCATAGAATCTGTTACTGAAAAGATGTACATCATGAAATATGAAATCAAGTCTAAAGCTGATAAAAGTGCTCAAGTTCTCTTAAAAGTTATCAGTGAACTTCTTACAGAGATACATCCGCATCATCTTTCTTCTGAGGATATTACACTTGATAGTAGATTTGAAGAAGAGCTTGGTCTGGACAGTCTTTCACGTGTTGAACTGATCGCAAGGGTTGAGAATGAATTCAAACATTCACTACCAGAACGTAGCTACTCTGAAGCAGAAACACCACGGGACATTTTACGTATGCTGCTTGGTACTCAAGAAGCATACACTACCTTTCAGGATTCGGAAATTTCCCCAATAACACTCGATGAAACAAAAGGAACACCTTTTGAAGCAAAAACCCTCGTAGATGTACTGCAATGGCATATAACACAGCATCCGGATCGTCCCCATATCAAGTTCTACCAAGATGATGGTCAAGGCGATGTCATCACTTACGCTCAGCTGGGAAAAGGTGCCGAAAATGTCGCAACTCTGTTGCAGCAACATAGCTTAGAAGCTGGTCAGCCGATCGCAATCATGTTACCCAGCAGTCCGGATTATTTTTTCATATTTCTTGGCATACTGATGGCCGGTGGCATACCCGTACCCATCTATCCACCTGCACGCCCTTCACAGCTTGAGGACCACATACGAAGACATGCAGGAATACTAGATAATTGCCGTGCTAAAATCCTCATTACCGTACCTGAAGCCAAGCATGTTGCAAAGCTTCTAAAATCGCTGGTCCCTAACCTTCAAGATATCGTATCCACTGCTGACTTGAAGGACTCCTCCTCAAGTGCAATACTTCCAAGCATACATAATCAGGATATCGCATTTATACAATATACGTCAGGAAGTACAGGAAACCCTAAAGGCGTAGTACTGACACATGCCAATCTTCTTAATAATATCAGAGCCATGGGGAAAGTTGTCAAAGCAGGCCCCAAAGATGTTTTTGTCAGTTGGCTGCCGCTTTATCATGATATGGGCCTTATTGGTGCCTGGCTTGGAAGTCTCTACTACTCTGCACTTTTTGTAGTCATGTCACCATTAGATTTTTTGGCCAGACCTGAACGCTGGTTATGGGCGATCCACCGATATCAGGGTACACTCTCCGCATCACCAAACTTCGGATATGAGTACAGTATGCATCGCTTAAAAGATACCGATCTGACGGGCTTGGATCTTAGCTCATGGCGTGCTGCATTCAACGGAGCAGAAGCAGTCAGCCCTGAAACAGTAGAAGAGTTCACTAAACGATTTGCACCGTTTGGATTTAACAAAGATGCGATGATGCCTGTTTACGGCCTTGCAGAATCTTCCGTCGGCTTGGCATTTCCGCCACTCGGTCGTGGTGTACATATCGACCATATAGACCGCACGACTTTCACTCGTACAGGAAGTGCCTTAAATACAATACAGAATGAGAGCAATGTTTTAAGATTTGTCAGTTGCGGGTTGCCTCTTCCTGGACACCAGATCAGAATCGTAGATGACAGGGGACATGAACTTCCTGAACGTCAAGAAGGACGTTTGGAGTTTCGTGGTCCCTCTTCGACCAGCGGCTACTACCGTGATGCCAAAAAGACGCAAACCCTTTTTGACGGAGAGTGGCTAGATACAGGTGATCTGGCCTATATTGCCAACGGAGAACTTTATGTAACCGGACGGATCAAGGACATTATCATACGTGCCGGACGCAATATCTATCCGGATGAACTGGAAAAGATGGTAGGAGATATACCAAATATCCGAAAGGGGTGTGTGGCAGTATTTGCCAGTATGGATCAAAAAAAACAGACAGAAAAACTGGTTATTTTAGCTGAAACACGAAGTGAAGATCCGAATGAACACCAAAGATTGCGTAACGACATCAATGCACTGTCGATCGATCTGACCGGAATACCGCCAGATGAAGTTCTCTTAGTACCTCCCGGGAGCGTTCTAAAGACTTCAAGCGGAAAGATCAGACGTTCTGCAAGCCGTGAACGTTATGAAAAAGGAATGATCACTAAAAAGCCCCAAAATATAGTATGGCAGGTAGTCAGACTAGGCCTTAGCGGTATCAAACCTGGATTAGGACGTCTAAAACACTATCTTGGCAGCCTTTTCTTTGCTTTATATAGTTGGTCCGTCTTTGCTTTGGTTACACCGGTTGCATGGCTCTCTATGATACTCTTGCCAAAGTTTTCCATGCGATGGCGTATGTTACAAGGCTGTACAAAATTTCTAGCCTATGCAACTGCCACACCGCTCAGAGTCAATGGTGTTGAGAACCTTCCACCTGAAGGAACATCTTGCGTCTTGGTTGCCAATCATGCAAGTCTTCTTGATGCCGCTGTCCTCATAGCAGCGCTGCCACGTCATTTTCGATTTATTGCCAAGTCCGAGTTCACTAAAGACTTTTATACCCGTCTACCATTGGAAAAGATCCATACGGAATTTGTTGAACGTTTTGAGATTACTAAAAGTGTTCGTGATACAGAACATCTTCGTACCGTCCTCGAATCAGGCCATGCATTGTTCTTTTTCCCTGAAGGGACTTTCAACCGGGTTCCCGGTCTTATGCCGTTTCGGTTGGGTGCATTCAGCATTGCAGCTGGGGCAAATGTACCGGTTATTCCCATAGCGATCAGAGGTACACGATCGATACTGCAAGATACCTCCTGGTTCCCTCATCACAGTCCGGTTCACATAGAGATAGGTAGCCCTATCGATCCGGAGAAGATTAGATCCAAAACAGAGGTAAAAGAGTGGGATGTAGCTATAGATTTGCGCGATCAAAGCCGCGAATTTATTTTGCGGCACTGTGGCGAACCGGATATTGCATAAATATCATAGAGCACGCTTAGCCCTCTGTATTTTTCTTCATCTCCCTCTCACGCAGCAAGCGACGCATCACTTTACCCATGACATTTTTAGGTAATGCGTCTACAAATTCGACAGATGATGGGATCTTGAATCTTGCCAGGTGTTCTCTAAGGTATTCGATGATCTCGTACCCTTCAGCCTCTTGGTCCGATTTTAGCACTATAAATGCCTTTATCTCTTCACCTTTGTACTCATGCGGAATACCCACAACCGCTGCATCTTCGACTTTAGGGTGGGTGAAGCACACCTTTTCCACTTCTGTTGGTGATACGTTCAATCCTTTAACGATGATGATATCCTTTTTCCTGTCAACCACATAAAAATAGCCCTCTTCATCCATTTTGACAATATCACCGGTATAGAGCCAACCCTCTCTTATCGCTTCATTTGTCATTTCAGTCTGTTTCCAGTACCCCTTCATCATCTGCGGACCCTTTATGATAAGCTCCCCCTCTTTTCCCACCTCCATCTCTTCTCTCCCCTTTTCAAGATCAACGATCTTACACTCTGTATCGGGCATGGGTATACCGATGGAGTTAGGTTTATTTAGACCATTCATCGGATTGGCATGGGTTACAGGAGATGCTTCTGAAAGTCCATAACCTTCAACCAGTTTTGAACCTGTCACTTCCACAAACCTTTTTTTGACACTCTCTATCAACGGTGCACCTCCGCAAATGCATGCCCTTACAGAACTGAGATCATACTTTGCCACACTCTTATAGTTACCCAATGCTGCATACATTGTAGGTACGCCCGGCATGATCGTGATCTGCTCTTTTTCCATCGTTTTTAAAATATACGCCAAGTCTCTGGGATTAGGAGTCAATACCAGTGTGCCCGCACAGCTCATCGTATAACTCAGACAGGCTGTCATACCGAAGCTGTGAAAGAAAGGAAGCCATCCCAACACACGCTCCTGGCCTTCAACCGTATCAGTCACCCATGCCCTGCACTGAAGTGCATTGACGACAAGATTGTAGTGGCTGAGCATCACACCCTTAGGTGTACCTGTTGTGCCACTGGTGTACTGCAGTAACGCTATATCTTCAGGTTCAACCCCTGTATCAGTCCTCTTATCACTGCTTTGCTGCATCAACTCTTCCAGCCAATAATCTGTCGCATCTATACTCACCCTATCCTCTTTCTCTCTTAAAAGAGTAAAGAGGGTCCTGGTGAAGAGGGGGAAGTACTCTTTGACATTTGTAACAATGATGTTTTTAAGCACTGTTTCCTCTTTGATCGCTTGGATGATCGGATAAAAACGACTCATAACGATCACACTTTTAGCACCAGAGTCATTAAGCTCGTATGCCACTTCTGCAGACTTAAAAAGAGGATTGATAGGAACAGCAATAGCGCCTATCTTCAAAATACCATATAACATAATAATAAACTGGGGTGTATTGGCAAGATAAAGTGCCACACGATCACCTTTTTGTACACCCAGGTCTGTAAGAGCATTTGCAGCTTTGTTTACCAGTCTATCAAGCTTGCTATAAGAGATATCATTCCCCAGATAGGAGAGAGCCCTGTTGTGGGGATATTTGGAAGCTGACTCATCCAAAAAAGTAAAAAGTGGTACTTTAGGGTACTCTAAAGTGGCAGGTACACCCTGATCATAATACTTTAACCAAATTTTTTCATCATATATCATCTATCTCTCCTTTTTGATCGGAGAAGATGGTCCAAAGAAAAGTACAATGAATAGAAGTAAAAAGAGAATAACCGTTCCATTCACAAACCCCTTCTTTTTTTAGTGGCTGTCTTATAAATTCACTTTTACTCATCATAACCTATCCTGAGAAAAAAAGTCAAGAAGGTTTAATGTCTTTATTTCAACTTCACTATTTCAAACTTTTTCCCTACTGTTGAAATAAGGCTTTATAACCCAAACTAAAATAATAATGATCAATACAAGTGCTATAAATTGTTCGATCTTTTTAATTTTTCCAAAAACATGTTCTGCACCTGTACCCAATATGTACCCTAATGATATTCCCAACATACTCCATACTATGATACCCAGTGTATTAAAAAGAGTAAATTTTTTATGAAGATACCCATAAGTACCCAGTGTTACAGGAAACAATATCGCACCACTATAAATAAATCGTCCACTAAAGGCTAACCAGATTCCCCGTTTTTTTACAGAGTCTTCAAGCTTTTTTATTCTTTGTTGAAGTAATGGAAATCTGTTTAGTATATTTTGACCATAATATCTACCTACAAAGTACCAAAACTGATCGCCTATAAGTGCTCCAAATATAGCCACAAGTATCGTCTCTTCTAAAGATAACATCCCAAAATAACACAATATCCCAGAGACAATGATCATAATGGTTCCTTCAGTCATCATACCAAAAAATACAATCCATAAACCATATTGTGAAACAAGTGGTGTAAATTCTTCCAACATACTTTTTTATCCTTATTTTATCATTATACTTAATTGTAAATATAACCTTATAATACATACATAATATGGCTATTTTTATATTAATGAATTCAATGTTGACGGTGAGGGATTGGAACTATTGAAACCCCTTATTCTGCATACCATATGCATCTTATCTATATTCTTCTCTATGTCTCTACGATTACGAAAAACGTTTCAAAACTCCCAACACGTAATCGATATCTTCTACTGTATGATTGGCAGAAACCTGAAACCTTATCTCCTCATCTCCCTTTGGAACTACGGGAAAGTTCAGGCCTGTGGCAAGAATGCCATTCTCAAAAAGATGCTTCACTAGTCTGGAAGTCTTTTTTGTATCCCTTATCATAAGAGGTACAATGGGATGCTCTCCCGGTATGATTTCATAACCAAGATCTTTTAACCCCTCTTCAAGCTGGCGGGTGAGTGTGCGAAGCTTTTCTAGTAATTTCAGACCATGGGGGCTGTCAAGTATATCAAGAGACTTCATGGCCGCTGCTGCTTCAGAGGGGGTAATGGGATTGGAAAAGATATAAAAAGGGGCTGTCTCTCTCAGATAATCAATGACGGTTTCACTCGAAACCACATAGCCGCCATTGACGCCGAGGGCCTTTCCGAGGGTTGCAATGTGGATATCGGCTTTTGTACCGGTCACCTCCTCTGTTCCCCGACCGGTCTTACCGAAGGCCCCCACACCGTGTGAGTCGTCGACAACCGTAATGATCCCCTCTTCAAACTTTTCTTCATATCTTTTGCAGATACCAACGATCTCATTAAGGGGTGCATGGTCTCCCCGCATACTGAAAATACCGTCGGTCACAACGATGATCCGTCTGCATTTGCCGGAGTATCGCTTGATGGTACCTTCAAGCTCTTCCATATCAAGGTGCCTATATACCGCTTTTTCAGCGGGGTGTGCCAGCCTGATGGCGTTGATGATGCAGTTATGGTTCAATTCATCACTGATGACAACCGTCTCTTCTGTTATAAGCTGCGGGAGGACGCCCATAACGGCAGAATAGGCGGCACTGAAGATCATTGCGGCTTCTCTACTGCAGAAGGTGGCCAGTTTCTTTTCGAGTGTCACATGAGGCTCAAAGGTACCGCTGATAAAACGGACGGCACCCGGCCCGCTACCAAATCGGTATGACGCCTCCTCTTCGGCTTGAATGACATCTTTATTTATTGATAAGCCTAGGTAGCTGTTGGAATTCATCTGCAAGAAAGACTTATTTCCCTCTCCTTCGAGGGTAACCCTCGGTCCGAAACCACCTTCTGCTCCCATGATCCCGGTGATGATCTTTTCATGCCGTTTACTGGCACCCTTTGAATCTATGGCTTCAAGCTGTTGCTTTAAAGGAATTTCAAGCTTTTCAAGTGACATTGGAGTTCTCCTTTTTCAACTGTTCGATCATATCTTTCGTCATTGATTCCATATCATATTCGGGCTGCCAGCCCCATTCGGCTCTTGCTGCGCTGTCATCCATTTTATGAGGCCAGCTGTCGGCGATTTCCTGCCTTATGGGGTCGACTTCGTAAGTCATGCTAAAATCGGGGAGCTCTTTTTTAATGGAATCATATAATTGCTCCGGAGTAAAACTCATAGCCGTGATATTATAGGCATTACGGTGGGTCAGCATCCCCGCATCCGCCTCCATAAGCTCGATGACCGCCCGAATGGCATCGGGCATGTACATCATGTCCAGACGCGTTCCTTCTTTCAGAAAGCATCGGTAGGGTTCGTTTTTTACAGCAGCATAGAAGATCTCAACGGCATAATCGGTTGTTCCTCCACCTGGCGGTGTTTTATAGGAGATCAAGCCGGGAAAGCGGACTCCGCGGACATCCATATCATACTTTTTAACGTAGTAGTCGCAAAGCAGTTCACCAGCCACTTTTGTAATACCATAAAGCGTATTGGGACGCTGGATAGTCACCTGAGGGGTATTGTCCGGTGGTGTGGATGGCCCAAAGGCCCCGATTGAGCTAGGGAAGAAGAGCATGCAGTGAGAGTGACGGGAAACTTCAAGGACCGTCTGTAACCCATTCATATTGACATGCCATGCAAGCTGGGGGTTCTCTTCCGCTTTTGCCGAAAGAAGCGCTGCAAGATGATAGATAGTATCAATGCTGTACCTTTTTACAAGAGCTGAAATGGCTTCGTCATCTGTCGTGTCAATGATCTCATAGGGGCCGGAATCAATAAATGCATCATCGGGCTTCCTACGGTGTCCCGCAGCCACTACATTGTCTCTTCCATATTTATCTCTGAGAACAGGGACGAGCTCAGAGCCTATCTGACCTGTTGCACCGGTGACTAATATCCGTTTCATTTTTTTTCCTGTTGCATCATAATATTTTTTCCCTGCCAACATGGAAGGATTCAACAAGCCATATCTCTTATTAAGGTCTAACCTTCTTTGTTTTGTAAGTTCTACTGTTTTCAAGACATCTTTTAAGAAAAATTCTTACTTATTGTAGCATCATTCTAGTGAACCAATAGGAAACATTACATACAGGTTTTCAGACTCTGCCAAATGACTATACAGTCGATATTTTTTCATGACGACATAATCATACTGATCATTGTCTTTACTTCGTTCTATGAATTGTCGTATAATGAAGGAGTATTATGAAGAAGGGTTAACATGAAAAAGATTATGATATTAAGCGGTGCCGGACTCTCTGCTGAAAGTGGCATCCATACCTTTAGGGACCATGATGGCCTTTGGGAAAATCACGATGTCATGAAAGTCTGCTCTACGCAAGGGTGGATCGAAGATCACAAATATGTCACCCGTTTTTACAACGAAAGAAGACGTGATCTTGAATTTAAAGAGCCTAATCCTGCGCATAAGGTGCTGGCCCAACTTGAACATGACTATCGCGGTAGACTCATCCACCTGACCCAAAATATAGATAACCTTATGGAGAAAGCGGGTGCCAAAGATGTGATACACCTTCACGGTACACTCACTGATCTACGGTGTGAAGCTTGTACAGAGACGTTTAATGTTGGTTATGCACCTCAAGAAGGCAATGAATATTGTCCGCATTGTGGCAATACAAGGGTCCGCCACAATGTTGTCATGTTTGGCGAAGCTGCACCAGAGTACAGCCACATCCAAGAGGCTATCAGACATAGTACTCTTTTCATCGCTATTGGTACCAGCGGCACTGTGATCGACATTGTTCCCATTGCAAAAGAGTTTAAACACTCTATTCTTATTGATCCTAAACGTCATGGGACTGCAAGTAAATTTGACCCTCATACATACATAGATGAGTACTTTGAGCATTTCATTCAAAAAAAAGCGGGTGAAGCAATGGATGACATGATGGCTATTATCAAAGATCATATGGATGGTCGATTATAATTAGAAATCCATTATATGGTATTTATAGATTTTATATAGTGTATGGTGGACAGCGAGGGAATCACACACTAGATTAAATCCCTTAAACGCCTTAAAATATAATGACTTTACATTTTCTTCAATGTGCTGAAAGAGTATATTGTTAAATCTTGTTTATTCATACTTATTTCACACTTTTACTTTACAATTCTCTCATCTTTTAAAGAAAGAAAGGAAAAATATGAAAAAAATTATGATAGCACTACTTTTTGTAGCAGGTTTGGCATCGGTAGCTTCGGCACATCACATGGCAGCGTATGATGACGCAGGTATCTATATCCCTGAAACATCGCCGCACTTGGATATGGTGTTTTAATAACCCTTACTTCTCCCGCTTTTTAGGATAATAATCCTACTTTAATACATGCCCGATTTTGGGCATGTATCCTTTATCTTAAAAACTTTTACTTTTTTATGTACTAGATCCGTCCTCAAATCCAGACTCTTACTCATTTTTATCGTTTAATCACTGTAGTAGAAATCCATATCAAAGGTTATTAGATATCGAATCTTGACACGCTTGAGAGAAAGGATCCAATATACAAGGATCCAATGGACATCCCGTTGCAGTAGGATCCACCAAACAAGGATCATACCCTGGACATCCAGGTGTTGTCAATGGATTATTTATTACACAAGGATCCAAAGGACATCCCGTAGCAGTAGGATCCATATCACATAAGTCTTTAACTGTGATATTTACATCAGCAATATTAGAGGATGCTTGATTTTCATCAACTACTTTAAAGGTAAAGTGATCCGGTCCACTGTAACCTTGGTTCGGTGTATATGTTACATCACCCGTAGTTTCATCAATTAAAACAATATTTCCGTTTGATGTATTGGTTTCAATCACAAAAGTGAATGTATCATTGTCTTTATCACTACCTGTTAACTTGAAGTCTGTTGGAGTTTCGTAATCAACTGTAATATTCTTATCATCTGCCATGGGTGCATTATTATAATTACCCCTTGTAAGGTTTGATTTAATAACATTTATGTTTATGGTTGTTGTTATAGATGTTTTATTCAGATTATCATCATAAGAATTTTCAGTTAGTTGGATAGAGTCTTCACCAATATAATCGGTTGTAGGTGTGTATAATACTTTATAAACATCAAAATCAACATTATCGCCGCCCCCACTACAGCCATAAGGATTAAAACAAATTTTTCTCGTAATAGTTCCAGGAACAATTTTTACCGTGCCATGCGTTGGATATTTCACTAGTTCATAAGGTTCTACCCCCTCACTATAGTTTTTTCTTTCAAAATCATGAACCATCACATCTACACTATTCATTGGAACTTCTACATCTTTTTCTTCATCCCCACATCCTGTTAATATTAATGTTTGAAATATCAACACACTTATAAGAAAAATATATTTCCCTAATTTTTGTCTCATCTTTTCCCCTTTTTTAAAGATGCATAAATTATATATAAAACATGCTAATAAAATTCTATATCTATATTACTTTATATAATAACTTACTATATTATGTTACTGTTTCTCCTCGTTCCCACGTACACCGTCCAAACAAGGAGAAAGGAGAAATCAGTATTTACATTCCGTTAGTGTAAATCATATAAACTTCTTCTACATAGCAACCAAAAACATGAAATTTATTTTTCATGATTAACTCCTCAACTTTAAACTTCCTCCCCTTTTGGTTGCTATCATTACAACTATGACAATTTGAAATATTTTTTGCTCGTTCCCATTCTCCCCGATGGGAATACATACTTCAACCACATCCAAACCCTTAGAACTTTAACCTATAGAATGCTTTCTTCTCAAGTATATATGTAATATATGAAAGTAAATAATAGTTAAGTAAAACATCATAACTATGGATTAGCTTTTTTACAATTAAATAGGTTTTTTGGGGGGGATTAAATAAGTAGTGGCGGACAGTGAGGGATTCGAACACTAGGACAAATCCCTAAAACGCCCTATTTTAGGGCATGAATAAATTAAATAGTTGGCTGTTGGCATACAAATAACATACAAATTTGGCAGAGTCTGCCAAATCATAAAAAAATTCTTAAACCATTTTTTCTACTAAAATATGACAAAGATATAACATATAAATAGTTATACTAATTTATAATTATCAAAAAACTGCTAGGACTTAAAGAAACTTATGAGTAAGATTGAGAAAAATGTAAGAACAAATTACATTCTTATTGATTATGAGAATGTTCATCCTTTATCATTTGATTTACCCAAAGACTATCCTTTTAAAGTTATTTTATTTGTAGGATCAAGTCAAAATAAAATACCTATTGAATTAGTTACCTCAATGCAAATGCTAGGAACGAATGCAGAGTATGTAAAAATTGAAGGTAATGGGAAAAATGCTCTTGATTTTCATGTGACTTTTTATCTTGGTAGCTTATTTGAAAAAGACCCAAATGGATATTTTCATATTATTTCTAAAGATTCTGGTTTTGATGTACTAATTAAACATCTAAGAAATAAAAAGATATTAGTTCAACGTCATAAGCAAATTATTGATATCCCTGCATTAAAAATATCCAATTCAAAAACACTTGAAGAAAAAATACAAACAGTTAAGGATTATTTGACATCAAGAGGTAATGCAAAACCAAGAAAGGTTACAACACTATCAAATACTATTAATGCCTTATTTATGAAAGTTTTAAGTGACAAAGAACTGGATACATTAATTGATAAACTAGCTCAAAAAAAGCTTATTAGAATTGAAGAAACAAAAGTTCACTATAACTTCAAATAGTAGTAATGCAATATATCTCAATAATTAAAATATAAAGGTTCTTTCAGTGATTGACATTTCAACTATATTCTCCCCTCTTGTATCAATGATAATGCATAATTGGTATTTCATACCTATACTATTAATCATTCTATTTTCTAGCACTCCATTTGTTAAGGGTCTACTAGGTGAAATGCTTGTAAATTTTGTTCTGAATATTAGACTAAACAAAGACAAATACCATCTTATAAAAAATGTAACGCTCCCTACAGAAGATGGAACTACTCAAATTGATCATATTGTTGTATCTGAATATGGTATTTTTGTTATTGAAACAAAAAATATGAAAGGTTGGATTTTTGGTGATGAAAAGCAAAAAACCTGGACTCAAAAAATCTATAAACATACAAGTAAATTTCAAAATCCTTTACACCAAAACTATAAACATACAAAGACAATAGAATCAGCTCTTAATATAGACCCTAGTCAAATATTTTCAGTTGTCGTTTTTGTAGGAGATAGTACTTTTAAAACAGTGATGCCAGAAAATGTAACTTATGCTGGTGGTCTCATTAGGTATATAAAATCTAAAACAATCAAAGTCTTATCTCAAAATGAGGTGGAAAAAATTATTTCAATAATAGAATCAGGTAGACTTTCTAGAACATTAAAAACACATAGAGAACATGTAAAGCATGTTAAAAATATAGTTAAAGAAAAAGAGAATAATAACTCATGCCCAAAATGTGGGAGTGAACTAGTTTTACGTATTGCTAAACAAGGTATAAATAAAGGAAATGAGTTTTATGGTTGTAGCAGTTACCCTAGATGTAGATACACTGCTGCACTAGCCAATGTTTAAATTATATTAATTCTTCATCTGTTCTAGGAGTTTTTTCTTTGCATCTGCTCTTTCTTTATTTTCAGAGGCTTCTTGTTTTTTTTGATTATCTTCTTTTACTTTATCTGTAACAGGAGAGACAATTAACTTTCCCGCATTTTTGAATATTTCAATAACAGACTTTCCAACCGTGCCTAGTATCTTCTTTTGACTTTCAGTTCTTTCTTCTTCAGTATCACCAAATATAGAACCCGCATTTAACAAACTTATAGATATAAAGCTACACCAAACTAATTTCTTCATGATTGCCCTTATTAAAAATTATTTTATTTAAAAAAGTATACATCCTTAATATAATATTTAAATCATAATATACTTCGTGTAGTTTCATTACATAAAAAATGACCACATAATATAGTATTATGTGGTCATTTTTAACAACTGTGTATAGTTATCTCTCAGTAATAACTTTATCTCATTGGGTATTATTTTCTAATAGTATTAAGTTCTGTAAACCAAATTCATTTGTATATATCTCTTCACTTTCTTGATCCTAAAAGAGTATTTTATATGCTGCTACAACACAGTTTGAACAGATATATGCACCATCTCCAGCAATCAGAGGATTTATATCATTTTCATTACAACCACAAAAACTACATTTTTTTATGCTTGATTTCTTGACAATAAATTTATCAAATCAACTTTTAAATATTTTCGCCCTCTACGACTATTATATTTTAAAAAAGTATGATTTCGAATAATTTACTTCTTTAGATAGCTAACCGTATTCTACTCATACATAAAGACATATATTGTCAACTTAACTTTATAAAATCTTTTAATACCCATCCAACAAAAGATGGATATAAATTAACACAATAAAACGATGTATTATATTTACGTCACTTTCTTAAGGAATAACAATGACAATAAAAAAATGCCACAGATGCAATGAAAAAGAAACTCCAATAAATCCTATCAACAGATCATCAAAACTTTGTATTAATTGTACATTACAAGCATCAGATGCTATTTTAGTCTGTGCAGGTGCAGGAATGAGTGTAGACTCAGGACTTCCAACCTATAGAGATGAAGAAGGTTTTTGGAATGATTATCCACCATACAGAGAACTGAGAAAAGATTATCAAACCATGGCGTCACCATATGGTTTTACCAGTGATCCTAATTTTGCATGGGGTTTTTTTGGCCATCAGTATGAGCTCTATAAAAATATACAACCACATATTGGCTATTATCTACTATTATACTTTCTTCATTCCAAAAGAAACTATTTTGTCGTCACGACGAATGTAGATGGACATTTCATAAAATCTGGATACACAAAAAGCAGGTTACATGAAGCACATGGAAGTATACTTGAACTTCAATGTACTCTTCCCTGCCAACGTTCTTCATGGGATGTAGATAAAAACATGAGTATTAAAATTGATACATTATCCATGACTGCACAAGATCCATTACCACATTGCCCAAATTGTCATAGTGTTGCTCGTCCAAATATATTTATGTTTGGAGATACAGATGAGAGTTATATTTGGGAAGAAAGACAAAAAAGTGCCGACTCATTTATGCGGTGGAAACAAAACAATTTAGATAAAAAAGTTGTTATTTTAGAAATCGGTGTGGGTGCCGAAGGACTCAAAAAACATGTTCAAAAATATGCTCGTGAATTTAAAAATGCAACACTAATTCGGATTAATCCCGAGGTGGATAATATCTATAAAGTAGATTTTCATATTAATAAAGGTGTTCTAAATGCTTTAAAAAACCTACTGTATGAACTGTAACACAATCCTAATTCATAGTACATATATGATTATAGGCCATCAGATGCCACCAACTATCATACACACTATTTGATTTCGTCTTATGTGTGTACGGTTTTATTGTTTCTAATTTTATCTCATCATAATAGCTTTGATCACCCCATCGTTTCAATTGCAACGGCTTCTCAGTATCTGCTAATAATACTCCATAGATCTCCAAATCTTTCTCTATACTCCATTTTTCACGAATAAATAGTTGGAATTTTTCTAAATATCCCAATAAACTTGGATCGCCGTAATATTTATGCAACCAGCTTTCTTTATTCATATCTTCATAGTTAACTCTATCTTTTTCAAAACGTGATGCCTGAGCATTTAAGACTTTAAATTTTTTAGGGTCAATATTACTTTTTGCTTCAATAAGTATTAAACTGTTTTCTACAAGAACAACTGCATCAACACGGCCAGAATCACAAGGGAACTCTAAATACACTTCACACTTTTCAAATGACATATCAAAAAATTTAACAAACTGATAAACAGAGTTAATCTCTGCTATTGAAGATCCTTCATAATAAAGTTGTGGACGAGTATTTTGTGATACAGTCTTCTCAATTCCTTCGATCATCTTTTCAAAAGCGTTATCAATGATTCCACTTAAATTTAAGATAAAGACCTCAACTCCCTGCTCTTTCGCATATCTTTCAAGTTCAGACATGTTCTTACTTCTATTATAATTGATAATAAGCACTTTATCCGATTTGTTGATCATATCTTTATTGCTATCAGAAAGTCTTCTTTTTGGATGTTGTGTGTTAGAGAAAACTTCATATCCAATTTTTGATATACGGTTTCTAAATTTATTTGTTAAAAGGTTTCCCATTTGTAAAGTATCATTTTTTACATGTTCCTTTAAGAATAACTCAATTTCTTTTATATGTTTTTCAAGTATCTCAGCATCATCATTCAACTTTCTCGAAATTAATAGTGTTATCATAGTTTTCCCTCTCCCCTAATATTGGTATTATTCTATCTCGTTAATTTAAAAATCTTCAATCATACTGATTTATTACATACAAGTACATTCACACTAAGATCATCTTTTGTTTCATCATAGGTAGTAAAAAGGTCTGCATCTTCATCAATATTTTCGTAAAAGAAAGTAAAAACCTTTTCATTAAAAACTTCATTCTTTTTTAGAGATGGAAAGTCTATCCATACTGTATTTGCTTTCTCTAACAACTTCCAAAACCTAAGTCTCTTTCTCTTAGGCATTTCAAGATATGTGTCAGTGATATTAGAAAAGAGATAAAATATACATTTTGCTTTAAAGATAGAATTCAGCATTATTGTAGAAGAAAAAGAATCCTCTAGTATTCTGTATTCATCTATTTTTTCTATTTGAACCATTGTGAATAATGACTTAATGAATTGATCTAAATCTTTATTCTCTTGATCATCAACGATAATAATACTTGCAGCTTGAGTGATTTGATTTAAAACTCTAGTTATATTTTTTGAACTAGGCTTTATACTAGGTAGAATAGTTATAAAAGGAACTTCATAGTTCATCAGAAAACTTATTGTTTCCAATATATGTTTTGAAACAAATTCATCTTGTATATCTGCTACTAGAAAAATAAAATCAACATTTTCAAAAAAGTTAGTATCAGCTATTTTTAGGATATCTTTTTCAGCATGTATGTTATATGTATGTTCCAGATTAAAAAAAGATATTGATGAAGCTATTTCCCCTATTGTAAGGAATTTAATTTTTATCATTTCATTATGCAATTGATAATCCTTTTAAACCCACTCTACAAATGGTGTCCAGAAATGAATATCCATATTATCTTTTATAGCTTGAATGTTTTTAGTCACAACATGTCCACTCTCATATACTATATGTATCTCACCCTCTACTTTATAAGCAGCATACGTGTGATGAGCCATATCTGCACCAGAACCTAGGTATTCACCTTTACCATAATCTTTGAATTGTTGTTCCATTTTAGTACCTTTTATTCATTTAGACTAAGTTTTACTGTGCTCATCAAAGGACTACTTTTATACAACGTCATAAACTCATCTTTGGATAATTTTCTAGCTGACAAATTATTATGTTCATCGCAATGAATATCTAATTCATCATTTACATCAGCACTAAGTTCAAAGTAATTGTTTTCTGTTGCTATAACAATACAATCAGCACTGATTGAAGTTGCATTATCCATAATATCTTTAAGTTCATCTTCGCTAAAAACTTTTAAGAATTTTGAATTAATTACTATTTTCTTCTCTAACATAATTTTTACCTTTGTATCCGAATATTGTTCTACTCTATAACTTATATATTTTCTATTTGATTACCATCGATATCAAATAGATAAGATTTTTCATCACTATGATGGTAAACATAACTTACTATATCACCCCATGGGAATATTCTTCCATCAGAATCCGCATAATGTTCTTTGATTATCTTTGATATTAGAATGAATATTTCTTTATCTGTTCTACCAACCAATTCCACAATATACGGGCGTTCTAATATTCTTACACCTTCAAAAGCATCCATATCAAATGATACTCCTGGTGGAAAAGTATATGGATTAGTTGTGTTCATAGAGATATGTGTTGATCTAAACTTTTCTGCTTCTTGTACAAATATTCTATCTTTATCAAGTTCATTAGACCATCTTGCAGCGTCTATATCTAATACCTCACAAAGTTTTGATAAAAACTCTACAGCAGTATATTTAGAATCACGATAACCACTTTCAACCCATGCATATATATCTTCATGCATTAAAAATGTCTCTAAAGTTTTCAATCCTTTTTTCGTAGAGTAATATCCTATGCTTTTAACTACTTCTTCTTTAGACATAGGCTGAAGTTTACCAGAGATTATGTCCAGAATTTTTATTGGTTTCACCATCTATTTATCACTTGTATCTATTTAATAGTGTTAAGAACTTTCCTGCCTGTTCTTCAATGTTTTTTAGTACCATCACATCTTTGTCTGCTTCTTTGATCGTCCAATATTTGTCCATATTTATTACAAAGTCTCTTTTACTTGAACCCTTTTGAGTAATAAATCCCCAAAACCATAGATCATCAAATAAAATGACATCCTCATTAATAAAATTGCCATGGAGAATTTTATTGATATTCTTAAAATTCCATTTCGCTTTATGATTAGCAAGAAAGTTATTGAATATTTCCATTATCACAGTATCAACTGGTAAATACAATTTATCACCATCTTCCATCTTTGGAGTATCATTCCAAAATTTCAATTCAGGCTTATCAAAAGAATGATGATAATTGTATATATTCTTTATGAATAAGGATGATGTTTTGGGTCCCCAGCCTTCTTTTGCTTTTAGACTTTCAAAAAGCTGATTATAAATATCGGTTTGGGAATATTTGTCTATTGGTTTTCCTACAATAAACTTAAAAAATCCATTAAAGGTATTCAACTGATTTTTATTTGAATAGACTTCTCTAAAAAACTCAGAAACGTTGTCAATATTAGGCTGACTTTGAGTATTTATCGTGTCATAAAGTAGTGCTACTAATTTATCAAAAGAATCCTCTCTAGAGCCAATAGTGCCTAAGGCATATTCAGTTTGTAATGCTTTGTTGTAATTTTTATTTTCTTTTAAAAAAAGTAAAATTTCATCTAATTTATTCTTCATCAAGTCTCTTTTTTATATAAACTTTTTCAAGATGCATCTTGTGTAATCTGATGTAGTTTTTCCCAAATACGGACCATTGCTAAAGTATCTAAATGGCAATAAGCAAGTAAATCTGTTTTTATCTGATCTGTCTTTGTTTTATCTTTTAGTAAATGAAGGTTAGCAAAAGTGTCCATTGCCATTCCACCATTTTGTATATTCAACTTTTTATAATTAAGTTCATCATCATTTGGGAACATAGCAGGTAATACGGATTTAATGGAGAAGCTTCCATTAAAATCAGGATGGTAATACCCTTTTTCTCTAAAAGGTACTATAAGGTCAACAAACCTTTCATTCAGTGCCAAAAGTTCTTTCTCTCTATTTTCATTGAACTTTGCTAGCTCTTTGATTCTACTCATTTCGAAAGCTTGATTATATGCAACGATACTTCCTGTGGATGTAACATCATTTAACATCTGTTCTATCAATGTGTCTCGAGGATCACTGTTTTCATCACCTAAGAACTCTTTATGTTCCATCGTTCCATCCTCATGGAGTATATGCAGAGAATATTGAAACGGTATTTGCATATAGGGACGTTGATTGTCAAATCTTGGAATAGCATTTTGGAATGTTTCAAAGTCAAAAAAGTTTATAGGATACTCGATTGTCTTTAAAAAGTTATTGATGATATTTTTATCTATATAAGGTTCTTTTGTTTTTGCTGTTTCAACTTGTAATCTTTGTGTATTATTAAGTTTAAAATCATCTGGTATGTCAGTATAAGTCAACAGTCCTTGATTATACATCTCAAATTTCTTTGCTCCATTCATCCAATAAAGATTAAAAACTGATGGTGTTGGTATATGTTTCCAGCAATGTCCTTTAAAATCACAACTATATGGGTTATCACAATGTCCACCGATGTCAATATTAGGCATTTCACCTTTTATTACATCTTCCATACGATTCAGAGTTTCTTTTATCATATTTTGTTTCTCTTTTACTTGTTCTGTCATATCTTCTATTGAAAATAGTTCTGTGACATCAAGTTCTCCCTTTCGCACATATTGGTTATTAATATGAACGATGAAAGCACGATTCAAATTTATTGTATTACTTAATGCATACCATTGTATAGCTGCATCATCAATATGAACATCTTTTACTTCAGTAGAAGCCTTCACTTCATAGATATCCCAAGCATTACCATTTTTCACAAGTATATCTGCCATAGCAAAGATACCATTCTCGCTAAATGTTGCCTCATAGATTACCTCAGTACCATTGGCTATAAGCTTTTTGGTTTTACTTACCATGCCATTGAAATTACTGGTATCGAACTCTATTTCAACACCTTTAGGAAAGAGTTCTTTTGCTAATTCACCTACGCTGTAACCTGTATTAAAAAGTGACTCTTGTGCTTCATCTGGTATATCTCTAAGTTCTGGTCTATTTTTATAGAGCCAGAGAGATTTTTGACATTGTAAGCCTCTTATGTATTGAGATTTAGATATGGTCATTTGAAACTCCTGTTTTTTTGTATAAGGAAGTGTATTATTATATATGGACAATAAATGTCTATATTTTACTTGAGTTGTCAATAAACTTTTTCAAAAAAACAGAGAACTCTTTTACTGCATCCTCAAGACTATTAGGATCACTTAAATTCATAATAGCTATTTCAGATTCTCTAGCTTTATATCTTGGTTTTTTATTTACTCTAATATTACTGTTCTCAATAGATTTCAAAATATTATTTGTGATTTCTATATTTTTATTTAAACTATCTGTTTTACTCTCTAATGTAAAATCTTTCTTGGAATATTCCATTAATCTAAGACAATGCCCTTCTTTTAACTGTTTCATTTTAACGAATATACTGAAGTCATTAGCAAGGTGACAAGTCCACCATGTATCCCACCTTTTTCCATTCCTTGTAAATCTAATATATTCTGGTATTGGTTCATTATGTCCAAGAGTTAGATGTTTAATTTTTTCTAAAATTGCATACTGTACATATCCTTCTTTTGCATCAGTATATTCCCAGTCTTCTAATTCCTTTTTACTATTATTTTTGTAAAGTTTATTGTAAAAGTTTCTTTCTATATAATCTATATAATCTTTTAAAATTAAATTATTAATATTATGGTAATTTTTCAAAAAATCATATAACCATAATGTGTCTAAAATAATGTAACTTGCTTTTTTTGTTTCATTCCTATCTTTTTCTGTTATATGTCCCGTTTTAAAGAATACTTTTACAGCATTATCCTTTGAAACTTTTTTTGTATATCTTAACAGTTGATCAGAATGAGGTTCTGTCCATGTTTTATCCTCTATAATAAATGGTATTGTCTCCTCATCAGTCTCAACTTCAAAATATACATCTATTTTGTGATATTGTTGTCTTAATTTTACTGACTTTATTTCCAAATCTTTTGCATTATGATTGCCAATCATATTTATCTGGTATTTTGTATACAATTCACTAATAAAGTCTTTGGATAATTCATGTAATTCCTCTTCTTCATTATCAAACCAACCGATCAGTAAACTTATAAATGCATCTTGGCTCAATTCTGATGTAGCATAATCAAAAATGTTTTGTGACATTCCTTGCGACATTCTATATTCCTTTTATATTAAAATTTATAACAAAATCGAATTCTAACTATGCCAGAACTAAGCTCATCATCAGTCGTCCAAGTATATATCTTGGACTCGTTACTTGTTAGTGACTCGGTTATACACATATTCGTGGATTCTTGTATATATCCCCCTCTAACACACATTTTATTACACTAAGACTATTATTGTCCACATTAACCAATACTATTGTAAAATAATTGTATAAAGGGAATCTATGGAAAAGCTTCTTCAGCATCAAAGACACAACATTATCCTCGAACGTTTGAGCAATGGAGAGACACTATCCATTACAGATCTTGCAAAGGAATGGTCCATCGCTACCAAAACTGTACAAAGGGACTTTGAAAAATTACAGGAAGGAAACTATGGTGTTATTCGTGCTAGTGATGGAAAGCGCTTTACACTTTCAATGCAACACACTACCTCAAAAAGTGCAGATACTGCTATAAAAATGCTTGATAGTCTTTCATCTGATATAGGTGGAGAATTTTATACTAAAGCCCAAGCTGCGCTTCATAAACTTCAGCGTTATATCGAATCACCTTTTTATACCCGAATAGATGTAGAGAATATCTCAGATAAACTTGACCTAATAGAAGATCTAGAATATGCGATTTCAACACAAAAAATGGTGACATTTAAATATAAACGATGGTACAAACCAGATGAAATTAAAACCTATGAAAATGTTAAACCATACAAGATTATCATTTTTGATGGCTTTTGGTATCTACTTACACAGTACAAAGACCATTATATAAAGTTCTATCTTAAAGAGATTATTGATTTGAAAATATTGGAAAAGACCTTTGAATATGATGATAAAGTTTTAGATAGAATGGATAAGGCACTTGATATCTGGTTTGATCCTAAAACTGAACCTTTTGATGTTACGCTCTTGCTTGATAGTGATGCTATCGTATATTTCGAAAGAAAGCCTATCAAAGGACAGTTTCTCAAAAAAAATTCTGATGGTACAGCAGAACTAACAGTGAGTATCACTAATAAAAAGGAAATCTTTACTATTTTAAAAAAATGGTTACCACAAATTAAAGTCATAGAACCAATGAAATTACAAGAAGAGTTTGAAAGGATATTGCAAGGCTATTTAGCGAACAATTAGAAATTTTATAATCTAACATATTTCATAATAATTATACCTAATTAGATAATTTAGTCCCTCACCATTTTGGCAGAGTCTGCCAACCTACAAATTAATATACTTATTATTTTGATATACTAAGCAATCTTTTTGGATGAGGAGAATATTATGTTTCAACCGTTAGTTGATGTTATGGAAAAATTTATTACAGATTTTAGTTGGAAGAGGATAATTATACTGCTTGGTTTTCTTTCTCTAATTTTTCTAGCATTTACCTTATATGAATTGCAGACTGCAACCAGTCAATTATCTAAATATGAAAGAACTGTGGTTTTACTTGAAAAACTTAGTTCATTAAAACAAGACAATAATTCTTCAAAAATTATCATAGATCATATTTACTCTGGCTTGGAAACTATAAATAATCCCATTTCAAACTCTATAAACCATTCGATAAATCTCTCCAGAGAGCTTAAACAGGCTTTAATTGCATCTTTACCTTGGATTTTAATGTTTATAGCATTTATACCAGGGGCTTTACGAGGTGATAGCAAAGCACGTAATATTGTACTTGGTACAGCCGTATTCACATGTTTAATAGGTATCGGTGGTTATAATTTACCTATGAAATGGGGGAATACTATAAATTTTATTCTTTACCCTATCCTAATAAATTTCATGCTATTTGTTTTATTAGTGTTAAAAGGAAGTAAAAAATAATACAAAAATTCTTAACATTCTAAGAAAGTTTTTTACTACTAAATCTTACATTAGATTGTTCATAGTAACTCTATTTAGGGGATTAAAGTGGCGGACAGTGAGGTCACTGTAATTCACTTATTATCACCTATTATTTATTATATTTTTAGGTTCTTTACATACTTTAGAACCTGATTCATTTCATACAATATTACACAGCCTCCGTATAACTGCACCCCATCTTAGAGAAATTGGAACATCCATAAAAAGGTCGATTATTTTGACGCTTATTAAATCTCATTAGTAACATACCATCACATGATGGACATGCTTTCTCTGTGTGATTAGAGTTCTTCTCTGAACATAAATACATTTTTTTATTTTTATCAAACTGCATAATGCCAGAACATGAATCCTCTTTACAAAAATAGATTGGTGCTGAGTAATCACACTTTAAATTACCATAGTTAGAGCATCCCCAAAATTTACCATTCTGTCCTGTTCTAATAACCAATGTACCTACATTACACTTTGGACATCTTTGGGGTTTAATATTGTCTTTATAATGATGCATAACATTATATTGATCTTCTTCCAGTTCTCTAGCAAACGAAGACACGTTAGTATCTGAAGCTAAGATGTGTACTTCTTCTTTTGCTCTGGTTATGGCTACGTAAAATAGTCTTCGTTCCTCTGCATAGTCAAAATCTTCTTCTTCTGCAAGAGCAAGATCTAGAATTGGATCACCTTGGATCGAAGAAGGGAACCCAAGTCTACCTGAACAGACACCTGGAATAATTGTGATGTCAGCTTCTAATCCTTTTGATCTATGTACTGTTAAAGTAGTAATATCCAAAGTTGGGTATGATGAGGAAAGACTTTTATAATTCTCTGGAAATGAATATCTATTTCGTCCTAATAAAAATACAGAAAATGGTACTCCCTGTTTTCTGGTCTGAATATCTGAAAGTATCTGTTTTACCCTCATTAGATCTTTATCATCTCCCCACCATACATGGACTGTAGGGCTCTCTACTTGTGTAAGTGTTTTAATTTCTTTTTTGATTTGATTGGGGTTTGCTTCAATAAACTTTTGAGATACACTGGATATCTTATCATTGTATCTAAAAGTATAATCCAATTTTACTTTTTTAGAAAAGCCGAATTCTTTTTCAAAATAATGAAAGAGAGAGATCTCACTTCCTGCAAAGCGATAAATAGATTGCCAATCATCACCAACAACAGTAAGTACAGAATCGTCTACTTGTTTGTATAAAGCTTTAATCAATCTTGCTCTGGCCGTAGATATATCTTGATACTCATCAACCAATATACATTTATAGTTAGATTTGTATCTACCATCTTCAATGTAATGTATTGCCTTACTTATCATATCATCAAAGTCTATAACACCTAAAGAATTCTTCTTTGTTTCGTATGCACCAAGAATAGGTTCAAATAAATCAAGGAAGGCATTTAAACGCTCACTGCTACCAGCCCTTGAACGAATTTTTGGCATAGTATGATCATTGGATTTATAGTGCCCTATAAAAGTAGCAATTGTTTTTGAAAATTCACTGACCAAAGTATTTTCATTAAGAAATTTTAGTGCATCAATAATACTTCTAGAAGACATTTCAACACCCTCTTCCAGAAGCATATCCTCTAACTTATGTAGCAAACGACCCTCTTGTTGATAGTAACTATATGTTTCAAGAAGTTTTGTCTCATATTGTTTATGTATTTCTCTTTTCCATTTCATACCTTTATGATATGGCTCTTGAGGAACAAAAGGAGCGGTGTTCCCATTTTTATCTATACCGAAATGCTCTAAATAGATATCGTAATCTGGTAAGTAAAAGTCAGGCTGATATTGTCTATGTTCTACTGTCGCAGTCTCATGCTTATAGAATGGTTCATATTCATAATTAATTCCATTAAGAAATAAGAAGTTTGCAATCTCACACTCTTCATAGCTTTTTACAGGATCTCCTCTTAGAGCTACAATCTTATTTTCTTGCATATATTGAAGATATTCAATCTTTGTTTTAAAATTAAATTCACTTTTATATTGAGCAAAAGGATATGCAAAAAAATCTAAAAGTATCTTTTTGAACTTACTATCTCTCTCAGATAATTCTTGTAATATTTCCTCTACAATTTTAGCTTTTTGGTTTGCGTCTTCTACCCAAGGGGCAAGACTAGGTTTTTTGCCTTCAACTACAGCAATAACATTCTGACCAAAAGAATGAAAAGTAGAGACATCTATACCCTTTAGGTTTAATCGTTCTTCTATACGATCACTAAGCTCTTTAGCAGCAGTATTACCAAAAGCCACTACAAGTATCTCACTTGGTAGTAAACCATACTTCTGTAATACATAACCGACTCTTCCAACCATAACGCTTGTTTTACCTGAACCTGCTCCGGCAATCACTAAATTAGACTTCTCGTTGACGACAACTGCTTCACGTTGTTTTTGAGTTAATGGATTCTTTTCTACTGTGTCAAAAAAGTTTTTATACTTTTCCAATTCTAATTTTATAAAGGCATCATTGTATTTTTTCTGAAGAGAGGTGTCCTCTTTCAGAAGACTTAAAATATTTAAAAATGTTTTTGTATATTGAGGATTCTCCTTTACAGGTAAAAATTTAAATTTTCCCATTTCTTTTTTTGCTAGAGAAACCAAACTATTAAATGCTCTTGTTTGAAAGTACTCTTCACTAGAGGGCATGGATGATAGTACTTTTTTGGCTTTACTATATTGAAATGTATAATACTGTTCTGCAAATACTTCACTAAAATTAGAATAAAAGTTTTTGGCCTGTGTCTTAGAGAAACCATCGGCAGTATAAATGGGCCCATCAATTAACACCACTTCAAATTTACTCCATATTATTCCAACATCTATGTTAAATGTTTCAATTTTATCAAGTGTTATACTGGTGGAAGATTCATTGATTCCATGCAGATGAAGTACATTCTCTTCAAAGGATATCGTACTATATTTTCCAAGACGTAAAAGTTTTCCAATTAGAGAGATATTAACAGATAATCTTTTCATATTTTACCCTTGTATTTCTATCAAATTAGGAATGATATTGTGTCTGTAATTCCTGTAAATATAGTATGACATTTAATAATATCTTTATTTTCTTTATCTTGATTGATACAAAGAAAACCTGATTATTCATTTTTGGAAGCCAGAGTAGAGGCTTAATTCATTTGCAATATCCTTTGTTAATTTTGCAAGTGAATGCTTTGAGTTGTCATCCTCATATAAAACCTCTCCAAAAAGATCTTGTTTAACTTTTTCAATTGGTTGTCGTGTCAAAAGCGCGATTTCTTTAATTCTGCTATCAGGATATATTCTTCTTTTTTTAATCATGTTTAAAATATATGGTTTAAAGTATTCATATCTTCCATTTAGCTCAAAAACATCAATATACTGAGTGTAATCATCTGTAAAATCTTCTTTGAGCAAAAGATCAAAATCAATTTTATCGTTGATTTGTATAGAAGGAGGTTTCATAAAGGTCTTAAATTTAACCTGCTGATCAAATTTAAAATTTTTTGCACTTGGTGAAACTTTCACTATACCTTTTTCTTGTGTCCAAATCTCTTTGGATCCTTTTAGCTTTGAATTACAGATATAACAACTTGGAATCAAGTTATAAATACTTAAAGCAAATAAAGGATAGGTAGCTTTGTCTATCAAGTGGTCCAAAGTAAAACCATTTTTTTTCCTTTTGCTTTTTGTATTAAATACATTGATAAAATCTATATTACAAAAGTAACAAGTATGGATCTCAATATTATTTTCAAAAAATGAAGCAATTTTTGGTTGTAATTTTGAGAGTAGTGGTTTAATATTTTTGGACTTAGTCTTATCGTAGTTGAATAATTCCTTTATCTTTCTGTTATTTTTATATTTTGAACCAGCTGACTTTTTTATTTCAATAAGCTTCTCAATGTCTCCACATATGACATCTTTTAACGGATATTTAATTTTAGATTCCCAATTATCTTGATAATATTGTTCAAAAGTTTTACCGTTAAAACTTTTAGGTTTAGTCTGAGAAATAACATCATAATATTTCTCTAGCTGTGATATTGTATATTTTAATTGAACCATTTACTGCATCTCTTCAAGTTGATTTATTTCATTTTTCAATCTACTTATTTTATTGGCTTTAGCAATATCTTTATCAAATAAAATTAATTCTATTTCTATGATATGATTATCTAAAATTTGTTTTATATAATCGTCACCCATTGATAATAATATATACTCAAACATCTTTTGATTAGCCCCATATTCCTTACGTAAATCATCATAATTAGGTTTTTTTGCTGATTCTTCTTTCTTAACTTTATCATAAAAGGTAAGTATTGCCTGAATTGCACTTTGAGAAAAATCACCGGACAACCCTTCATCCATAAAAAAGCTATCAGTTAAAATCGTATGAATATCAGCCCCAAAAGTTTGATTAATATTTTTGAGTCCATCAACAACTTTACAATATCCATCATCATCTTTATCCAAAAAAAGAATATTTTCTTTGGCAATATCTGAGAGCAGGAAGGGAGAGTGTGAAGCAAAAATTATATGGAACTTGTAATCTGCCCCATATCTACTTAATATATTTTTATGTACATGTATAAAAAAACGCAAAACAGAATCAAAAATCGATTTTTGCCATCTTGGATGTAAATTATTTTCTATTTCATCAAGTAAAATGATAATATTCTTTACATCTCCACGCTTCGGTCTAAATGAAAAAACTGCATTCAGTAGTAAATAGAAGTTCAAGAGAAAATTCTCCTCGCCACTACTTAAACTCCTAAAATAAATTTCAAAAAACTGGTCTTGATTATTCCGATTATAGAGATAAAGTTCTTTATACTTTATCATTAATTCGATAGCATCTTCCATACTTAACTCAATCTCTTCGGATGCAGTACAACTCTCATTCACATATAATTTCAGAGTAGTTAAAAAATTATCTAGTGCCTCTGCATACTCCTCAGGTCTTATCGATTGCATATATTCTTCTCCATCTTCGCTTGTATAAAACTCCGGTATCTGAAAAAACTTCTGTGCCTTCTCCAAAAAAGTTGTATTCCAGCCGATACTATTTGCTGTACTATTTGAGGCAATTAACAATGTAACTGTTGGCTCATTTTGAATTTTAAACGGAATAAATGTTTTATAGTCTTTATAAAACTCTAAAATCGAAAAAGTTTTCGCAAAATTAAAATTATTTCGCATCTCTTTTATGAAAAATGCATCCTGCTGTCTATATCCAGAAGAGGATGGATTATTGCCAAAATAACGATTTGAATTTAAAACCATATTTAATAATGTTTGAACTTTTAAATTCTCATTTGCCACATTACTATCACCATGGCCTGTACCAGATTTTATAAATCTTTGCAAAACTGGTGCAATAAATTCTTCAATATAATTATCAAAATAACCATTACTAAAACTAGAGGAATTATAAATAGTTGAAATGTGTGTTTTGAGTGTATCTAAAGTATGAACTGTACGGTCCTCTACTTCAAGATTACTAAAAATAATCTCCTCATCACCATTTTTAAGTATACATACAATACCATTATCAATGTATCGGTCAATATCTCCTACTTGTAGTTTTGCAATAACTTCAAATATACTACTCTTCCCACTCCCATTTTTTCCAACAATAGCACTAATTCTAATGTTTTTTGAAAATAATTTAGAGTAATTGCCTGGGTTATCTTCATGAGTAATTTCTTTAGTTGACTCCGAATATGTGTAAACATATGGTGAAGAAAAATTAAATCCCTCTTCTTTTATGTTTTTATACTCTTTAACCCACAAATAAACAAGTTCCACCGTCATCCCCTTTTTATAGTTTTTATCATTATTCTTCTGTATCTATGTCTATATTTTTTCGTACAGGCTTTCAATATTCTCTAAATACCAATCCATTGGTATATGTGTTGCAATCTTTGCATGTTCATTAACAATATACTTATTTAGTTCGCATCAAGTGAAGCTTTACATTCTTCATGTTTTTTCTATACCATTCTTGTGAATGATTTCTATTATTCTTTAAAGTACTTATTTCTCTAAAGCTTTTTGAGTACATTAATATGTTCAAGTATCTTTTTATTTTTACCAAATACTTCTTGTTCATATTCTAGTAATATATGATCGATTAACTTTTTATAAACAGGATCATTACAACGATTTTTTAATCTCTCATAATCTAAATGTTCTAACATTGCATATTTTTTAATTAGTTCCATATATTTTTTCCCACCAAATTCTTGAAGAAAAAATATGTGTAAAAATAATAATTGAGATTCGTTAGATGTTAATTGTGCTCTTATCATATTTGTATGAAATTTTGCTTCATCTATTCTCTCATTATAAAATTTATCAATAAACTTGAGAATTTGATATAAATTAATAAAATAATATTTAAACTCATTCTCATCATCTAAAAATAAACTATCTTTAAACATTGCTGCCACTGTCTCAATATTTTGTGATCCACTAACAGTAGTACAAAAACCATTAAAAAAATCAAGAATATGGTTTTGTTTACGTGAACTTCCATTAGGAACGATTTTTTCATCTGCGACAAATTTTTCTCTTATCTTGTTAAATCTATTCAACATTTGAAAAAATCTATTATCAAAACTTTGTTGTTCCATCTCAAGTTTTTGCTTTTCTAAAGCATCTTTTTGTCCAGTTAATTCATCTCTTGTAGACTTTAATTCTTTTCTTTGTAATTCAACTGAAATTATAACTCCTGCAAATGCTAATCCTGTAAAAAGACTAGTAAGAACATTAAAGCTATCACCGAAAAGACCTAAGAAAGATAAAGGGGTAGATGGAGGAAAATCAAATTCAAAATCATTTGCCGACCAAAACATTACTGCCATAAATACAAACCAACTTATAAATATTAATAAAAACACCTTCCAATATGAACCTATGTTGTATTCTTTATCTTTGCTATTTTCCATTTCATCTCCAAAACTAATTTTTATAAAATCACTATTTAAGGTCATTCAAAAAATTTGCTGTTTTCCCTTTCTTTTATTATTTAAATCATCTTCTTCTATTAATCCATTCACAACTAGACTACGTTAACCAAATTATTCTTTTGATGCTTTGTAAAGTTTACCTTTAATCAATTCCAATAAAAAATTATTTAAATTCTTAAATTTAATCCTTTTTTATAAACATTATATGTTATTTCTTTAGATAATATAATAGTAAGTTGCTGAATAAAAGAGTCTGTACAAATATCTACTTCTTTAAAATTCAATACTATGATTTCTTGATTATCAGAAATATTTTTTAAAATTAAATTTTTAATTTTAATACCAACTTGATGACTATTCAAAGGTTCAAATTCTTTTAAATTTATTATTACCATAATATTATCTTTCTAAAAATCATCAAGTATACTATCATCTAAGTCATCCATCGAAAAATCAAAAAAATCATCAAAATCATCTTCTTCATAATCATCATGACTAGCATTAAAAATTGATCTTGTATCAATATCACTACTACAACCAATTATAATTTTAAAGTGCGTACCAATAATTGGACTTTTTATAGATATTATACCATCAGGGTTAATACTATTAAAAGAAATTTCATATTCATTGGTACGACAAGTAATAGCACCATTGGAACTTAAAACAAAATCTTTTAATTTAGCTAGGCCATTACCCCTTGAAGGCATTATTTCCTTATGTCTAGAGGTATTTTGTTCGAATGCCTTTTTTAACACTTCCTCCCTAGATAACTCTGGATAAGCAGTCTCTAAACTATTTACTATTCCAATACCAGAATCAGAAATACCGATCTCTATGTTATTTTTTTGCCCACCATAATATTGTGCACATACAAACCCAGGTTTACTTACACTTCTTTCAGCTTGTTTAAACTCACCACCATTGCAGTGTTCTAATATATTATCTGTTACTTCATATGTTGTAAGTAAAATACCTAATATTAAGTTTTCTTTATTTTGTATATGTGCTTTTAGTATGGCTTTTAATCTTTCATCTATAAAATCGGGGTCTTCGTCATTCTGCACTTTTTTACACTCCATCATATTTCTCAATACAGAGTGTCTATTAAATCTCTCTTCTAAATTATAATTTAAATTTTTAAAAAAATCTGCTCTTTGTAGATATTTAATATCATCAAAATCATTAAATGATATTTTTATCTGTGGCTTGGTGCTATTTCTTAAGTTAACTAGTGTAGATAGAAAAGCTATTCCACTAGGTTTTGAAAAAACTTTATAAAATTTAATTGTTAGATCTCCAGATATATCAATTAAATGCTCATAATTGTTAGATACGTACTCAAATGTGAGATCATTGTCGATTACTATATTTGTCATTATTTAACTTTCTGTACTGTATAGATAAACTTGATTATATTCTTGTTAACTTAGTAGTCACCTAAAAAACTCTTTAATCTATCAAAAGCTTATCATATGTGAGACATTTTAACTTCTCCTAAGAACAACACTCATTTTTATCTTTATTATAAATAATAATCGCTAATATGATTCAACTTTTATGACAGTACTAACTTATTCATATACCCCCCCCCAATTAAATACATCTTAAAAAATATTTTATTTACCACATAATAGTTTAATTATTACCGTAAATAAAAGCAGAATTAAAAAATATAATAAATATATGGAGGATTTCTTATGAAATTTGAAAACTTTAATTCTGAACTTGGTCGTTTACTGAAAAGTGCAAGAGAACAACAAGCTTTAACACTTTATGAACTTGCATACAACTCAGATATTGTAGCTGATCATATTCAAAAGATTGAGAGTGCAAAGCATGGAGGTATACAAATAATAACTTATGCAAAATTACTAGTAGGTCTAAATATGGGTTTATCTTTTAAACCAATGGATGATAAGAAAACTAAAATTTTTCCTTCTACAGAAATGCAAAATACTTTATCTACATTATTCTTAGATCTGACGAAAGACCCAAACTTACAATTTTTAAACTTTAATATTGAACACCTATTAAAACAAATAGGAAAAGAAATCAAAAAAAGAAGAAAGGCTTTCGGACTATCAGAAAAAGCGCTAGCTAAAAAAGCTCAAGTCTCAAATACAACAATATCTCGTGTAGAAAGTGGAAAATATAACTTTCAATTAAGGACTCTCTATAAAGTTACTCATGAATTAAAAAAACAAAATAAAGGATTTAAATGACCTTTACTCCTAATAGTAATGAAGAAAAATATATTGATATACTAGATAGCTCAACACATGGTGAATTTGTTTTGATTCGGATGACACCTACTATGTTGAATAAGTCAATCATTGATGCTTCCCATCCATTAAGGTTATTATTAAAAGAAAATCTGGGAATAGACTATTCTACAATGGAACAAGGAGCTAAAAATGGTCTCAAAGAAGAAGTAGAATTATTAGTTAATGGTGAAATACAGACTCGTTCTATCAGTTATTATAGACCAAAAACAAAAAAAGGTGATCCCCGGTTTTGGATTTCTAGACTTCATAACGAAGTTAAACCTTTTGATATGCTATTGTTAACAGTATGGGAAGGAAGATTGTATGCCTTACCATTAGTTGGAGATATTGAGCTTTTTGCAACTGTATTAAAAAAAATATTTTATGTTGATACTAAGACCTTGCCTTCTGCAGTACTTGAAGTACAAGATATGATTAAAGGTCTTTACCGAAGAGGTTGGATAAAAACACTTAGAGCTGGAGATACAGGTGTAGGATATACATTTGAAACAGAAAATAACATAAAAGAAAACTCTAGCAAAGAACCGGATCATAAAGGGGTGGAAATTAAGTGTTCAAGGCTAGGTACTTCTACGTTACAAACGTTATTTTCAAGAACACCGAACTATTCTGACCTTCCCAATAAAAGAAAAGATTTAGTCGTAAATTATGGATATTGGGATAGTGAAAAGAGTCGGTATGCACTTTATATGACAATTAAGGTAAATGAAGAGAACTCCAAGGGATGGAAGCTAGAGTTTGATTATGAACAAGAACGAATTTATGTCGTAAAAAATGGAGAAAAGGTTGTCTTTTATGAATATTCAGCTTTACAGGATGCACTTGCACAAAAGCATAAACGTACAGTTTTCATAAAGGCACAATCACAAAATCGTAAAAAGAAAAATGATACTAACGAAGAGTTTTTATACGAATCAGCATTTTATTGTGAAGATAGCTCGTTTATTAACTTTATAGCCCTGATGGAAGAAGGTAAGGTAAGCTTGGACTTTGCTATACACCATAGCCCTGAAACAGGAAAAACCCGTGACCATGGTTTCCTCTGGAGAATTAGTAAAGAATTTATTCCATTACTCTTTAAGAGGCAAGTTCAGCTATGCATCAAAGATTCAGATTGTCAAAAATCTTGAAGTAAACTCTTTATGTGTTCCGCTATGGCTTTTGCCATAAGTGGAGGTACAGCATTGCCTACTTGTGTATATTGAGGAACTTCGGTTTTTCTTTTATCTCCACCTGTTGTTTCTTTAGACCTAAATTCAAAATAGTCAGGAAAAGACTGGAACCTAGCTTGTTCTCGTACTGTTACTGTTCTAGGATAAACAGGATGTATGACATCATCTGGGACACTAACTACTGTTGGGGAAGGTTTATCAAGTTTTAATGGTCTTTGTGAGTGTTTTTTTGTTTCTAGCTCAATTATTTTACTAACGAGTTCTTCTTGGTTAGTGGCAATAATAGTACTATCCGGTGCCATAGCGGGAAAAGAACACGTCTCAATTTCTTTATGTATTTGCTCTAAAAAACTAGGATCTTGTGAAGAGGTATATTTGGCAGCCATATTAAATACTTTTGTAGAGACATCATTCATTGAAAAGTATTGGTAAAGTCTAAAACGTTGTTCAACTTTTTCTGTATGTTTACGTAAAACTTGGTTAGCATTTGGCGAAGTACCATTTTTAATGACTTTTTTAAAGCCACTTTTTTTGTTGAGGTTATCCAAATATTTTTGATTGTTAAATGGTTCTTCAAATAAGTCGCCAATAGCATCACTGACAGAAAGTATTTCCTTTTCTTTGACCGTAGGTACTGGACAAAGTGGTGATATTTCTTTACCGCTATAGTAGTTTTTCGAATTCCAGATATCTTTAGTAGCAAAAAGGCTTTTCTTCTCTGCAATATCTTTCCGTATACCAAGTAGCATTACTCTAGGTCTATGTTGTGGAACACCATAATGCATGGCATTAAGTTGAAGTTCTTGTACAACATATTGTGTAGACTCTTTGTCTTCTCCAAAACCTGTTTCTAAAAGTGTTTTGATTTGAGAAAAAGGTGCATCTTTATCATGCTTATTAAAGCGTTGTCTCATACCAACGACATTTTCCATTAGTACTGCTTTAGGTTTGAATATTTCAACATATTCTAAAAATTGCCAAGGAAGCTGATTTCTATGATCTTTTGGATTACGCTTGCCTGCAAGTGAAAATCCTTGGCAAGGAGGTCCACCAATAATGACATCTATTTCTTGAAGCTTTTGCTTTGTTTGTTCAAGTAATTTAGGCTTTTCAAGTAATTCTAAAGTTTCTCCAATAAATAAACCTTCATCAAGTTTTTCTTCTATGGGTTTTTGCAGAAAATTTTTCCATTCAGAATCATTTTTAATATTTTTAATAAAATTATGGTAAAAAGTTTCTCCAGCCATACTGGACTTTTCAACCGCAAAACCAAGTTTAAACCCTGCAGCTTCAAATCCAAGCGTTAAACCACCACAACCAGCAAATAAGTCTATATATTTATGTTCCATGAAAAGAATTATAGCTATATTAATAAAAAAAGTCCAGGAATTATTTCAAAATGACATTTTTATTTTACAATTAATCAAATTTTTTAAAAGAATTATTGTAAGCTACAATATGATGGTTGATAAAAAAAGAATTTTTTATTTTAAAATAAAATTATTAGATTGGTTTCAACATAATCAACGTAGTTTTCCCTGGCGAGAAGCAAACAGGTCTTGTTATGAAATTGTGATTGCTGAAATTCTTCTTCAACGAACAAAAGCAGAAACAGTAAAAAAATATTATCAAGTATTTTTGAATAGGTTTAATAGTTGGGAGAGTCTAGCTGCTTCAACAGAAGTAGAAATAGGTGAATATTTAAAGCCTTTTGGTTTATGGCGCCAAAGATCAAAAAGAATAAAAGCATTAGCTCAGGAGATTGAACGTTTACACGGATTACCAAAGTCCAAGAAGCAGCTAGAGAAACTTCCAATAATGGGAAAATACATTGTAAATACAATATTAACACAGTGTTATGGTCATAAAGAAGCATTTGTTGATGTAAATATGGTCCGTGTATTAGAAAGGTTTTTTAGACCGGGAGAAAAAGTTGATTTCCGATATGATCCTTTCATTCAGAATCTTGCTAAAAAAATAGTTTATCGGCAAAAACATAAAGAAACTATTTTTTTAAATTGGGCTATATTAGATTTTTCAGCATTAGTTTGTAAAAGCAAAAACCCTTTATGTAGCAAATGCCCATTATATAGAAAATGTAATTACTACCATTTAAACACACTTGATAATTCTTAATACATTAATACTCTTACTAATAAACAACATAAGTATTTTAATACAAATTACATTATTAAAATAAATATTTAGTCTAAATTTAAACTTAAACAGTTATTATTATGTGTACTTGTAAGGGAATTGTATGACAGTAAAAATAGTCAATAATGATGTAGAAAGCAGTGAAGGAAGAGCTGCAATATTTTTAAAAAGTCTATTTGAACGTAGTTGGAAAGATAGTGCAAATGAGACTACAAAAATACTGTTATTTCCAAGTGTTACTTGTTTTGGTCAAGGGACTCGCGATATTGATCTAATCCTTCTAATAATTTCTCCTAAACCCGTAAAGGTTTCCACACTTAATGACACAGTTACAGACAAAATTTATATTAGATCCCTATGTTGTGTTATTGAAATCAAAGACCATGATTCACGTTTTGTTTCTTTTACAGGAAACACAGTCCATGTATATTATAAAAATGGTAAAAAAGGTAATGCAACAAAACAAAACGAAAGTCAAAAATACGCACTTAAAAACTATATTGAAGCTGAAAACTTCAAGGCACCTTTTATTAATAATTTAATTTGGTTAACAAATATAGAAAGAAATGATATCCCTCGAAATAAAAATAATATTTTACCTTCTAATTTCAATTTAAATATATTTCTCAATAAAATTATTGATAATAATGCACATGGTCAAACCATTAAAAAGTTTGAGGAAAAGTATTATCTAGATGCTATTCCACCAACAAAGCTTAATGAAACAAATGCACTCGAAGTTCTTTTTGCCAAAAGAATAATCCCAACTACGTTAGATAGAAAAAAAATAGAAGCTATAACAGAAAAAAAATTATCACAAGAAGAAATAAAGACTGCTGAAAATGGTGAAATAGTAGTATATCAAGGTAATGGGGGAACTGGTAAAACCATGTATCTTCTCCGGCTAGGAGTTCATTACTGTTCAGAAGGTAAACGTGTTCTTTTTCTAACCTATAACACTGCTTTGGCAGCGGATATTGCAAGGTTAATGGTTCTTTCTAAAATACCAGACAGAATAGAAAATGCAGTCCATATACAAACTGTCTATTCACTTATTGCTTCTCTATTAAAAACACTTGGAGTAATTCCAGATAAGTTACCAGAAGACTTTCTGAAAAAATATGATGAATATAAACATGAAGCACTTAGATATATAAAAGATGGTGTAGTTGACCAAAAAGATGTCGATACCATAATGAATGAGAATTCAGGTGAATATGATTGGGATGTAATATTAATTGATGAAGCTCAAGATTGGCCATCAAATGAATTTGAATTATTATACTACTTCTATGGATCTAAACTATTCTTTATTGCCGATGGTACATCCCAAATGATTCGTACACAAATTAAAAGCGACTGGCTTTTAAAACATAAATCACATGATTATATACTAAATAAATCTTTACGTTTAAAAGTTAATCTTGCACAATTCTGTAATCAATTTGCATCAGAAATTGGATTAAAAAGATGGTCAATGGAAATAAATAATGATTTAGTAGGGGGGCAAATCATAATATGTACGGGTACTTTAGAAAATAATTTAGAACATATTAATCAAGTATTAGAAGACTCAATAAAATCTGGTAATACCTATGTAGACAATTTAGTTTGTATACCACCATCCTATGCTAAAGGTAAGGCAAAACAGATTATCGAAAGTCTTGGTATAGAAGTATGGGATGGAACAAATGAGAAAGTACGTAGAGGGTACCCCACATCAAATTCAATGTTAAGATTAATCCAATACCAATCATGTAGAGGACTTGAAGGGTGGTCAAGTATTAATGTAGGTTTTGATGAACTATATGAGCTGAAATTCAATGAATACCTTAATAGCAACCCTGTACTAACAAACTTTGAGACTATAGAAGATTATGCAGAAAAAAAAGCTGCTCAATGGTTAATGATTGTCTTAACTCGAGCAGTCGATACACAATTTATTCATATACGTGACACTCAAAGTAATCTAGCTGTACATTTAAGAAATGTAGCAATCAAACATAAAGATTTTATTTATTGGATAGGAGAATGAAGTGAAAAATTATTTAGATTGGAATGATGCAATTATTCAATATTTTTCTAGTAACTACATAAAAGGTACACCAGTATATCTTACAGTTAATGACACTAACTTAGAAAACATAGGAACTGAAGTCTTAAAGCTAAAACGAGAAGAATGCGCTAATTTATTTCTAGATGCTGTTAAGAGAAAGTGTATAGACCCTTTTCATCGAAATAAATTGAACTTAACTTCGATAGATAAAGTGAATGAAAATGGTACTCCAGAGTGCGTAGCTTTTCTAGGTCTTCTTGTTTATGCTGCTCATAAGATGAAATCTGACGATGATACCAGTAGTACCAATTACTTTAAATGGCTCAATCAATTACTGGACTTCGACTCTGAAGGAAGACCTGATGGGCTAGAACGAGGATTCAGTGAAAAGCTTTGGAAACGGTGGGGTCTCTGGTTGGAGAAAAATGGATGGTTACCCTCGGCAACTGCTGGAATTGGAAATATGAAATACATTCATTATTCACTTTCACAAGCTTTACTTCGTGAAGATGACATAAACTACTTAAAAAATAAATTTATTAATTCATACAAGTCAAATCAATTATTCTGTTATTATGATGAGAGCCAATTAAGTTTTTGGATACTTAAAAATATTCATAAAAAACATCTTTATGATGGGATTCATTCTACTGATGATAATAGATCTGATACTTTTCTTGATGCAATTTATTCACTATTTGAAACAATGAATTGGGATGAAGGTGCAACTGAAACAAAATATATAACTCGTTCAAATATTATTACATGCGGTTTATATAGGACACTTACTTTTCCAAATAAAGTTACATATCAGCTGTTTCCAAAAATACCTAGAGGGTTTAAAAATCAAAACATACATGTTGATGGAGAAAAATTAATAGAGTTTAGGGGAAAACATTTTGGCCCATTAAATCCTATTCACCCCTTCAAAGAAGTACTACGAGAAGAAATTCAGGATGACTTAGGTTTTTTTACCAACATGTACATGCCTAAAAAAGAGTTTTGGATATTAACAAGTGATGAAGATGATAATCTAGGAGTTTATGCGACATGGGATAGGTACCCTAATTTACTAGGTAAAAAATTTATTATTGTTCTACCTACAGTAAATCAAGAAATGCATGACGAAATGGAAATATTTAAAAGCCAAGAGTTGATTGTGTGGGAAAATAAAGTAAATATTTCAGATGATATAGTTGAATATCAACAATGTATGATTTTATCAAGAGGATGGGATAGTATTATTCCTAAACCAAGTTCCCAAGAACTCTTCGATGCTCTTAAACCACGTCAATTTGCAACTATTTCATTATCTGCTGGGCTGAAAGATATTACAGACAATAGCTGGATTAAAGGGTTTCCCCCCATAATGAAGATTTATGGATTTGAAAACATATTTCATATAGACATACATAAAAACGAAGAGATAATAGAAACAATAAATATTAACAACCAAGAAGAATATCCCTTAATAGCATGTTCAGAAGCTGGAAGGTATGAAATTAGAGTTTCATGGCATAGCCAAGAAATATCAAGAAGAACCTTCATAGTAAAACCATGGGAAGACCTAAATATACAAAAACAAGAGTATTCACCATGTCATGATTACAATAAGCTAGGCATCAGTACTTGTGGAGCTTTTACCAAATTGTGTGATAAGGGAGGTTTATAATGGAAGAATCACGGTTCTTGTTATATTCGGGTTACGGTAACCGACAAACAGTACTTACAAAGGTTAAAAATTATGTTCAAGAATTTAACCTAGGAATTGAAATCCCTTTAGTCAAGTTTGAAACTGGTAGATCAAAAGAATTTTATTTTGGAGTAGCATTACAAACACATGGAAACAACAAAATACTTGAAAGCTCAAATATCAGGAATATGCATTCATATATTGGATCAATTCCTATAAAAAATAATCAAAGTCATGATGGACTATTCGCCAGGGAAGAAGTAAAAAAGCTCTTAGCAGGCAATGTAGAATGGGAAGGTTTTAATGCAAAAATTCATTATGAAATTCAAAAAGCTTTTTATGATCCCACAATTATCCAAGATGAATACGTGAATAATAATGGGTACAACGAAAACTGTACCGACCAAAATGAAACATATTTTCGTTTTTACAAGTATTTATCTTCGAGAAGACAAGGGTCATACAATGAGTTTATACGTTTAGTTAAATTATTTTTTAAGGAACCCTATAATAAGCCTTGGCCGGTAATGAGGAAATTACTGCTCCTTGGATTAATTGAAATAGATTCATACCAAAATAAATATTGGTATGTTACGCCTTTCTCATTAACACAATGTAATTCTCAACCTGAACGGGCATATATCTCTGGGCAATTCTTACCTCAACAAATTGATGCTATTAGTAACCTCGAAAACTGTAAGCTTACTATGGAAAATAATCAAAATACACTAAGTACTTATATATTATCTACTGAACATGAAGATGTTTTAAGTGAAATATGTGAAAAGCTTAGTATTCAGCTCATTCGTAACTCTGCTAATAAACTATTAGAATTATTACCAACTGTAGACCATTTAAACCTCTATCTATATGAAAATGATCATATTAACGAAATAGAATACAGTATCTTCACTCTTGATGATAAACCATGCACTACATCAAATATTGAAAATGGTGTATATATAGTTAAACATCAAAGTACACAAGACTATGATGAAACTGCTCTTAAGCTCAATGGAAAATGGTTTTCAGGCTCCTACTACGATGTTATGTTCTTTGATAAGATAAATAATACAAAAGAACTACCATCTTGTATTTACATTGAAGATGAAGCATCCCTTCTTATACCTGGCTTTTTAAGACCACCATTTTTGTTTGAAAAAGCACTTATACAATGCTCAGGGAGCATACCTACTATTGAACAATTTACGAATGCAAATTATTTAAAATATCATGGTGTTAGTCATGATTTTGTAGATATGTTATCTACTAAAACTATGTTAGATATCAAAAGGAGTTAATAATGAAAGACCTTGTTGGACTATATCAACGAACTAAAGAAATCTTTAACCTTTATATAGAGAGTGCATTCCCATTAGAAGATGATAACCTACACCAAGAGCGTAGAAAAATTTTAGATGAGACAACATTAGTATCCAGAGAGCCTTTGGTAGAACCCGTTCCTACTTATACTTCTTCTGGTAAAACTGTAGATGATATTAATCATATACTTCCTAAAGAGTATTCTGACTTTAAATATTTTGCTGAAAATCTAATGAATGGATACCCACTTTATAGTCACCAGATGGAAAGTATTATAGCTTCTATCGTTGATGATAAGGATGTTGTTATTACAACAGGAACAGGTTCAGGTAAAACTGAATCATTTATGCTACCACTCGTTGCAGAACTCTCAAAAGATAGCAAAAAGTGGCCAATCTCCCAACCAAGGACTAAAGATATATATTGGTGGGAAAAAAGTAACAAATGGAGTAGTCAATGGCAAGATAGTAGCAGAATTGAATCTGGTCAACATGCTATACGTGCACTAGTTTTATATCCATTGAATGCATTAGTAGAGGACCAGCTTAAAAGAATGCGCGAACTATTTGATTCACCAGCAATGCATAAATGGCTTGATGTAAATCGTGGTAATAATAGAATCTTATTCGGAAGATATACTGGACAGGCACCAATTGCTGGTAGCCCTGAAAATAAGAAAAAGGTAACAGATTTAAGACAAATATTGAAAACTCTTAAAGAAGAATCCAATCAAGTTGATGAAAGTATTGCACAAGGAAAACTCACACCTGACACAAGGTTTCATTTTCAAAATATTGATGGAGGAGAGATGTGGTCAAGATGGGACATGCAAGATACTCCGCCAGATATTATGATTACTAACTATACGATGCTGAACATAATGCTCATGAGATCAATTGAAGAGGGGATTTTTCAACAAACTAGACAATGGCTTGAATCAGACCCTAATAATAAATTTTTTCTCATTGTTGATGAACTCCATTCATACAGAGGAACACCAGGTACAGAAGTCTCATATATCATTAGATTATTGCTTGAACGGCTTGGTCTTAGTCCTGAAAGCAAACAACTAAAAATTATTGCGACCTCGGCGAGTATTGACAGTGACTCATCCACTTTTTTAGAAGAGTTTTTTGGTAGGCCACAAGAAAATTTCAAGATCATAAGTGGTGAACAAGAATTAGTTCCTAACATCAATGAAAACTTACAAACCCATGAAATGGCTTTTAAAAACTTTGCAAGGCTAGTTCAAGATAACCCAATAGAAGAATTAACAATTCCGCCAATCGATATTGAGTCCAGTCTTACAAGCTTATTGGATGCTTTAGGCTACATTAAAACTAAAGAGCAAGACACCGGTGCACACCTTTATGACTGTCTAAAACAATTAAAAACTGAAGATATAATTACAAAAGCTTGTAAAGATGAAAAAACCTATCGACCTAGGGCAACCACATTAACAAAAGTATATAATCAAGTTTTCAACCATAATATTGACTTTTTAGAGGAAGAACAGTTAAATGCAATTCGTGGACTTCTAATTGCCCTAGCTTACGCTAAGAAAAATGGTACATACTTGAAACCTTTACGAGGGCATTACTTTTATCATAACTTACAAAACTTCTTAGCATGTATTAATCCCAAATGTAGCGAAGTTCCAATCGGATTAGAAAATAACCGTAAAATTGGTAAAATGTACGGGAAACATAGAATAACATGTGGCTGTGGTTCTAAAACTTTAGATCTATTAAGCTGTTCAGTTTGTGGAGATGTTTTTCTTGGAGGATATAGAACATCTAAAGATGGATTTGATATGTTAACTGCAGACATTCCTGAAATTGAAAAAATACCAGATGTCAATGTAGGTATAACTTCATATAAAGATTATGCTGTTATTTGGCCAGATGGAAATTCCACACCATTAAATCCAAATGGTAAAGAAACTTCTTATAAGTGGGGAGATATAGAGTGTAGTTGGACAAAGATGCATCTAAATAAGCCAACTGGTGTAGTTGCCTCTCAAGGTGAGGGAGATAGTTGGCAACCTGTATGGCTATACAGAATAAAAGGTAATTCAAAAGTGCAGGCTATGCCTCCTGCATGTCCAAAATGTGGTGCAGACTCGAGAAGAGCTAAAAACTTTAAAACACCTATTCGTGGTATGAGAACAGGGTTTCAACGTTCTACACAAGTACTTGCAAGCTCAACAATTCGTGAATTACCCGAAGATGCGGCTAAAAAATTAGTCTTATTTTCAGATAGTAGACAAGATGCTGCTAGACTTTCTGCTGGTATGAGTTTAGACCATTATAGGGACATGGTAAGGATTGCAATTATTAAATCCCATAGAGGTTACCTCAATATTTTCCTACATACCATTGCAAAGCTAATTGAAGATTATGATCATGTGCGAGAAATTATTCAAAAAAATAATCCTAGAATGCTTGAATTAATTCAAAGTGAACAATTTAAACTTGATAATAAAAAAGCAAAAATCTTCAAAAGTAGCTATAGAGAGTTCTATAGCTTTTTAGAGGATTATTTCGATGAGAATGTAGATGCAGATGATTTAAAAGAGTTTCAATCACTTTTAGATGAATTTTTTTGGACAATAAAAAAATTTCCAGAATATGTTCCAATAGAAAAAATTCTTAAAAACTGTTGGGATATGTTACTTCAGGAAGGAATTTGTCCTGGAGGTACAAGGGCAAAGGCCCTGTACTATTGGGATAAGAACCAAAAACTAGAGCGTAATTGGTGGGAATGTTTCGATTGGACATTAAATGTTCCTAAAAAGCTAAAATATCCTGACGAGTACCAAAAGAATCATTATGCACGTTTAGAAAAGTTTTTGCGAACTGAAATCATTATTTCCTTACTTCCAAATATGAAGAGAACATTTGAAAGTTTTGGTTTAGGATATGTAAGCTATATGCCTACAAATAATGCAAGTGATGCAGTCATAGAAACAACAAATGTTATTATCAGAAACATGTGTTTAAAGAAGAACTTCATAGGCTTTGAAAGCTTCAAAAAGATAGAAGGTGAAGCGGGAATATGGCAACGGCACAAGTATTTTATTAATGATGGTATTGCACAAGATACCCGTATTGAACCTGAAGATGTAGAACGAGAATTAAACCTCTCTGAGGTTGGTGTTAGAGGGGATCATTCAGATATTGGTATTAATCCTAGTAAACTATGGCTTGTTATTCCTAAAAGTTCATCTGAAGAAGGATATAAATGTCCTAAATGTGGTGCATTTTATATGCATAAAGCAACGGGGTACTGTCTAGAGTGTATGACAAGTAATTCTGTTTACCCAGAAAGACTTGAAAAAGGTCTCCCAAGTAAATCAATGGACTATTATAGATTTTTATCAAAAAGTGATATTAAATTGTTTAGTTTAAATTGTGAAGAGCTTACTGGACAAACAGATTTTGCAGATAAACATAAAAGACAAAGACATTTTCAAGATGTATTCATTGAAGGGGAAAATGAAAGAATAGAAAAAATAGACTTACTAAGTGTTACAACAACAATGGAAGCTGGAGTTGACATTGGTTCTCTCTTGGCAGTAGAGTTAGCTAACATGCCTCCAAAACGTTTTAATTACCAACAAAGAGTTGGTCGTGCAGGACGACGAGGTGCACCTTTATCAATTGCTGTAACCTTTTGTCGTGGTAGAAGTCATGATGATTATTACTATCAAAGACCTGAAGCAATTACAGGTGACCCTTCACCAGCGCCTTATATAGAAACACGACAAAAAGAAATTATGGAAAGAGTAATAATAAAAGAAGTATTACGACAAGCTTTTAGCTCTATCAGATATGAAGATAAAATTAAACCTGATAGTGTTCACGGTGAATTTGGAACTGTAAGTGAATGGGCTGAAAAAAGAGAAGGTGTAACTACATTTATTTCTACCCTTGAAATAAGTGCAATAGACAAAATTCTTAATATCATCGCAAAAGGAACTAAATTATACAAAGATGATCATTTTTATAAGAAAATGGTTGAAAAAATTAAATCTGAACTGGTTAAAATAATAGATGACATTGTGAATAAAACTGAGGATTCTGATACTTTTCTAAGTGAACTATTAGCCGAAGAGGGTCACTTGCCAATGTTTGGATTTCCAACAAGAGTTAAAAATTTATATACAAAAAGACCATGGGATAGTCGACCTTGGCCACCACAAAAAGGAGTTGTAGATAGGGATCTAGAAATGGCAATTAGCCAATTCTCACCAGGATCTCAAATTGTTAAAGATAAACAAGTTCATACTGCTTGTGGTGTAGTAGACTTTGTACCATCAGCTCCAGGTAAACCACCAGTTGCTAGAGACGGATTTATGCCTAGCCTTGATAAAGATAGTTATAAAACTTTCATTTGTAACAATTGCTTTGCAATCATGAAAGATAGTGAACCTTCCCCAACAATACAATGTGACGAGCCATCACAAAAAAACATAAAGTGTAAAGTTTGTGGTAGTGAATCTATCAAGATCCTAGATGCACGTGAACCTAAAGGCTTTTGTTCAGACTTTGATCCTCAAGACTTTGAGGGAGCATTTGAATTTACTCCAAGTTCTTCTAGGCCTTCACTATTCATAGATGCAGTTAACATGCGAAAAGTAAATAATAGTAATGCACTGATTGCATCAGAAAAAATGTTACTAAATTCAATCAATGATAATGGTGGAGAAGGAGGCTTTTGTTTTACACAAAATAATGGCATATATTTTTGGGATAAATGCAACAATAATAACCAACTTGGAGAATTTAAAATTTCACTCCTTTCACAACGTTTATCAGATGTATTCTTACTAGATATTGAAAATTGGCCTGAAGGAATTTATGCTAGTCCTGAAAATATCGAAGGAAGGGCTGCATGGTATTCATTAATGTTCATGATTCGAATGTCACTGGCAAATGCACTCGACATTGATTCTAATGAAATAAGTGCCAGTTTCCGTACACTGGGTAATGAGAAGCCACATGCACAAGGTTTTTTATGTGATACACTAGACAATGGTGCTGGATATACAAGGTGGCTTGACAATGATAAAAATTATTCTATTGTTATTAACAATATTCTTGACTCAGAAACTGAATCAACTTTAGGTAATTTTTTATTCGCTAATGAACATGCTAATGAATGTGATACCTCTTGTAATAATTGTCTTCGAGATTATTACAATACACAGTATCATGGGCTACTTGATTGGAGACTTGGATATGATCTATGTACTATTTTAAACAATCAACAAAGTGTTGATATGGTTACACCTCTTCAAAATGGACAAAAAAACCCATGGTTAAAATTCTTTGAGTCAAAACAAATAAAAAATACTATGGCTCAATTATCGTTTACTAGAGAAGAAATCATAGATGATCTTTATTTTTATACTAGTACTAATGAAGCTCTTGTATTTAAACATCCTTTATGGCAAGATGATCATCCTAAATTAATCGAAGCTATAAATAAATTTAAATTAAAAAACAAAAATGTAAAACTTAAAATCACAAATCCATTTAGAATCCTAAGAAGACCAATCGATTGTTTATAAAGAATAGAATTCTTAATATATTAGTTGTCAAATTAATTATAGTTTGATAACTAAGTAATAAAAAATCACCTAGCTATTGATAATCCAACCGTTGTTAATATCATGTTTAAAATATTGCGAATAATCTTTGCGGATTAACCTGACGGTCTACAGGGGCCTAAATTCAAAATATCTGAGAAATTTTTTTGTAACTCTTCTTTCCATTTGCTCCAAATTACGGATTTATTTTCAAAAAAATGCGAATCTAAAAGTGCTATATCTATCACATTTTCATTCAAGAATAGCTCATCTTCTAGGTCGAAAAAATCGACCTCTTTTTTTTGCTACCATACGGTATTAACAAAAAAGAGGGAATCATGAGAAACAACATAATACATAACAGACAATATCATACAACACATGAGGAACTAATCTCTTTGGCTGAAAAACTTTTAATTGACAGTGCTTCACTTCTAGGTTTTCACAATCCTCAAGTAATCCATGAGTTGAAAAAATTTAATACATACGTAAACAGTTATTATTCAAATGATATTCATTTTGAAGGTGCCCATCCTTCTTTGATGGACAGATATACTAAAGAAAGTTTGTCCACAAATAGTAAAGAGTCACGACTGCAACTTCGATCATTGAAGTATATAGAACAACAAAAGATATTAGAAAAATATTTTAATGATTGTAGTGTTGTTCGTATTCCTGAAAAACTTCCTTATGAAATTCATAATAAGATTTTTGACAGTTCTAACAATGTAGATACAAATAATACACATTATTTTACATGGCCTAATCATATAACAGTAGTTGAAAAGGTAATAAATTCCTTACAGTTACACTACCTAATCACACAGATACATTACAGATCAGATGAGTATAGAATAGTTGCAAGATTAATTCTTGACGGACTTCTTTCAACTATAAAAGGATATGGGTTATGGAATATTTCAAGAGGTCTTCATATACATTCTACAGAATATGAAAAATATCTTAATATCGAAGATAAAGAGAGTGAAGCAGCCTCATGGCATTTAGAAACTTTATCTGTAGAAAACTCAAACCGCTATATTAAATTCATGCTAGAAGTTGCTTTGGAACAGGTCCATTATGTCAAAGAACATATAACTACAAACAAGATTTACCAAAATATCCAAAACTATCTTCATCTATCAAGTAAAGGATCTTTTTATAGTGAGTCTTTTTCTAAAGATTCTGAACTGTTATTTAAAGAACTATTACTTCTTGGAGAGATACGTCGTGGAGATGTTGCTTCGATTATAAACAAAAAATCAAGAACTTCGACATATTTAATCAAAAAGCTTACTGAAATGGACCTTATCACATCCGATACGCCAAAAAGTCCTATTCGCCTTAAATTTAATATGCATTTTACTTCTCATCTGTTTCCTGAGCTAGTAAGATAGGAAGCAGTAATTGATGGGAACTTTACACTTGAAAGATATTGGGAGGAATTATGATATTTGATGTGATTAATGAAAAACTCGATGAAATATTAAAAATTCATCAATCTTTGCCTTCTTGGATACCTTTGAGTAAAAATTTTGCAGAAGAGTGTGGATACACAACTATAGATGGCTTACGCAAATGGTGTTTCAATAATTTACCTCCTGAAAAGTTTGAGAAGCGCGGCAAAAACTGGTTTATCCATCTTTCTGTTCTACACCAAATCAAGAGAAAGTCTGTATAATGTTTATGCCAACAGCTAACGGAAGGAAACAAAGTTGGCAAAAGTCACTATAAATAGCTATGGTTTTATTATATTGGATAGTACTATAGATGGAAAGCGGCATAGGCTTACCACTGGCAAAAAAGCAGAAAAAAGACTGCTTCAGTGGTATGAAAAGCATATTGAAGATGAATTCTTGAAACTTTACGAGCAAAAGTTCGGTGTAACAAATAGAGAATCAACTACATTTAAAGAGTATGGAGAGTATATTTTAGAAATATCTTCAAACAATAGAAACTCATTTTCACAAAAAGAAATTATGCAACAGTTTAGAAAATTGTGTGAAATATTCGGAGATTTATATTTGACTGACATTAAAGCAAGTCACATTTTAAAGTGGCAAAATACTTGTGGATTTGCTCCAAAGACAGTACAAAACTATAGAGGCACGTTAAACCTTATATTAAAGATGGCTCTTTATGATGAGATTATAACAAAAAACCCTCTTACCGTCGTAAAACCTCCTAAAAAGGTTTATAAAGAAACTTTTGTATTTTCGCAAGAAGATATGAAACTCTTAATCAGTAATAGTACTGGACAGTTTAGAAATATGTTAATGTTTAATTTCTTTGCTGGGTTAAGAGGCAGTGAATTGATTGCACTTAGATGGGATGACATTGATTTTGATGCAAATACAATCAGAATAGATACTCGTATACGTCAAGGTATTGAAGATGTCACCAAGTCAAAGAGAGTAAGGATAATAGATATGCTCCCACAGGCAAAGGCTGCACTAAAAAAGCAAATGCTGATTACTGGACTCAAAGGTAATTATGTCTTTCTCTCACAACACGGTAAGGTTTATACCACACCTAATGTACTAAGCGATCGACTGAAAGATCTATGTGTAGAATGTGGTATCAAAGCTGGCACGATGCACACTGTAAGGAAATCATGCAATACCCTGCTCAAACAATACGGGTTGCCTCAAGATTGGATACTAGATCAATTAGGACATGTTGAAGATGGTGTAAATCGTGAATATTATACGGGTAAAATTAAACCTGATATGTCAAAAATTGGCAGAGTTTTGGCAGAGTTAAAGTTTGGTTAGTATGAAAGTTCGTGTTTTAGGGGATTAAAGTGGCGGACAGTGAGGGATTCGAACCCTCGGTACCCTTACGAATACGCATCCTTAGCAGGGATGTGGTTTCAGCCAACTCACCCAACTGTCCTTGTGTTTTTGTGGATGAGATTATAATTAGATTGGGTTAAATAGAAGCTTAAAATAATCTCAATTGTTTTTAAATTTATATTTTTTCACTTTGATCAATTGTATTTTAGGGAAATCACAAAAAAACTGATTATCATTACATCATATATTTACACAACAAGGTTGCAAATGTTAAAAAAACTTACGCCCCTTATCGTACTGGCACTGTTTGCTGCAGGTGCCTATTTTATGATGAAAGGTATGGATAATGCTGTCCATATGACCAAATCAAAAAAAGAGATCAAAAAGTAGCGATTACTTTGAGTATCTCTTCTACTTTACTTTTTGGATCACTGTCTTTGTAGATAGGTCTTCCTACTACCGGGTAGTCTACACCCTCTTGATTTGCAAGATCCAGTGTTGCTACACGCTGCTGGTCTCCGGCATCTTCTCCGAAAGGTCTGATACCAGGACAGAGTGTCAAGAACTTCTCAGAAGTTGCATTTTTGATTGCCCTGCTCTCAAAGGTAGAACATACCACACCGTCTAATCCATTCTCATAACTCATTTTGGCAAACTGCTCCGCTTTTTCATCTATGCTTTTTTCGTAGATACTCTGAAAGTTTGCTTCATCAAAAGAGGTCAGTGCAGTCACAGCCAGTACCAATGGACGGTTTTCATAAGAAGCCAGTCTCTCCATCACTGTCTTCATCGCGACAGCTCCTGCTGATGCATGGATGTTGAACATGTTGACACCCAATTTTGCTATCTCTTCTGCTGCATCTGCCATAGTGTTAGGTATATCGTAAAGTTTGAGGTCCAAGAATATCTTGAAATCAGGGTTGATCGCTTTGAGTGACTCTATAAAAGGTTTCCCGTCACGGATGTAGGCACGAAATCCTACTTTCATCCAAACATTGTACGATTTGAGTGACTCGGCCAGGGCCAAGTTCTCTTCAGCTGACGGCAGATCAAGTGCTACACATAGTTCCATGGTTTAAACCTCTTATCTTTTTTATTGAATATTCTTTGGGTATAATAATAGCCTAATTTAAATATATAAGGACTAAACACACATGTTTGGAAGAGAAACAAAAAGATACGATGTTGTTCAATCTGTAATGGACACATACAACTACGCAAAATTTACCACTTCTAAAGGAGTGATCTGGGCTAAGCTTTTTAAAGATGATGCACCTAACACGGTTGCAAACTTCGCTCACCTTGCTGAAACAGGATTCTACAATGGTCTAAAATTCCACAGAGTAATCCCTGGGTTTATGGCACAAGGCGGTTGCCCGCACTCTAAAGACAATCCCGCAATGGCTGGTACAGGCGGTCCAGGCTGGCAGATAGACTGTGAGACTGACACAAGTACACACCCTCACAGAAGAGGTGTTCTCTCTATGGCACACGCAGGCCCGAACACAGGTGGAAGCCAGTTCTTCATCACTTTTGTAGCTACACCGCACCTTGACGGCGTTCACACGGTATTTGGTGCGATCGACGAAGATGATACTGAAAGTTTCATGGTTCTGGATAACATTGAACAAAATGATGACATCATCAGTATTGAAGTAGTTGAGTCAAGAGCGTAATTAACTGTTTATTGTCCCTGGATCTTTATCCGGGGATATTCTAAAAGGAACTGTATGTTTGGATATTATAGAGTTGCATCGGCTGTGAACAAAACCATCGTAGGAAATCCTGCAAAAAATGCCGAAGAGATCATCAAACTTATCCAAGACGCACATACTAAAGAGGTTAGTGTCGTTGTATTTCCCGAGCTGACGCTTACAGGATACACTGCCAGTGACCTCCTTCTCAATCAAACACTCATCGCTTCTCAAAATGAGAAACTTTCCCATATACTGCAACATACAAAAGCTATCAATACCATTGCGATCATCGGTATAGCACTACTTGAAGCAGACAGACTCTATAACTGTGCGGTAGTGATTCAGAACGGGAAGATCTTGGGGATCGTGCCCAAAAGCTATCTCCCGAACAAAAAAGAGTTCTATGAAAAACGTCAATTTGTATCTGGCCGGGATATCACAAGAACCACCACAGAGTTATGGGAAGAGGAGATACCTTTTGGTGTAGACCTTCTTTTCAGCGACGCTAAAGAGATGACTTTCGGGGTGGAAATATGTGAAGATCTTTGGGCTGTGACACCTCCAAGCAACCATATGGCAAACAATGGTGCCAACCTCCTCTTTAATCTTTCTGCAAGTAATGAGCTCATAGGTAAAGCTGAATACCGTGAAGAGCTGGTACGTACGCAGAGCGGTCGATGTATGGCTGCGTATGTCTACTCCTCTGCGGGTGTAGGTGAATCTACAACCGATACCGTTTTTGGAGGCCATGCCATCATCTCGGAATATGGTTCTACATTGGCTCAAAATGAGCGTTTCAGCCTGGAGAGCACTCTGATCACAGCGGATGTGGACCTGGAGCGTTTACGATGGCTCCGACTCAATGAATCCAGCTATTCAGACGGCAGGCGAAAAAAAACACGGACCATCAAAGTGGAAACCCTGCCGGAGATCACTGCCCTTGACCGTGACATCAACCCACTGCCATTCGTACCTTCACGTTTTGCAGAGAAAGAGCACCGTTGTGACGAGATCGTCCATATTCAGGCCCATGGCCTCATCAAGCGTATGAGTCATGCACATATCACAAAAGCCGTGATAGGTATCTCCGGGGGACTTGACTCTACGCTTGCCCTACTCTCTACGCACCGAGCATTTGAGATCATGGGGTGGGACTATTCCAATATTCTTGCAGTGACCATGCCGGGATTCGGGACGACAAGCCGTACCAAATCCAATGCGATCAAACTTTGTGAAGCGTTAGGTGTGACGTTAAGAACCATCGATATCACCGATATTTCCCACAAAGAGTTCGAAGCGATAGAACATGACATAGATGAACACTCTGTCACCTATGAGAATGTACAAGCACGTGCAAGAACATCGATACTGATGAACATGGCCAACAAAGAAGGCGGGCTTGTCATCGGTACGGGTGACCTTAGTGAAGTGGCTTTAGGTTGGTCTACCTACAATGGGGACCACATGAGTATGTATGCATTAAATGCCGGTATCCCTAAAACACTTATACAATATGTTATCGAGTATTTTAAATATGATAAGAGCATAGCCGAAGTGATAGACGATATACTCAATACACCTATAAGCCCTGAACTGCTTCCGCATAAAGAGGATGAGATCGTGCAGGAGACAGAGAGTATTGTAGGTCCATATGAGCTGCATGATTTTTTTCTTTACCATTTTATCAAGTATGGTGCCAAACCAGCAAAGATACGATTCCTGGCCGGTTTAGCCTTTGAGGGGAAATATGATGATGAGACCATTACCAAATGGCTCAAACTCTTTTTGAAACGTTTCTTCACCCAGCAGTTCAAACGTTCATGTATGCCCGACGGTCCCAAAGTCGGTACCATCTCTTTAAGTCCCAGAGCAGATTGGAAGATGGCGAGTGATGCAGATGTTGCAATCTGGTTAGAGGAGTTAGACAAATGAAGTCCAACAACACGATAAAACACTTCATTAACACGATGATCCAGGGGCTGTTCTGGCTTTTACCGATCGTTGCAACTATTATCATCATTTCATGGCTCTATACCAAGATAGAACTTTTAGTAGGTTCTACGTTCAGATTTATCGGCTTCATACCCGAAAAGTATTTCTTTTTGTGGGAACTCTTGGCTATCGTTGTCTTCTTCATCACACTTTACATACTTGGACATCTTGCGCGAACAAGACTCGCGAACCTGTTTGAATACCTCTTCTCCAAAATACCCGGATACACTACGATCAGAGAACTCGTAGGTATTTTCAACTCTTCCAAAAAAGGTAAGAACCAGGTCCTGGTCGTAGCGATCAAAGGTTTTGGAAATGAAGGGTACAATATAGGTCTGATGTATTCACAAAAAGAGAGTATCATCAAAGACCACTACACCATTACACTCTCTATGTCCCCTATACCCAATGGTGGATTTATGTTTGAGGTCCATAAAGAAAAGATCTATGTGATAGAGAATGCCACATTTGACAACAACTTGCAATACCTGCTCTCTATGGGTGTAAAAAGTTTTGCCGAGATCCTAAGGGTTGAGCCCAAAAGTATAGATGAGTTCACCCCGCTTTGCGAGTGGATCAAAAACAATGCATCATAAAAATGTATGAATCATCTATGAAAAGACTCTTTGCTCCAGGTAAATATATGCGCTATAGATTGCAACCGTATCTTTATTGAAATATCAAACGTCTAAAAATGCTATAATAATCTCATACATCAATATAGGAGATCAAAATGGAAAAAGAATTCAAGAAGATCATCGGTGAGAGTAAAACGTCCCTAAAGAAAATGGAAAAATATCTGGAAGCAAAAAGTGAGGACTTCACAGAAGAGGTCAATGTCTTTTGGCACGACCTTAAAAAACAATTATCACATATCGATGAAAAACTTCAAGAGACTTATGACCACTTTGAAGACCAAGCAGAACTCAAAGGGCATTTAGGGCTTATGGAGGCTCGTGACAGAGTTGAAAAAATTCAAGAGACTACACGTGAGTTTACTGATAAAATTGCAAATAACGCACAAGAAAAACTGGATATTGCGGCACTGAGAGTGCATCTTGCAAAGATGGAAAGTGAAGATCTTTGGGAAGAGAAGCAAAAAGAGCTCCTACATATCTATGATGATGCTAGAGACGAAGCGCAAAAAGCCGCTGCCAAAGCAGCCAAAGAACTTAATAATATGATTTTAAAATTAACAGAAATTATATAATATGCTAAAAAGAGTAAGCGAATAGATATACAGTAATAACCCTGAAAGCCCCTGTATATCGGATAGTATACGTATGTACACAGTAAAATATATTTAAAATAAATATATTTATTTTAAATAAGCTTATAAGTGAAAAAACAGGCTACAATATAGTTGATGAAAGATGAGGTTCGAGTTCATCTTTCGTGTGTTAAGTGTTATTGCTAGACCCTCGAAAGACTTCTCTCTGATTTGGATTCCACTTAATTATAAGTGTAAATTACTACCCAAAGGTACAAAAAATGGCAGCATTAGTAAACGGAACTGTTAAATGGTTCAACGATGAAAAAGGTTACGGATTTATTCAGCAAGAAAATGGTGGAGACGATGTATTCGTACACTTTCGTCAAGTGAACAACGAAGGCGGTGGCCGTGTAACATTGAACGAAGGTCAAGCGGTAACATTTGAAATCGGTGAAGGTCAAAAAGGCCCTCAAGCTGAGAACGTCACGGCACTTTAATAGTGCTTAGCAGGCTTTAAGCCTGCAACTTTATTCTCCTTAATAATTCACTTTCAGATCTTTATCATACGATAATTCGAACAATACTTCTATCTTTTTCATTTCATAGGGTGCGAAGGTAAGTTTCATCTCTATTTGTCCCTCTTTAAGCACTTTGTAGTCTACATCTTTCTTTGCATTAATACTTAAAAGTTTTGATTTGATCTCTTCGGTTTCTGATGTAGGTATACGTTCGATCAGTGTCAGTTTTTTTTCTTTATCTGATTTGTTCGTGATCGTTAGTCTATAGCCATCTTTCTTACGTACAGTACCGCCAAATATACCCGTTTCCCGTTCCTTATTGACTATCGGCTTACGTTCTATTTTGATGTCCTCTTCTACCTTTGTATAGAGGTCGTATCTCCCCTCTTTGTACTCTCCCTGTGCCTTTTCGTTGATCAGTTCATCGGAAGACTTTACTTTCCATTGGTGATCTTCTATTTGATATTTTGGCTCAAATGAACAGACATGAAATGCTTTGGTATTGGTATAAGGGTAGGCACGGACTTCACAGGAGAGCGGTGCTTTCCACTCCAAGACTTTGACATCCAAAGGTACGCCGGTTGAAGGCAAGCTCAGTTTTTCTATCTTATACTCTCTGGCATCTTCATAGGAAACTGCCGGTGCAGAGAGCACCTCTCTTCCTTCAACATCCATAAGCATGTCCATTTGTGCTCTTTTAGCCATAGCTTTTTTTGCTTCCATCAGCAGCTTTGGTTCATACTTCCTGACGATCCATGGATGAAAATGTGTTGGGTACAGATATTGTTTGGATGAACGATAATAGAACCTGGCACTCTCTGCTTCGATATCGATACCGCTTCTATTGGTTATGGAGAGAGTTTGTGTGACCTCTACTTCTTTTTCATCTTTGATATCGGCTTCATAAGCTGTAGAAAAAGAGACATACCCGTAAGGAAGGGTAAGCTCAAGCTCTTGATCGCATCGTTTCACACTCTCTATTGCTCTTCTGCTTGGTGCCTGTTTGTCAAATGCTCTCTCTTGAATTTCTATCTCTTGACGCAACCCCTTCTCTTCTTCTAAAAGTCTTGCCTGTGCCTCTCCCAGTTCTTTTGCAGATGCTATCAAGAGATCAGCATCAACAGACGCAGGTTGGGGAAGCGATGTAAGTCGGACTAAAAACTTACTATTTTGCTGCACAGCCTGCAGCGTCTGCTCTGCATTTTTCAAACCTGTCAAAACTTGACATAACCTATCATCCAAAGGACAACCGGAACTCATAGTAAGTGGAAGTGTGTTTCCCTCACACTTTGCTTTTACCCCTTTTGAAAAGCCTATGAAATTGTTAGTAGGTTTGAATTTGTAAAAAGTATTGTCCTGATAGACAGCAAGGGAAGAAGCATAGCTCATGCTTCCGGATAAAAGTAGTATGCTAAGAGAAGTAGTGAATTTCATCGATCATCCTTTTTAGTATAAGAACGATTATAGCCAATTATTCTGTACTGTTACTCTCTGTAAATTGTGATAAATAGTCTGCATTTTTCTTTTGCAGATAATCATAGATCGCTTTGACCTCTTCATTGGTCAAATAATAACGGGGCATCACTTTATGATAGGTATTGACGGCTTTGATCATATCATCGAGTGAGTCTCTACGTATATCTGAACCTTTTAAAGCCTGTTTTCCATGTATATCTCTATATTCAACAATAATCTGGCCTTCACCGCTCTCTCCATGACATTGTGAACAGCTTACGCCTCTAGGGTTGGCATAGAGCATTTCACCATACTCATAGTGTGAAATAAAATCTTCTTGTCCCCATACCATTAAAGGGAGTAATATCCATAATAGTCTCATGATACTGTCAACGTTCACTCCAAACAGGGCAAAACTGCGTTGCCTAAAGTATTTTTGATATAATACAATAAAAAATATAAGGGCGCTCTATGCAACTCATCGATGGTAAATCCTTAGCCAAAAAAGTGCAAACTACTATAGCTACTGAAGTCGCACAACTCAAACAAGTAAAAAATATCGTTCCCGGACTTGCAGTGATCCTCGTAGGTGATGATCCTGCCAGTCATGCGTATGTTAACATGAAAGCAAAAGCCTGCGAAAATGTAGGGTTTTACTCTATCACGCACAACATGCCTGATACGATCAGCCAGGATGAGATCATAGCAACCATAGAGATGATGAACAACAACCCTCGTATAGATGGTATATTGGTGCAGCTTCCTTTACCTAAACATATAGATACGGACAAGATACTCGAAGTGATAGACCCGAAAAAAGATGTGGATGGTTTCCATGCCTATAATGTAGGTCGTCTGGTCACAGGACTTGACAGTTTCGTAGCATGTACACCACTTGGTGTGATGAAAATGTTTGAAGAGTATGAGATAGACCTCAGAGGTAAAGATGTATGTGTCGTAGGAGCGAGTAACATCGTCGGTAAACCTATGGCCTCCCTCCTTCTCAATGCAGAAGCGACAGTGACCATTACCCATATCTATACCAAGGACCTCAAAGCACATACGAGTCAAGCAGATATCGTGGTCGTGGGTGTAGGTGTTCCGGGGCTTATCAAAGAGGATATGGTAAAAGAAGGTGCCATCGTGATCGACATCGGTATCAACCGTATAGAGGACGGTTCACTGGTTGGGGATGTGGACTTTAAAAATGTGAGTCCAAAATGTTCTTACATTACTCCTGTACCGGGCGGGGTAGGTCCTATGACCATAGCGATGCTTTTAAGCAATACACTTAAATCAGCAAAAGCCAGAGCATAATGAAAGGTTTTATACAGGCTTCCGGCCGTTTTGCAAGTTCATGGACTGGGACGATCATCATCGTACTGTTTCTCATCTTTTTTGTGGCGCAATCTTTTGTCATTCCATCAGGCTCGATGAAAAGAACACAGCTGATAGGTGACTTTTTGTTTGCCAAGAAGTTTTCCTATGGGATCCCTACCCCGCACCTGCCATGGGTGGAGATCCCGCTATTACCTGATTTTAACGGTAATGGACACCTGATAGAAGGGCCTAGGCCTCAAAGAGAAGATATTGTTATTTTCCGTTATCCAAAAAACCATAAAATACACTATGTCAAACGTTGTGTGGCTGTAGGTGGAGATGAAATACTTTATGCCAATGAAAAACTCCTGATTCACTTTCATGAAGGTGATGCCTATATGAAAGCGGAGTATCCTGCCGATAAGATCGTCTCACTCAGGGGCAAACTTTGGGTAGAAAACCCTTATATGTCTAAATATCCGGGTATACAGTATGCTCCTGAAGGTGTCAATATCTTTGAGGGACTTTTACAGTACTATGCATACAATAAAGAGATCGACATGGTACCTGTCTATGTGGATGGTCTTGATACGCCTACCTATGAGATCACGGGGAAAGGTGTCAATGCCCTCTATACAAAAGTAGATGAGGACCACTTCTATATGATCGGTGATAACCGTGACAACTCTAACGACAGCCGTTTTTGGGGTGCGGTTCCCTATAAGTTGATCGTAGGAAAGCCTTGGCTGAACTATATGAGTTTGGAACACCGCTCCTATGAGAGTGTACTCAACGGTGATGCATACGGCAGCGGGAAGGATAATGCAAGACTCAGACGTTTATGCGGTGATATAGCCATCGATTCTCAGGCCTGTGAAGATCTCTGGAACAAGCAACGCTTTACCATCCGCTGGGGACGAGTAGGAAGACGCATTGAAACGATACAGACAGAACAACCTATAGAGTAAAGGGGAATACGTGAAAAAATTTTACATTGCAACAGACCATGCAGGATACGCACTTAAAGCCTACGTGAAAGATTTTGTGAGATCATTGGGGCATGAGATCATTGATCTTGGACCTGACTCTGCAGACAGAGTGGACTACCCTGATTTTGCAAAAAAATGTGCAGATGCCGTACTTGCTGACAAAGGCAGTTTTGGTATTCTTATCTGTGGTACAGGTATTGGTATCTCTATCGCTGCGAACAAAGTACCCGGTATCCGTGCCGCACTCTGCCACGATCACTATACGGCAAAACTTACCAGACAGCACAATGATGCGAACATCCTCTGTTTTGGTGAACGTGTGGTAGGTAAAGGGGTCATAGAAGATATGATAGAAGCCTTTGCAAATACAGAGTTTGAAGGCGGTAGACATACCGGACGTGTAGCAAAGATAGAAAGTGTGTGTGCGTTCGGTTCAGACCTAGGTTAATATTTACTGCACAGTATCCAAAGGGCTGACTGCCCTACCCTTATAAATCTCTTTTGTAACGGGTATATAGACCTGCGTAGCATCTATAGCGTTACCAGACATTCTTGCATATTTTCAGAATCACATTTTTTACTTATATCCAAACAACATAAGAAATTTTAATCACTGTATAGTTATTTCACAAATAATCAGTAAAAAGATCAATAATGGTCATACTTCTTGTATTGGCAGGATATTTTATATATACTATAAATAGTTTGTAAAAGAGATTGGGATTAGATATGTTCAGAGTGTACTTATACGATTAGGGAAAAGGATCATGACAATGACAAACAGAATGGACGACGCTGAAATCGATTATATCAAACAAGAAAAAGACAAGATCTTATATAAGGAACTGGGAGAAAAACTAGAGGAGATGGACAGAGAACATGATGTGGCATTGTGGGCTCTGAAAGAAGCAAATGATGTGCTGGACTCTATTTGGGAAAGAAGACAAAAACTTAAAAAAGAGTTAAGAAATGTTTCCAGAAGACTCAGAGAGAGAACTATGAGTAGGACCTTGTATATGATTGATTTCAGATTAGAAATGGAACTCTACTCTCCAAAGATCATCTTTGAAAATACACATATCATCTCTGCTATATTCAGTGACGGGGCAGTGAAGATAGAAAGGTCTCTTCAGGCAAGGGTCAAAGATGAACTTACTTGGAATGAAATCTTCTCATATATTGATCCTATGGAGATCTATGTGATTCTTAGAACCATTATACTCAAAAGATTCTATAAAGATACAGCATATACGATAGGTGGGAATATGGATGAAGAGAAGGTAAAGAACATCGAAAAAAAAGCATTTGAAAAAATGAGGACGATCTCCTTTATCGAAAATATCTACAAATAATCTTCACTTTTTCGGAGTAGAAATGTCCATTTTCCTTTAGATACATTGAAATGTTTCTGAAGTTAAATGGCTATACTGGACCGAACGCCATTAAAAATACAACCTTCAAGCAACTATGCTACAATTAATCCAACAAAACAGTCTAATCCCAAGGAAACAACATGACACTCACCTCCGAAGATAAAAAAATCATTCTGGACAGCATTAGAGATATCCATGACTTTCCAAAGCCAGGTATCATCTTTAAAGATATTACAACCCTCCTTTCTGCCCCGGATGCTTTTAACACGCTGATGACACACCTTGCAAACCGTTATGAAAGTTATGACTTGGATTTTATTGCAGGTATAGATGCAAGAGGGTTTATCTTTGGCTCCATTTTAGCTGATAGACTGGGTGTCGGTTTTGTGCCTGTTCGAAAAAAAGGAAAACTACCCTATACCACTGTGGCTGAAAAATACAGCCTTGAGTATGGATTTGACGAAGTAGAGATACATATCGATGCATTTGGTGAGAAAGAAAATCCGAATGTACTCCTCATAGATGATCTTATCGCCACAGGCGGGACAGCAAAAGCTGCTGCGAACCTCATAGATAAAGTGGGTGCAAATTGCGTAGAAGCATGTTTCATTATGGAGCTTGCTTTCCTCAATGGACGTCAAGGATTCGATGCCCCTGTCTATTCTGTTTTGGAGATAGATTAACTTTTATAGTGTGTTAGGCCATAAAGGCACTATTCAAAGTCCATTCTGACGATATGACACTTTTTCTATAACATAATAAACAATGTAGTGTATAATGTAACATATGCTAAAGGTAGTACCATGAGAGTTTATCTGTTTTTTTCACTGTTTCTCCTCCTTTTCTTCTCTATACATTACCTTTTCTACTCAAGAGTGATCAAGAAATTCCTGGTCTCTGAAAAAGTCAAAAAAACCTTCACCCTCTTTTTAAGCCTCAATTTCATTTTCAATATATTCTATGTCGTAGGCCGTTATACGGATCTTATCAACACGCCTTTTTATTATCTCTTCTCTCTCTCCATCGGTATCTCTTTTGTGCTTCTTTTATATCTTATTGTGCATGAAGTGCTTAACCTCTTTCATAAAACACTCAGAAGTGTCGACATTTCGAAAAGAAACTTCATGAAGAACAGTGGTGATGCTGCGTTGATCGCACTCTCAACCTCTTATGTCAGTGCCGGTGCCTATGAGGGGATGAAGGAGCCAGTTGTCAATGTAGTGGAGTTTGATCATTTTGATTTTTCTATCATCCAGATCAGTGATTTTCATATAGGCGGCCTGATCGACAGAGATTTTGTCAAAGCCTCTGTCTCTAAGATCAATGCACTCAAACCGGACATAGTCTTTATAACCGGCGATCTTGTCGATACTGCGCTGGAAGAGATAAAAGAGAGTATTAGAGAACTTGACAATATCCGTGCCAAACACGGCATCTACTATATTTTTGGTAATCATGAGTTTTTTCACAATCCCCTGGAGATCATTGAGTTTATCAAAAGCACAAAGCTCACACTGTTGCTCAATGAGAATGTAAAGATAGATGCATTACAGCTCAATGTCGTAGGTGTAACAGACCTTATAGGCTATCGTATGAACCTGCTCGAACCGGATATAGATAAAGCCTTTAAAGGGTGCGATGACACCTATAAGACCATACTCCTGGCCCACCAACCCAAATATATAGAAGAGCTTGGAAACTATAAACCTGACCTCATACTCAGCGGACATACACATGGTGGACAAATTTGGCCTTTCGGGCATTTGGTAAGATTGCAGCAGCCCTATGTCAAAGGACTGCACCGACTTCCCAATGGCAGCCATCTCTATGTCAATAGCGGTATCGGATTTTGGGGACCGCCCATGAGACTGGATTCACAAGCTGAGATCGCTTACATTGTTTGATCTGACTCGCCTCATCCGCTCACCATAAGGCAATTTATAACCTCCCATACGATATAATCTACCCAATTACTATACAAGAGAAACAGATGAACTTACATAAAGAAATATATATCCCTAAACCTAGCCCGCATGATCCCGATGAGCAGGGGCATTTTGGCAGCATTGAAAATGGACAGGTAGGTTTTGGCGGACGTTTTGTCCCTGAAACACTGATGCCGGCACTTGAACAACTTAGACTTGACTATGAAGCAGTACGTTTTGATAAAGACTTTTGGGCTGAAGTGGACCACTACTACAAACACTACGTAGGTCGCCCCTCTTCTCTTTACTTTGCTGAGAACCTCTCTAAAGAGCTTGATGCAAAGATCTACCTTAAGCGTGAAGACCTTAACCACACAGGTGCACACAAGATCAACCATACTGTTGCACAAGCGATACTTGCAAAGAGACTGGGTAAGAAAAAAGTGATCGCAGAGACCGGTGCAGGTCAGCATGGTGTAGCAACGGCTACAGTTGCAGCACTCTTTGGGCTAGAGTGTGAAATATTTATGGGTGCCAAAGATGCAGCACGCCAGGAACTTAATGTCTTCCGTATGAAACTGCTTGGTGCCAAAGTCAATGCCGTTGAATCTGGGAGTAAAACACTTAAAGATGCAATGAATGATGCCATCAGACACTGGGTAACGAATGCACGTGACACCTACTACATCATCGGTACCGTTGCAGGGCCTCACCCATACCCTATGATGGTACGTGACATTCAGTCTATCATCGGATGGGAAGCGAAGCAACAGCTCAATGCAGTCGAGGGGTGTCTTCCGGACAAAGTGATCGCCTGTATCGGCGGAGGGTCGAACGCCCTTGGTATCTTTAACCACTTCTTGGAAGATGAAAGCGTAGAGTGCATCGGTATAGAAGCCGGTGGATTTGGACTTGATTCTAAACATGGATGTTCTCTTGCAAAAGGAAGTCCGGGTGTACTTCACGGTCAACTGAGCTACATCCTTCAAGATGAAGATGGCCAGGTACAAGAAGCACACTCTATCTCAGCAGGACTTGACTACCCTGGTATAGGGCCGGAGCATTCCTTTTTAAAAGATGAAGGTATCGCGACATATGACTATATCACCGATGATGAAGCGTTAGATGCATTTGTATGGCTTTCTCAGGCTGAGGGGATCATCCCTGCCTTTGAAAGTTCACATGCCATCGCCTACCTCAAAAAGATGAAACCTGAAGAGGTCAAAGGTAAAACGATCCTGGTCAATCTCTCCGGACGCGGCGATAAAGATATGATACAGGCAAAAGATATACTAAAAGACCAATTTGCGTAAACCTAACTTGCTATACATTGGTCATATATTTATTGCTGACCACCACAGATAAAGGTATCTGTACAAGATAGGCAAACATAATAGGCAGAAGCATGGAAACTCCAAAGGTACTTGCCGAAAAGGTAGAGAGTACCAAAGCCAAAGTGATATACCTTGTGATACTCTGCCAGAATGCCGCTCTCTCTTGCGGTGATTCCAGATTATAGATCATTTTTGAAGCACTGAATACCAGTAGATAGAAAACAACGACCGCGATCAGCGCAATAAAAAAGAGTTCAGGTTCAAAATCATAAATATCGATCAAGAGTTGAGAACTCTGCAAACCGAACAGATAAAATAAAATGATAAAGATACTCGTACGGCTGATCTGTTTGCTGTAGGTTTCGATCAGTGTAAGCAGAGGTTTGATGAAAAGGACCACCCTGCTTGCGATAAATGGTATCACGATCAAAAGGGTGATCACCGGTTCTACAAATCTACTGATAGTGATCTTTTCATCATACGTCACCTCAAAGTACCCCGCACTGTAAGTAGCAAAGAGATGTAACATCAATAATGAGAGCGAAACAAAAACAAGATTGATAAAGAGAAGTAAGAAGCCCAGTGAGGTATCGGCATTGGATCTTTTGATCCAGTGCATCACCATTCCCCCTCCACTTAAAACTGCAAGTAAGAAGAGTCCTGCAGTAATACCAAAGTCATTGGTCATAAAACCGATGATCAGTGCAAAGATCGGCAAAAGCAGATAGTTGACTATAAACCCTTTAAAGAGGACTGACCTATACTCCCATACCAGCATCGTATCGCTTAACTTGAATTTAAAAAGCGATGGCATGATAAGTGTAAGTCCTGCAAAGAGGCAGATGTTTTTATCAAAGATGAACCCATCTGTAGTATACCCATACATAAATCCCAACAGCGCTCCCATGATAACAATAATGATCAACTGCATCATCTCTCCTTACGATCTTTTTACATAGTATACTACAAAAAGTATCTTTAGCCTTTTTAGAATAAGAAGTGCACTTCATTCACATAGGCGTATTTACCAATATTTTGATATACTCCATAGAATAAAAACAAACCAAAGGTTATCCATGAATTTCGAATTAACACAACTTCCAGTCGCAGAAACCCAAGGTGATATAGAGGTCATCATTGTCATCGATAAAAACAGAGATCATCAGTTCGTCCAAGATAAAAAACTCTTAAAAAAAGCAGGGTTTGAAGGCGGACAGGATGAAACGTGTATCCTTGTAAGTAAAGACAGGCTCTATGTGGGTGCCGACTCGACACTGAGTAAGGATATCAGAACTGCTGCAGCCAATGCCATTAAAGCACTCAATGGTAAAGAGTACAGATCTATCAAAGTCGCAACCTACCTTAATGGAGAGAAATGTACAAACTCTCTTCGTGCTATGGTGGAAGGCTTTGTCTTAGGTGCATACACGTTTGAGAATTATAAGACAAAAAAAAGCAAGAAAAAGATCAAACATATCTCTATCTCACTTGAAGAGTATCATGGATATACGGTAGATATAGAAAAAGCTTCTACTGTCATACATAAAGCACAGATCGTCGCTGATGCCACTAACTTCACACGTAACATCGTCAACACAACACCTGATGACTGTTATCCGGATGTCATGGCAGAGATCGCAGAGACGATGGCTGATGAAACCGGTCTGAAATGTAAAGTACTGAAGCCCAAAGAGCTGAGAAAAGAGAAGATGGAAACACTTCTTGCCGTGGCACGTGCAAGCCGCCATAGACCAAGGGTGATTCACCTTGCACATAAACCAAAAGATGCAAAACATGTAGTGACGCTTGTAGGTAAGGGTCTTACCTATGACAGTGGTGGACTCAGCCTCAAACCTGCAGACTTCATGGTAACAATGAAGTCTGACAAGAGCGGTGGTTCTGCAGTCATCGGTATCATGAAAGCCGTAGCAGAGATGAACTTACCTGTAGAAGTGCATGGTTTTGTAGGTGCAGTAGAGAACATGATCGGCGGGGATGCGTATAAACCGGATGATGTACTTGTAGCGAAAAATGGAAAAACCATCGAGGTACGCAACACAGATGCTGAAGGGCGTCTGGTCCTTGCAGATACACTCTGTTACGCGCAGCAGGAGGTCAAAGCAGACTATCTCTTTGATCTTGCAACACTCACAGGTGCCTGTGTAGTAGGTGTAGGAAACTATACATCAGGTATTATGGGGAACTCTGATGAAGTCAAATCACGTGTCGTAGATGCTGCAAAACGTTCAGGGGAACTAGCCACTGCCTTGGATTTTAACCCATACCTCAAAAAGACCATCAAATCTGAGATAGCAGATGTATGCAACATCTCCAATACACGTTACGGAGGAGCGATCACAGCGGGTCAATTCCTCTCTGAGTTCATCGATGAAGAGCACAAAGAAAAATGGGCGCACATAGATATTGCAGGTCCTGCATTTGTAGAACATGCATGGGGAGAGAACCCTTTTGGCGCTTCTGGTGCCGGAGTGAGAATGATGGTCAAGTTTATAGAAAAACTCTCTGAAGAAGAGAAATAAACAGCATCCTCAAAATAAGAGTAAGTTTACTCTTTTTTGAGTTGAAGATGGCATGCCAATGCCTCTGCTGCCAGCATATCAGCAATAGTATCTCTGCTGTTGATGATATGTTTGATCCCTAGTGCTGCAATCACCTCTGCTTCTGTGGTGTTGTTTACATTCACGATACTATTGACATTCGAGTTAAAAGAGACAATATTTTCACAGATCAATTGCCTCTGTATCTCATTCTCTATGGTCACGATGATCGCTGTAGCGTGATTCACATTAAAATGCGACAAGACCATTTTCTGTGCAGCATTTGCAAAATAGATCGCCTCTTCTCCTTTGGCCAATACACTATCTACGACCTTCACATCATGTTCAAGGATGACATAGAGCAAATTTCTCTCTTTAAATATCTTGACCAGTTTCTGTCCTATCGATCCGTACCCACACACAATGATATGATCTTTGTATGTACCGCCTATAAGTGCCCGATCACGTAGAACGACGGGTTCTTTATGAAATATGTCAGCCACTTTGCTGATGTTTTTCAATACAAAAGGGGTCAGTATCATCGAAAGCACGACCGTAATGATCATGATCTGGTTCAACTCGTCAGTAATCAGGTCATAAGAACGTGCAAGGGCAAAAACCGCTAAAGAAAATTCACCTACCTGAAAGAGAGCCAGTGAAGTCTTAAGCGCCGTTCTTTTTTGCACAAAGAACTGCAAAATACCAAAGATCAGCAGACTTTTGATCAGTATGATCCCTATAAGCAGCCCCAGGATGATATAACCATAATGGATCAGCGATTGCCAGTCTATCATCATCCCTATCGTCACGAAAAAAACACCTAAAAGTATGTCCCTAAAAGGGATAAGGTCTGTTTCGACTCGATAGCGGTATTTTGTCTCTGCAATCATCATTCCACCGATAAATGCCCCCAGAGAGTAGGTAAACCCGAATACATGTGCCAGAAAAGAGGCTCCCATCACTACAAGCAGTACAGCAACAAGAAATATCTCTTCTGAGCCTGTGGACATGACCCATCCAAAAAAGTATTCAAGAAAATATTTCCCGATGACAAACAGGATCAAAAAAACGAATATGGCACTTGCCGATGTCTCCAAAAGAAGAATTGAGACCGACTCTGTATCCGATGTAAAGAAGGAAACCATCAAAAGTATAGGGATAACCGCAAGATCCTGAAAGAGTAAAATACCCAGTGTATTACGCCCGTAAGCAGAATGAATCTGGTTGTTGTCATTCAGTATTTTCAGGACGATTGCTGTGGAGGAGAGTGCCAGTGCAGAACCTATGACAATGGCACTCCTTATATCCAATCCGAACACGGAAAGACTTATGAATGTGAAGAGAAGTCCTGAAAGCACCACTTGCAGCGTTCCGTAAATGAACACCTCTTTTTTCATCCTCTTAAGATGATTGACTGAAAATTCCAGACCTATGGTGAACATGAGAAAAACGATACCGAACTCTGCCAAATGAGATAACATCTCCTTGGAGTCTTCTGCAAAATGGAAAATAGATGAGATCGCAAAACCAGTTACGACATAACCGATCACTGTGGGGATATCAAATTTTTTTAAAAAGACATTGAGTATGGTTGAAATACTAATCGTAATAATTAAAATCAGTAAAGCATTTTCCATCACCCTATCCCGTTTTTTCTTTTTTACAGTAAAGTTTTATATTTATATCATAACTAAAGTTATATCTGACACAAAGCATTTTTCTTTATATTATAGTCAATAAGAATACATCTGATATTAACTAACCCCCTCTTCACCAATATTTCGCTAAAATCGCGGTATTAATATTATTATACTTAAGGAATACCATGGGACTAGGCATCGGACTTGTTGGACTACCAAATGTAGGAAAATCTACGACTTTTAACGCACTCACAAAAGCACAAAATGCAGAAAGTGCAAACTATCCGTTTTGTACTATTGAACCGAATAAAGCAGTGGTACCTGTACCAGACAAAAGACTGGATGAACTTGCGAAGATCGTTAATCCTGAAAGAATACAACACTCCACGCTTGATTTCGTTGATATCGCCGGGCTTGTTGCCGGTGCAAGTAAAGGTGAAGGACTGGGAAATAAATTTTTAGGTAACATCCGTGAAACAGAAGTGATCCTGCATATCGTAAGATGTTTCCATGATGAAAATATCGTTCACACAGAAGGTTCTATCGATCCTATCAGAGATGTTGAGATCATTGAGCAGGAGCTTCTCTTTTCAGATATAGATGCGGTACTCAAACGTATAGAGATGCTTAAGAAGAAAGCAAGAGGAAACGACAAGGATGCCAAAGAGCAGCTTGAAGTAGCTGAAGCGCTCTTGGCGCATATAGAAGATGGACATCCAGTATCTACTTTTGCAGACAAAGAGAGTGATGGCTTTTTGGCTATGAATAAAGACCTGCGTCTTCTTACATCAAAACCGATCATCTATGGTGCGAACGTGGATGAAGATGGTCTCAGTGAAGACAATGAATATGTGACAAAACTCAAAGCCTATGCTGCGGAACGTAACTCTGAAGTGATCAAATTGTGTGCCAAAGTAGAAGAAGATATGGTAGACTTTGATGATGAAGAGAGAGAGGAGATGCTTGCTGATCTCGGTGTAACAGAATCCGGTCTGGATCAGATCATACACAAAGGTTTTGATACACTTGGACTGATGAGCTACTTTACCGCAGGGGTGAAAGAGGTGCGTGCATGGACCATTCGTAAAGGTACAACGGCGCCTAAAGCCGCAGCGGTCATTCATAATGACTTTGAAAAAGGCTTCATTCGTGCAGAGGTCATAAGCTACGAAGACTTTATCGCTTGTGGTGGAGAAGCCGGTGCCAAAGAGGCTGGTAAAAGTAGACTTGAAGGTAAAGAGTACATCGTACAGGATGGCGATGTCATGCACTTTAGATTTAACGTGTAACAAAGGACTATGATGAGAAAGTTACTTTTGATTGGGTTGATCGGATTTACTTTGCTTGGATGTAATAGCAAAAAAGGCACATTTCTTGAAACGGTAGAGAGTGAAAATGATCATGCTACTTCGGTAGCCAAACTGGAAAAACTCATCATAGATCAGGGCCTTACCCATTTTAATACCATAGACCATAGGGCCAATGCCAGAAATGTCAATATGAATTTGAAACCTGAAACGGTTGTGGTCTTTGGCAATCCGAAGATGGGAACAGTACTGATGAACTGTAATCCTTCCATGGGCCTGGACCTGCCTCTTCGCATACTTGTCACAACAAACTATGAGGGCGATACAAGCTTTATCTATACCAATCCGGAATACTGGTCACTCAAACACAATATTAAAGACAAGAACTGTTTAAATATATTGACAAAAGCAAAAATAGCATTGGCCAGCCTTGCCCAGGAAGCAGGTAAAAAATAATGCACCTTAGTACCAATGAAATACTCTACCGTATACAGCAGGCACTGAATCTTACAACAGAAGAGATGTTGGAAGCCTACAAGCTTGAAGCGTTTCCTATGGAGGCTTCCCATTTGGAGTCTCTTCTCAAACGTCGTCTAGATAAAGATTTCATACCTGCCACCTATGAAGAGTTGGGTGTGTTTTTAGATGGACTGGTGACACTCAAAAGAGGTCCATCTCCAAAAAAACAAAATGATGATGAAGCAGTAGAACTGACCAACAACCTTATACTCAAAAAGCTTCGTATCGCCCTGGAGCTTAAAGAAGCCGAGACAGAGATCATCTTTGGTCTGGCGGATGTTGAGCTCAGCAAACAGCAGCTTTCTTCCCTCTTCCGTAAAGAGGGTCATAAGAACTTCAAAGTGTGTTCCGATGAACTGCTTATGGCTTTTCTGGAAGGGTTGGATGAATTTTACTATACGGGAGAGATGGAGTAGATCCGGCTCTACCGTATGATGCACTTCAAACAATCCCTTCAAACCATCAAAAATGAACTGGTGAAAAAAGAAGAGATACTCATACACCTCCAAAAAAACCACCCTCACCTGGCTCATCTCTCAAAAAAGCAGATATTAAACTACTTTAATGTTCAGAGCTTAGATGCACTGGGTGGGCATATCAAAGAAATCAAAGAGTCTCAAGAGCGCCAAGATACCCTCACAGTACAAAAAAATGAAGTATGCTCCTGCAGAGATGGTCATGGTCGGATCAAAGACCTCTATGACTCCGAAGTATCTGCCAAAGCACAGATAGGAAAACTATCCCAGGGAAAACGATTACAGCTTAGTATCTATCAATGTCCCTACGGCTCCGGATGGCATTTAACCAAAGGGTAAGCTAAACCTTCAAAACCAACTTCACTGGACAGTGGTCACTTCCCATGATATGATCCATGATATCCGCATCGATGATCCTCTCTTTGAGATCATCTGAAACGAAGAAATAGTCTATTCTCCATCCTACATTTTTCCCTCTTGCTCCCGCTCTGTAGCTCCACCAGCTGTAACGGTCTTTTTCATCCCCTTTGACATGTCTAAAGGTATCTATATAGCCATGGCTGAGGAGTTTATCTATCCATTCACGCTCCATCGGCAAGAATCCAGACATCTTTTCATTGGCTTTGGGACGTGCCAGATCAAACTCTTTATGCGCTGTGTTGACATCACCGCATATAACTATGGACTTCCCTTCATCTCTTAAGGTATTGATATGATCCAAGAAACGGTCATAGAATGCCATTTTATACTCCAGACGCTCATCATCACGTTGTCCATTGGGAAAATAGACATTAAAATATGCGATATCACCAAAGTGGTATTCATTAATGCGTCCCTCATCCAAGATATCCACATGTGCACAGCACGATGCTTCACCCTTGATATCTGTATAGAGTGCTACACCGGACTGTCCTTTGTTCGATGAGGAGTTGATACTTTGAAATTTGTATTCTCTCTCAAAGATACTCTCAGGGATCTGGTCTGCTTCTGCTTTGATCTCTTGAAGCCCTAAAAAATCAACATTCTCTTCATCGATCCACTTGAGTGCCTGCTTCTTCTCTACCGCTCTGATACCATTGACGTTCCATGATATAAAGGTGAGTGTTTTACGCTCTGACATTTTTTCTCCTGCTGCATATTTTCGTATAGTCATATGATTTTTTTCATTATTTTGATAGAATGATACCAAAAGAGACTTCAAAGAAAAAGGGCGGCAATGGCACAAGAAGACAAAGAACGCTGGGATGAAAAATGGCAACACAATCCAATGTCCGATGAGCCCATCAAACTCGTCAGTGACTATGCTTCACTGGCTCCTGGACTACAGGCACTTGATATAGCCTGTGGCATGGGAAGACACAGCAGATACCTGGTTTCCCAGGGATTCCAAGTCGATGCACTAGACATCTCTTCTGTTGCGATAGCACAGCTTCAGAATATTCCGCACATCCATGCAGAAGAGGTCGACTTTGATACCTATACCCTCCCCAAAGAGAAATATGACCTTATTGTCTGTACCTATTTTTTAGAACGCAGACTCTTCCCTCAGATGATAGAGGCACTGAAACCCGATGGTATCATCCTGATGGAAACTTTTTTACATCATCCAGACAATGAGCGTACCACCTCCAATCCTGCTTTTCTCCTGAAGGAAGGTGAACTTGAAGCCACTTTTGCCGGTCAGTGCGAATTGCTACAACTGCCTGAATTTTGGGATGAGGACTATCGGGGCTACAAAACAATGAAAACGTCTATGGTCGCTAAAAAGAAAAAAGCGGTTTGAGAGAAGATTTCTAGCTGCATCCTACCTGAGATCATGACCGTTAAGGCTTATGATCTCTTAGATCAAGGTTGACGATACCACGCCTATAAGGCCACCGAAAACACCTCCCCACACTACAAGCCATCCCAAATGTTCCTTGATCAGATCCTTTACCAGTTCTTTTACCATTTTAGGTGTCAGCTCATCCAGTCTTCTTGTGATCAGTGCTTCCACTGATGCGATCATATCTTCACTCAAAGTTGAGCTTTGTATATGATGGTCAAGCTGTGCTTTAAAAGCAGAAGAAGAGACGATGGCACTTACAGCACTCTTGAGCTTACGCGAAAAAGGATCACGCAAACCTTCTAATGCTTCTTCACCCCCGAACATTGCAAGAGCCCCACCGAATTTCGACTCCATCACCGTTTTAGAGAGTGCATCAAAAGCGGGAGAAAAGTCTGCACCTTCGACCAAAGGGATCAGATCTATCTTCTCTTCTTCTTTTGTAAAAAAATCTCCCAGCTGCTCTTTGCTAAAGAACTGTTTCATCATCATCTCACGGATAGCGGTCTTGAAAGCCGTAAAGTTTTTTTCTATCACTCCTGATCCGTAAAGCAGTGGTACCTTTTCAAATAACATATGGATGGCAAGCTGGTTTGTAACAGCTCCGGAGAGTGCAAAAAGCCCGGCAAACGACAGCATCTCTTGATAACCAGAAGGCACCAGGAAAGAGACCCCTATAAGAAGTAAAGAAAATAGATCGGTGATGAGCGTTTTTGACATCGGAGTTCCTCTTTGCATTTTTTGTGAACTATAGCAAAATCTGGATTATATTACGCTATCTACTCAATATCCCAATATTAAAAAGAGGGTATAATCGATTCTAAAATGAATTCATCGATAAAGATTCCCATGTCCAAAACCATAAACAAAAAAATACAGATCTCACTACTGCTGATCGCAACGATGGGTGTGATGTCCGGCATTACTGTCGTCTCTTCTCTTCCCCTCATCAGTCAAACATTCAGTTCCCTACCCCATATCGAATTTCTTTCAAAGCTGATGTTGACCATCCCCTCCATCATCATTGCGCTTTTTGCCCCGATAGCCGGGATCATTGTAGATAAATTTGGCAGGTTAAAGCCGCTTTATACGGGGATCACCCTCTTTATACTCGGCGGAAGCTCGGGATTTTACCTGGACAATTTCTATGCCATTCTTGTAGGCCGGGCGGTATTGGGCATCGCTGTTGCACTGCTCATGACCAGCTCTACTGCACTCATCGGAGATTATCTTGATGAAATGGCACGGCATAAATTTATGTCTATCCAAGGGATGGCCGTGGCTCTTGGAGGGATCGTATTTATCACAGCCGGCGGTCTGCTTGCACAGCTTCACTGGTCCTATCCTTTTGCTATCTATATCTTACCTCTCTTCTTCCTTCCTCTACTGCTTACCTCTCTCTATGAGCCCCAGAAGCATAAGCATGTCGAAAGTGATATGGAGATCGAAAGCAGTCTCTGGCCTGTCTACTTCACCGCTTTTTTTGCAATGGTACTATTTTATATGCTGCCTACCCAATTGCCTTATCTTATTATTGAGACTTTGCACGGCAAACCAAGTACGATAGGATTGGTCATTGCTACAGCGATGATCTTCAATGCACTCACCTCCAGGCAGTATGCCAAACTCAAAGGCAGGTTCTCCTATGTGCATATCTATATCATCACGTTTATCTTTTTTGGGATAGGTCTCTTCATTATCTCCCAAGCCCACTCCATTGCACAGCTTTTTTACAGCACAGCATTCATTGGTATAGGATTTGGCCTGATCCTTGTCAATACCAATTCATGGTTTCTTTCGAAAGTACCGGCCCATAAAAGAGGGAAAGCTTCAGGCGTACTTGCATCCAGTTTCTTTCTGGGACAGTTCTCTTCCCCGCTGATCTTGCAGCCTATTGTACACCTATACGGGATTCAAAAACTTTTTTTGATCGTATCGGGTATTGCGTTAACGACAGCATTGATACTGTTTGTAAAAGGTAGGATATCTAAAGCATAAAAGTATGGATTAAACAGAAATATTTAACGCAGCAGTAAGGTATGCAGTTCATCGACACTGCGTACAGCATCTGTATGGTCTGTAAACCCCCAGTCGACCATAATATAGTCTATCTCTGCCCTTTTGCTTGCCAATTCGTCACGCGGACCGTCACCGATAAAAAGTGCACTATGGCTGCTATGCCCTAATTCATCCAGTATTTTATGAAGCATATCCGGGTGTGGTTTTCCTTGTGGTACATCATCATAACAGGCGATAGCATCAAAATGTTCATAGACCTCAAGATGTGTCAGTGATTCTATTGTTGAACCTCTGTAAGCATTGGTCGCTACTGCCAGATCATGCCCTTTACCCTTCAGGGTATCGAGCAGTTTTTTGATCCCATCATAGAGTACCAATTCACGTTGATGATTTTTCGTATAGTACTCTGAAAACCATTTTTCATGGTCTCTGTCAAATGCTTTTGCATGGTAAAAGGTTTGTGCAGGATTGATCGTATGGTCATTCACCAATCTTAATATATACTCTCGTTCCATAGGTTCAAAACCCAGGTTTTTACGTACATAATTGATAGCATTGGCTATGGTCAATGAAGAGTTGACCAAAGTACCATCCATATCAAAAATGATCAGTTTTTTTTCCACTAGTTCATCTTCTCCGTATCTTTAAGTCTTGCCTGGATGAACTTCACGTAAATAGAAAGACTCACTAATAGTAATGCCACACCTGAGATAAGATAGACAGCATACTCAAGCTGAGCAGGATCTGTGAGCGCGAACTTAAAGACAAGCATCAGTGCTTCAATGGACAGCGCAATGATGATGGAGCCCAAAAAGCGTATCATGGTCTGGTGCCCTTCGCCTGTAGCCCCTTTTTTCTCCTTACCCAAGACCTCTTCCTCAAATATCGCTTTGACCAGATCGAAAATGGCCAGTGAGAGGGTAAGAAGGATCGTTGCTTTAAACATCTCATTGATATCAATGGCAGAGAAATCAATGCCAAAATGTAAGAATGCCGTTACACCTTTGACAAAGAGTAACAGTGAAACACCTGCCAGTGCCAAAGAGAATGCGGTATAGGCAACTTTACTTAATTTTCCAGAAACTGAGTCGATAGAACTTGGATGTACCATACGTAGGATATTTGCCAGAGAGATATCTACACAAATAATACTGATCAAATTATCTTTTTCATCTACAATAGGAAATGATGCCGTGACAACCATCGTATTACTTATGTTGGATGGGTATGGTTCCGTGAGGGTACAACGGTGTTCTCTTTGTGTTTTATAATAGTAAGCCCTGTCACTTCTATCCTCACCTTTACCGATACCTCTCAGTTTTTTATCCTTGGAGATATTTTCAGTGATCTGTATACCTTTGCCATCAAGCGCATAGATCGCCTCTGCATTAGGGATACTTTCATGAAGCGGTTCCAGCTTTGAAAGTACCGTAGAAATATCACCGTTTATAATCGTTTGAGAAATATGTCTTCCTATGATATAGCAAAGGTAGGCTCTTGCTTTCGCACGGACCTGTGCATACTCTTCTATCTCTTTAATTTGCATACTTTCTCCCCTTTATTTGTAAACTTCTATATTACTTTACCCAAAATATCAGTAAATTTTACTTTTTGATTGATAGCGACTTCCGGGAATATACTCCCTTTCTCTGAAAAGGTCAAGATCGTTGATCCCATCTCGAACCAGCCATAGAACTCTCCCCTCTCGACCCAAAAATCCTCATACTCATAATGTACCGGTTCTCTAATCTCTGAGTTCGTTCTCACTTTTTCCTCAAAAGTGACAACCATTTGACCTACATTGAGTGCAGCTACAAGTACCAGTACCTGTGTCCTTCCCTTCTCATCTTCACACTCTATGACCACTCTCTCATTTTCAATAAAGAGGTCCACTTTATTGCGAAGCAAGGGAAAGTTCACCGGGTAGTGTTTACCTGGAATATGTGTCAATGATTTGACTTTCAGACGCATCGGCATATGGTAACGGTGGTAATCTTTGGGAGAAAGATAAAAGTTGATAAACTCTCCTCCTTCTACCTTTCCCACTGCATCCTGATGGTATACACCAAAAAGATCTTCTATACTGTAACTCATCCCTTTGATCTGGTAGGCTTTACCTTCTTTGATCGTTCCTGCATCCGTTATGAGTGCATCCACTCCCGATATCAGGGCATCCTTCTCTTCAGGCAAGGCTCTGGGTGTTTCAAAAGCTCTTGTAAAGAGTTTATTCAGTGTAGGATATTCAGTAGGTGCTTTAAACTCACTCATATCAAGCCCCATCAGTTTTACATACCCTTTGTTGATAAAATGTTGTATGGGTGATGGGAATTCTTTAGAAGCAAATTTTCCAAATGCACTGGAGATGATCGAGGTCAAGTGTTTAGCCATTGTGTGTCCTGTAATCGAACTGTTTGTCACCCTGGACAAACGGTTCATAATATATGCAGTATTATACCATTTGTCATTTAGGGTTGGGGTTGTTAGATAAAATACGATACTATCTATCTTCATAACTCAAGGATAAAAGCATGGCAAAATACGTACTTTTCGATACAGAAACCACGGGTAATCAAGAGCAAGACCGCATCATACAGGTAGGTGCGATGATCGTACACAGTAAAGATGAGATCGAAGTGTTTGATGAACTCTGTATGGCTCCTGTACCCATCAGCATCGAAGCGATGGAGGTACACAACATCACACCGGAGATCATAGCAGACAAGGGCCTTTATGATGAAACCGGTTTTGCACTAAAGCTGCAGCAGCTCAATCAACAAGAGAATTATCTTATCGCACATAATATTTCTTTTGATCTGGGCATGCTGGAAAAAGAGGGATTTGAAAATCACTATACACTGATAGACACACTGCGTTGTGCCAAACACCTGCTTCCTGACAGCCCTAATCACAGACTCCAGTACCTTCGATACGCACTCGAACTCTATCAGATCGAAGAAGCTGAAGCACAAAAACTTAATATCACTATCAAAGCACATGATGCTATAGGTGATGTGCTTGTGATGAAATTGCTGCTTTCCAAACTGGTACGTTTGACGCAAGAGAAATTTGCAGGTATAAATCCTATGCAAAAACTGGCTGAACTCACCCAAACCCCGGTCATGATGAAAACCTTCAAATTTGGGAAATACAAAGACAGAGAGATCGCTGAAGTCGTGCATGAGGACAGAGGTTACATTACCTGGATGAGAGCGAACCTTGATCTGGATGAGGATATGACATTTACTTTGGACTATTATTTGGCTTCATAGGTACACCCAAGTGTCAGAATGTTATCTTCAACACTTACACTCTCATAAACCTATCTAATACTTTCACGTTATTTCTGCCGCTCTCTTTCACATAATAGAGCGCTTTATCTGCTCTTTTGACAATCGATACTATGCTTCTTTCAATATGGTTATACTGACTGATACCAAAACTGGCAGTAATGAAGAACTTCTCATCCTTCTCTATGAATCTTTTATTTGCTACCCTTTTTCTAATACGTTCTGCAAGGAATAAGGCCTGTTTCTCATTGGTTTCGGGCAATAGGACCAAAAACTCATCCCCACCCATTCTAAAAGCATAATCATACTCCCGGATCACACCCTTGACAATACTTGCAACACATTTCAATACATTGTCTCCTGCATCATGTCCATAGGTATCGTTGATCTCCTTAAAATGGTCGATATCGAACATAATTATAGATAGACATCTATTGTGCCGTATCAGTCTCTGGAACTCTTTGTGAGAGATCTCATAGTATGCTCTACGGTTATAGAGTCCTGTTAAGATATCTGTTTTTGCCTCTTTTTCTGCTATGAGCTTTTTTTCCTGTGTCATTTTCATACGATCTGCCAGTGCCATCGATAACAGAACCACATCGATATACAGACCAAAGTCAATTGCTTTATAGGTCAGATAGGTATACGGGATATACGACATGATGGTCAAGGCAGTAATAGAAGCACCGATCAGACCACTGGCAGTACCAAGAAGAAAAAACCGGGCTGAACGGTTCCCTGTGACTAAACTATACAGTGCAATACCAAATAGATAGATACTGACCAACAGTAAGGATATGATAGCAAGCATCACATGATAATGATAGCCGCTCGTCACAGCGGTAAGTACTGCAACAACGACAATACCAACGATCAGGTATCTTGTAGTGATGTAAAGGGTATGATGGTATTTGACAAAGTTCAAAAATGATCTGGCAAAAAACAGTGCAGTCACAGTATAAAAATAGATCGAGGTAGACTGTCCCCAGTTTTGCACGGCAGGTGAATTGGGGAAGAGGTACATGAACGTATAGCCGTTATAAAAAGCATTCATCGCAAAAAAAGCGCCTAAGAAGAGTACATAATAAGCATAGTAACGGGCTTTCGTACCAAAATAGAGAAAAAGATTATAAAAGAGCATGGCTACAATACCACCATACACCAGACCGATATACATCGAAGCATCTATCTCTTCGGCTAAAAAGGCTGCTTTATCCATGAGAGATAAAGCGACAATGAAAGGATCCCTTGTTTTCACTTGAAGATAAACGGTAGAGATACCAGGTTCAAACGTATGTTCGAAGTTGATAAGATAGTGATCGAGCGCTCTTTTTGCATAGGGGTAAGTGTTCCCGCCCTGATAGGTCTTTATCTCTCCTTCTGAAGAGATAACGGTGAAGTTCACTGAGTCAAGCCATGCCGGTTCAAAGATGATCACTCTGGATAAAGGTACGTTTTCTTTATTGTTCACTTTAAACTGATACCAAAATGCTGAATTTGTAAAAGGATGGCTTGCTACAGGTTTATTGAGTGGTATAAAATCTTCAGAAGAGAGATGGCGTATCTCGGATAATGTCATCTTTGCAGTCGTATCCTCATACTCCAGCAGCGATTCGCCGATTTCATAGTGTGAGTCTGAAAGGTCAAGTACCTTTAACTGGCCATCTCCATAGAGAAGGGCAAGAGAAGCAAAAAGTACTAAAAATATTATTTTTTGCATCTTTTATCCTTGATATTGATAAGATACAGTTTTTATTTAATAATTTTAACTCATAATTTGAGGATATATAATAACATAAATTTGTTAACAAGTTTTGTTTTCATACGATGATAGGATTTATAATACCTTCCTGATGAATGCTACTTTAAGGTAATCACCCTCTTTAAATTTTTCCATAACCCTGAAATCTTTGGGTAGAGAGAAGGTATGTTCTATCTTATACTTTCCGCCCAGTTCTTTAAATGCTTTGTCTATAAAATCTTTGAATTTGGCCATGTTCAAATTCGCATAATTCGTCGATGCAACTATCACACCACCCTTCTGTGTGATCTGAATTGCCTCTTTGAGAAGTTTTACATAATCTTTAGCTACAGAGAAGGTATGCTTCTTCGATCTGGCGAAACTAGGCGGATCGAGTACCACCACATCAAAGAGTATCTCTTTTCTCACTGCGTATTTAAAGTAGTTAAAGACATCTTCAACAATGATATCATGTCCTTTGGGATCAATGTCGTTAATGCGAAACTGCTCCTCTGTTCTGCTTCGGCTTCTTTTGGCAAGGTCCACACTGGTCGTCTTCGCAGCACCACCCAGCGCAGCAAACACGGAAAATGCTCCTGTATAAGAGAAGGTATTGAGTACACGCTTCCCTTGGGCGTAGTTGTCACGAAGCGTTTTTCTTACCTCTCTCTGGTCTAAAAAAACACCCACCATAGGACCATCATCCAAATAGATAGCGAAATTTGCACCGTTTTCCTTTACGATCAGTGGAAATTCACCTCTGCTGCCACAGACAAAATCCTCCTCATCATCAAGGTATTGGCCTTTGGTATCAAATCTCTTTTTCTGATAGATACCTTTATACGCTACTTGAGACTTCAGGGCTGCCAAGACAGCATCTTTGAATGCATAAATCCCCAGACTGTACCAGGTCACCAGATAGAAGCCGTCAAAATAATCTATCGTTAAACCACCTACCCCATCGCCTTCACCGTTAAACACCCTGAAAGCTGTAGTCTCTTCATCATTGTAGAGATCGCTTCGGTATTGCGCAGCCGCTTTTATCTTGGTACTGAAGTACGCAACATCGATCTTTTCCTCTTTTTGATAAGAGAGTACCCAGCCATGCCCTTTGTTTTGAATACCGTAATACCCTTTAGCGATAAACTTTTTTCTATCATCAAGCAGGTTAACGATCGTTCCCTCTTCTTTTACTTTGCTCCAATCAACAAAAAACTCTTTTGAGATCAAGGGGTATCCGTTCTTGTAGTTTTTGATATACTTTGGTTTAATGGTCAGGTCAATTGTATGATTCATATGCATCCTTTTCCACCTCTTCAGAGGTGTAACGAGGGTAACTGGCTCTTAAATTTATTACTTTAACTTCTCAGCTACCAGTTCATTGACCACTTGCGGGTTTGCTTTCCCCCCTGTGGCTTTGAGTACTTGTCCTACAAAAAAGCCCAATAATTTTGTATTTCCTGCTTTAAACTTTTCAACGTTATCTGGGTTTTTTGCAATGATCTCATCAATAATTGGTGCAATTTGTGATGGGTCACTGATCTGTACAAGTCCTTTCGCTTCAACGATCTTTACAGGATCTTCTCCGCTCTTGGTCATCTCTTCAAATACCTGTTTGGCAATTTTACTTGAAATCGTGCCATCATCAACCATCTTCACAAGTTCAGCTATTTGTTTTGCATCAAACTTCAGTTCCTCTGCCTGCTTCTCTTTAAACTCTCTGGCTACTTCATTGGCCACAATATTTGCGATCGTTACAGGGCTGTTATTTACAGAGAGAGCCTCTTCATAAAAAGAAGAGAGTTGCGCATCTCTAGCTAAAATATCAGCAACCATACTATTGAGTTTAAGCTCACCCGTGTACTTGTCAAACAGTACCTGTTCAGCTTCGCTCATAGGCTCTACTTCACCATCAATCTGTACTTTTTTCTCTTCAGATCTGCGCTCAGTTTTAGGTGCCTTTTCAGCTGCTTTTGTCTTTTTGCTCCAAGAGTCTTTCAGACCGACTATTTTATTGAACACAGGTGTTTCATTCGTGTAGTCTACAGGGTCTGCATAGAAATACCCCTGTCTTTCAAACTGGAATCTCTCATCAGGTCTCTCTGTGATCACAGACGGCTCGATCAGCGCATCTTTGACCACTTTTAAAGAGTCTGGATTGATATCTTCCAACCCTTCAGGGGCTTCATCTTTAAAGAGTCTGTCATAGAGTCTCAGTTCAACTTTTTTAGCCTCATTTGCATCTACCCACTGGATTGCACTTTTGACCTTGATCCCGCTGGTATCAGCACCACTTTTAGAGTTCGGATGATACTCCGCTTTTATCTCTATGATATTGCCGTCACTATCTTTGATCACTTCTTTACAGGTGATGATATAGGCATGTCTAAGTCTCACAGGCTGTTCTGGTGTAAGACGGTAGTACCCTTTTGGAGGGTTCTCCATAAAGTCATCACGCTCAATATAGATCTCGCTTGAGAAAGGTATCATTCTTGAACCCTCTTTAGGGACATCATGCGGGTAGTACGGTGCATCAAGTGCTTCTGACCCCTCGTAATTTTCAATGGTGACTTTGAGCGGGTCAAGTACACACATCACACGCGGTACTTTTGTATTGAGATCATCCCTTATACAAAACTCAAGTTGTGAAACATCCACCGTTGAGTTTGCTTTTGCGATACCGATCTGATCACAGAAGTTTATAATAGACTCTGGCGTATAGCCTCTTCTTCTGTATCCGGCGATCGTAGGCATTCTAGGGTCATCCCAGCCGCTCACCCTTCCTTCATTCACTAATTCCAAAAGCTTTCTCTTACTCATAACCGTGTAGTTGACAGCAAGTCTTGCGAACTCATGCTGATACGGTCTTGGCGGTTTTAGCCCCAGCGTATCTAGTACCCAATCATAGATATCACGGTTGTTTTCAAACTCCAGTGTACAGATCGAATGGGTAATGCCCTCAATATAATCAGAGAGGCAGTGACCAAAGTCATACATCGGGTAGACATGCCACTTGTCCCCTGCTCTGTAATGGTGTGCATGTCTGATACGGTATAAAAGAGGATCCCTCATTTTCATATTGGCCGCACCCATATCGATCTTGGCTCTAAGGACATGTTCACCGTCTTTGAATTCACCGTTTTTCATTCTCTCAAAAAGGTCCAGGTTCTCTTCAACACTGCGCTCGGCGTATTTACTACGTTTTCCAGGCTCTGTCACCGTTCCGCGGTATTCACGGATCTCCTCTTCACTCAAGCTGTCAACGTAGGCTTTGCCCATTTTGATGAGTTCAACAGCATAATTGTAAAGTTCAGGGAAATAATCAGACGTATAACGTACACTGTTATCCCACTCAAATCCAAGCCACTGCACAGCATCTTTGAGTGCTTCAACATATTTCGTGTCTTCTGTGGTTGGGTTGGTATCATCCATTCTGAGGTTGCAGCGACCATGATAATCACGGGCAATACCAAAATTTATGGCGATAGATTTGGCATGTCCGATATGCGGGAAACCGTTAGGCTCCGGAGGAAATCTTGTATGAACCTCTTGATACTTGCCTGATGCCAAGTCCTCTTCAACAATAGTACGTAAAAAATCTTTGTGCTCACTCATTCTTATTAAACCTTTTGATTTGAAAGCTGTATTTTATCCAATTAGAGCTTATCACATCTTAGACAAGGCGTATCGCCTTTATGGAAATGGCAGGTTGCGTAACGAGAAGTTCTATAAACTAAAAAGCTTAGTTAAACCTACGGCGCTTTAAAATATTTATAAATTAAACCCACTATAATTACACTCTTATACACACAACTTTTGGAGTAGGATAGATGCTTAGATTTGCCCCATCACCGACCGGTGATCTACATGTAGGAGACCTTCGTGTTGCCATATTCAATTACATGGTAGCCAAACAAAAAGATGCCAACTTCATTGTACGTATAGAAGATATGGACAAAGAGCGAAACATCACCGGCAAAGATACGGAGATCATGGACATCCTGGAGAAGTTCGCGCTTCCTCACGACAGCGTCTCTCATCAGAGTGAAAACCTCCATATACACCAAACACTGGCGATCAGGCTCCTTGAAGAGAAAAAAGCATTCGTCTGTACCTGTACACCTGAGCAACTTGATGCTGACAGAAAAGAAGCAGAAGAGAACAAGGTCACTTACCGCTACAATGGACGCTGTACATCTATGGGTGCGGAAGAGCTTCACAAGCTCAAAGAAGAGAAGACGCCTTTTGTACTGCGTATCAAGGCACCGGAAGCACCGATAGTCACCCATGACCTTTTCAAGGGAGAGTTTGAAACAGCACCTGATGAAGTAGATTCTTTTGTCATTTTAAACAGTGATGGCACACCAACGTATGACTTTGCCTCTGCCTGTGATGATATGATCTCAGGGATCACTCTTATCATACGCAGTGAGGAGCACCTCTCAGACACGCCTAGACAAACACATATCAAAACGCTCCTTGGCTATGAACAGGAGACCAAGTATGCGCACCTTCCTATTATCCTGAATACCGAGGGTAAAAAGATGAGCAGAGATGATGATGCCGGCTCGGTCAAATGGCTCTTTGAACAGGGCTTCATCCCCGATGCGATCGCCAACTACCTGATACTGCTTGGCAACCAAACACCAAAAGAGATCTTCATCATGCCTGAGGCATTGGAGTGGTTCGATCTAAGCACGCTTTCCAAGTCACCTGTAAAGTTTGACATAGACAGACTCCGTTCTATCAACAGAGAACACCTTAGACGCATGGATGACAAACGTCTCTCTACACTCTTTGGTTTTGCAGATGCAGACATCGGGAAACTGGCCAAGCTCTATCTTGAAGAGGCATCTACGATCAACGAACTTGAATCGAAGATCAACCCTATCTTTACACCGAAAGATTTTGAAGGTAAATGGAGTGCACAAATGCACACAATGGAAGACATCATTCAAAATGCCCCTATGATCAATGACTTTAACGAATTCAAAGCACACATTCTGAAAGAGAGCGGACTGGAAGGGGAAAGTTTCTTTACACCGCTGAGACTCATCCTCACGGGTGCTGAACACGGACCTGAACTTTCCGAGATCTATCCGCTTATTAAACCATATTTACTGGAGGTAGCATCATGAATGCTCTTATATACGCCATTGTACAGACGATCCACACTGTACTGAACCTTTATATCTGGATAGTGATCATCGCTGCACTACTGAGTTTTGTACGACCTGACCCTTACAATCCTATCGTACAGGTACTCTACCGTTTAACTGAACCTGTCCTAAGCTTCATTAGACGTAAAATGCCGTTTGTCGTATTTTCAGGTATTGACCTCTCACCGTTGGTTGTGATCTTAGGTCTGCAACTGATCGATAATTTTATGATGCGTGCTGTACTCGGATAATAGATGCGTGTGAAGTCTTTTTTTCTTTCATTGCTACTTGTACTCTTCTCGGGTACATCTACACTGCATGCGAAAAAGTTCACCTACGAACAAATACACCGGATGCCAAAGAGTATAGAAAAAGATTACTATATCTGGCGTTTTCTTTCACAAACCACGACTACAGCTACAGAAGCCAAAAAGATCATCTATGAAGCAAGCAGGCTCAATGCAAAGCTTCGAAAAGCCTATAAATACAGAACAGGATCAACGGTCGAACTCCCAAAGATAAGAGCTACAAAAGAAGCAAACAAAAACTGGAAAAGAAGAAGCGATGCCCACAAAAGTTTCAAACATGGGCTTGCACTGATGCAGCAGAAAAAACCTAAACAGGCTGCAGATTATTTTGAGGATGCCCGTAAAAACTATCTGCAGCGCTATGATATAGACAAGTCTCTTTTCTGGCTCTATTTGAGCACAAAAGAAGATGCATACCTCAAACTTTTGCGTGAAAGCTGTAATATCAATATCTATACTTTAATGGCAGCAGACACCATCAACGGAAGATACCCCAAAACGATCACCGAATCCCTTCGGAAAAGCAGTACCTGGGGGTTTGATATCGAAGATCCGATCGATTGGGCCAAAGTCAAACAGAAGATGAATTCAGGTGTGGATCTGGATGAACTGGCAGATGAACATAAATCTCAAGAAACGATAGGGATCTATACCTACCTCAAAGCCAAAGCCTGTAACTATACGGAGTCTTACTTCCCCATGCCTTACCGTAAAGCTATGAAACACATGACACCGGAACGACAAGCACTTATCTATGCGATTGCAAGACAAGAGAGCCGCTTTGTACCCGCTTCTGTCTCACGTTCTTTTGCGTTGGGAATGATGCAGTTCATGCCGTTTCTCATCGAACATGTTTCCAAAGAGAAAGGTGAGCAGATCGATTATGATGACATATTTGATCCCTACAAGGCCATTGAGTATGCAGATTTCCACCTTGACTATCTTACCAAGTACCTTTTCCATCCGCTTTTTATCGCCTATGCGTACAATGGGGGTATAGGTTTTACCAGAAGGCATATTACCAACAAACATAACTTCAGAAGAGGTCCTTATGAACCCTATATGAGCATGGAGAAAATGGAGAATGAGGAAGCTAAAGAGTATGGGAAAAAAGTATTGGCAAATTATGTCATCTATCTGAATAAACTGGGTGTAACTACACGTATCTTTCCACTCTTACAAGTACTTGCCTCACCTTCTGAAACCGATACATTCAGAAAGTAATCCGAAAGATACTTACGATTTGTCCAATACATATTTCGCCACTTTGGCGAAGTGTAACTCACCTTTACCGTACAGTGTACTTTCAAAGAGAAGTGTGATCTTTTTACTTGACTCATGAGGGAAAGTAACGAGATAATAATTGCTCCACGGGGTCACAAAAGACAATGCCTTTAACCGTTCATCCTCCGGGCTCAGTGCTTTGACCGATTTTGCTATTTTCCCGTTCAGTGTCAAGGTATTACCATCAGAATTTAACGCACCTGCCGTTTGACCTTCACTGTACAACCCCACAATAAAAACTTCATCTCGGGTATCATGGTTTTCAAAGTTCGGAGTATAGAGATAGGTTGCGGTTAACATGACCTTGGTCACATTATCCTGATAGAGTTGTGTCTTTTCTGTTTTCTGTAATTGTTTATGATAGGTTACTTTTTCACTGTAGCCTTGGATCAGTTCTGTCTCTTGTTTGGACGTGCAGCCAAGAAGAAGAGCTATGGCTATGAACGATAAAGATGACCTAACCATATACACTCCTTGTAATTCGTACGAATTTTAACATACATTCAATAAAGATTGATGTATAATGCCTTTAATCATTATTCAAGGAAATCATGCTGTGAGTAAAAGAGTTGCTGTTGCATTTACCGGTCCGTCAAACAGTGGGAAAACCACTCTCGTAGAAAAAATTGCAAAAATATTGATCAAAGAACGCAAAGTTGCCATCATAAAAAATGACCCTAAAGACAAAGCACAGTTCGATGTAGAAGGAAAAGACAGCCATAAATTCTCACAAACAGGTGCAGAGGTCGTTGTTACCTCACCTACAAGAACCACATACTTCTCACAGAGAGAAAAAACACTTGACGATATCGTAGCCATGATCAATGACTTTGATATACTGCTTGTTGAAGGGCTTAAAACACTTCCCCTGCCGCGTATTGCCGTTTTCAGGAACAAGATCGACGAAAGTTATTTTTCCTGCAGTGAAGCCATTGCGATCGATGACACGATCGATATCACAACCTATACAATACCGGAGAGTATCGATATACTGGACCTGAATAACACTGCTCAGATCATAGAGTGGATCCATGCCCATGCAAAACAACTATAAAGTAAAAGAGGATAAGAGATGTTAACCATATTTGAAACCATTGAAAAAATTGCGATCAAAATAGACCACGCCATTCAAACAGAAGACCTGGGGTACAGTAACACGGAAAACACATCAGGAGAAGACCAGCTTAAATTGGATGTAAAAAGCGACTATATCGTAGAAGAGGCTTTTAAAGATGTTTCTATTGTAAAAGCTTTGGTCAGTGAAGAAAAAGAAGGTGTATTGGCATTGCATGATGAGGGAAAATACACGATCTGTTATGACCCTTTAGATGGTTCAAGTCTTGCAGATGTCAATCTCTCTGTCGGGTCTATCTTCGGTATCTATGAAGGAGAATTGAAGGCTGAAAACCTTGTAGCCTCTGCCTATGTTGTCTATGGCCCTCGTATTGAACTTGTCACGGCAACAAGAAATGCGAAACCTAAACACTACAGAGCACAGGAGGGTCTTTTTAACTTTATCTCTGAGATCACACTTGATGAAAAAGGAAAACTCAATGCGCCTGGCGGGACACAACAGAACTGGAGCAAAGCGCACAAAACATTTGTAGATGGTCTATTTTCTGAGGGGTACCGTCTCAGATATTCTGGCGGTATGGTACCGGACCTTCACCAGATACTTTTAAAAGGTGGAGGGATCTTCTCATACCCTGGGACAACAGATAAACCACACGGTAAACTGAGACAACTCTTTGAAGTGATCCCTTTTGCTTTCATGTATGAACAGGCAGGTGGACAAGCCATCAATGAGGAAGGCATGAGACTGATGAAACTTGTTCCAGCTCATCCGCATGACACAAGCCCTTGTTTCTTCGGTTCCAATTATGAAATAAACAAACTCAAAGATGCTTACGGGATGAAAGCGTAATGTCCGACCAAGTACTTGATGAGTGGCAGATAGCCCTGAAACAGAAAAAATCTGAGCTGGAAGCCTGCCAGTCAGAGCATCAGGTAAAAAGCTGTATGGGTTGTGAAAAACTGCTTGATTGTGTAGTGCGTGACAGCTACGTACAAGCTGTCTATGACAGCATGAGCAAGGGTGCCGGCGGAGGATTTGAATTCTAAGCAGAAGCTATCAGCTTCAACTTTTCTGCCCTGCTCATCTTTTTTTTGATCTCATACTCACGTTTTGATGCGGAACTTCTATCTCTATACTCTTCACTATAGACCAAGGTGACCGGTCTTCTTACACGCGTGTATTTTGCACCTTTATCAGAACCGTTATGCTCATCAATTCTGCGTTCCAGTTCTTTGGCAATACCCGTATAAAGTGTCTCATCTGCACACTTTACGATATAGACATAATACATCGCTTCTTGCTACTTCTCATCTTCAAGCGAATACCCTTTAAAGTAGACACGATGAATGTCATAGGAGACAAAAAATTTATCTGAATATATTTCAGTTTTAATGAGTACATCTTTCTTTTTCACTTCATACTCACTGACAGATTTATAATAAAGCGTCACAATACTTGGTCTGTTTGTGATCTTATCACAATCTTCGATCTCGATATAGTATTCCCGTTCCATATTTGTAAATTTATAGAACGCCTTATTTCCGATCGTATAACGCTTTTTATTATGAAGACGTTTCTTTTTGATCTCTTCACGTTTTTGCGCGCTTAACCTTTTTTCATTGAGTTTGGCTAATATCTTCTTTTTTTCTTCTTCTGTAAATGATCTTTTTTTACCTTGGAGTTCTTCTTCTGCTCTTTGATGGATCAGTCTCTCTTCATTCAACCTGGCCATAATAATCTGTTTTTCTTCGGCAGTGTAAGTCGTTTTCTTTGAGTAACTCTCTATATCAGATATTTCATCTGGATGGTTATCCATGTTTGTCCTTTTAGATTTTCCCCCATTCCATTTCCCTATTCTGTACATTATTATACATCATAAATATATAATTTTCAAATCTCACCCATAATACAGCACTTTTTGGCTAGAATATTTACCAAAATTTACTCTACAAACTCATTTGTTTAAGGAACTACATACTATGTCATGTCACAAAAAATCTTATATAACCACTCCGATCTACTACGTTAACGACATTGCCCACATCGGTCATGCGTATACAACTATTATTGCAGATACACTTGCACGTTACTCCCGTATGTCAGGATTGGATACTTTCTTTCTTACCGGTACAGATGAACACGGTCAGAAAATAGAAGAAGCTGCAAAATCAAGGGGAAAATCAACCCAGGCCTATGCAGATGAGATCTCAGCCACCTTTAAAAACCTTTGGGATGATTTTGAGATCTCTTACGATAAATTTATCAGAACCACAGACGAAGATCACATGAAAGGTGTTCAAAAAGCCTTTTCGATCATGCATGAAAACGGTGATATCTACAAAGATACCTATAAGGGTCACTACTGTATCTCCTGTGAAACCTTCTTCCCTGCCATCCAACTGGTGGATGATGAATTTTGTCCGGAATGCGGCAAAAGCACTACCATAGTAGAAGAGGAAAGCTACTTTTTCAAACTCTCAAAATATCAGGACAAACTGCTTCAGTATTATGAAGATCACCCGAATTTCATTTTACCAAAGAGCAAAAGAAATGAAGTGATCCGTTTTGTTGAGGGTGGACTTCAGGACCTTTCCATTACACGTACAAGTTTCGACTGGGGTGTGAAACTGCCAGAAGAGATGGATGATCCTAAGCATGTGATGTATGTATGGCTTGATGCACTTATGAACTATGTCACGGCACTTGGATATGGTACAGATGAGGCAAACATGGACTACTGGCCGGCACGTGTTCAACTTATCGGTAAGGATATTTTACGTTTCCATGCGATCTACTGGCCGGCATTCCTTATGAGTCTCGACCTGCCTCTTCCTACACATATCGCTGCCCATGGATGGTGGACAAGAGATGGTGAGAAGATGAGTAAATCTAAAGGGAACGTGGTGAACCCTAGAGAAGTGGCAGATGCCTATGGACTCGATAATTTCCGTTACTTTATGTTGAGAGAAGTACCGTTCGGCGGTGACGGTGATTTCAGCCAAAAAGCACTCATAGACCGTATCAACTCAGACCTTGGTAATGACCTTGGAAACCTGCTTAACCGTCTCATAGGTATGAGCGGTAAATACTTTAACGGTACCGTTGACTCTGCAAATGTCTCAAAATACTATCAGTCGGAACTGGATGAAGTACATGCTGCTTTAGACAGCTTGGAACCACTGCTTTTTGATATGCAGATACACAGATACCTCGAAGAGCTTTGGAGACCGCTCACTGTAGCGAACAAAGCCATCGATATGTACCAGCCATGGACATTAATGAAAGAAGGCAAAGAGGAAGAAGCGATGGCCCTTAACGGACTTATCGCTGCGATACTTGCAAAAGTATCTATCATGCTTTCTCCTGTCATGCCTGCTGTATGTACGAAAATCTCCAATGCACTGCACTTCACCATAGACAATGACTCATGGAACAGCATGGTGAAAGAGAAAAAACTTCTTGAAACGTTCACACTCGAAAAAATAGACCCGCTTTTCCCTCGTATAGATGAGCCTTTACTCGAACAAGCAGAACCTGTTGATGTGAAAGAGAAAGAGCAAGCGCCGAAAAAAGAAGCTACCAAAGAAGAGACAAAAAAAGAAGAGGGTGTCGCACTGATAGGGATAGACCAGTTCCTCCAAACCTCTCTTAAAGTAGGAACTGTTGTAGAAGCGGAAGAGGTACCGAAAAGTAAAAAACTTCTTTTACTGCAAGTCGATGTAGGTGAAGAGGTACCTAGACAGGTCGTTGCCGGTATCAAAGAGTGGTATAGTGCTGAAGATATGTTAAACACTCAAGTCTGTGTTGTGGCAAACCTTAAACCGGCTAAACTGATGGGTCTCAAAAGTGAAGGGATGCTTCTTGCAGCCAAAGATGAGAACGGACTGTGTATGATTCGTCCGGAAAAGCCAAAAACAGCTGGAACACCTATAGGTTAAGTATGAAAATTGAAGATATTGTAAACCTCACAGAGGGAACACTCACGAACATTCCTAAGGTTCAAGCGATAGAAGCTGCAACCGTGTACTACTCAAAAGTGGAACATGGTGATCTCTTCTTCTCTTCAAATCAGGAAGAGATAGATCAAGCCATCGCCAATGGTGCCTATGCCATCGTTTACGCCGATGAGAGTATCGTAAAAAAAGATGATGAGATCGCCTGGATCAAAGTTTCGGACCTGCAGCTTGCAGCGATGAAGCTCATCCGTTACGTTGTTATTAAAAAAGAAGCAAAATTCTATCTACTTTCAGCACATGAACTGACATTCCTGAAGATGATACTTGTGCACAAAACGAACATTACCTTTATCTCAGATGACTGGCGAAAAGCATTTGAACAGATACTCAATTCGGAATGTTCACTTTTTGTCGGAACGGATAAAGAGCTGATGGAGTTGATCAAACCTGACGTACCCAGACTCAAGAAAGAGGTAGACGGTTATGCCGTCTTTGATACACTCTTTAGAACGACATTCAAAGTAGGCGGATTTGTCTATCAGGAAAAAGAACTGATCCCCTTCCATTTAGAGTACCTGCTGCGTGTGATCGACTTTTGTGAAACACATGAACTGCCTTACTCCATAGAACGCCTGAAGTATACGAAGCACTTTACACCGGTATTCATAGACGGTAAACTCAAAAGTACACAGGCAAGCAAGAGCGATAAGGTAGCCATCTTTACCGACAACCTTTCAGACATCACCAAGGCAAGAGAGTATGTCATGAGAAGTAACATGTGGGTCAAGAGTGTTGTCATGACACCGCCTAAGACCAAAGTACCGGGCATTGACCACCCGCATTGGTTTGCGACGAAAGAGGAGTTGCAGGAACTGCTTAAAAATATCCACTATAACTATGCATTCATCTACAATGCAGATAAAAGTATGTTACATACGATCCAGGAAGAGTACTCACTCTTCTAATACTTTTTTACACTTACAGTGACTGTAAGTGTAAAGCTTTTCTCATCAACACCATATTTTTCCCATTATCAGCGATACATTCAACACCATATTTTTTGCAAAGTACTCTGAATGTCTGTGCCGTAAAGAAGACGATATGTGTCGGATCCTGATGATAATACCATGTTTTGAAAGCCTCTATATCATTGGGATGGAACTGTGTCTGAAGTGCCAGATAACCGCCCTCTTCTAGGCGTTCCAGCAGACTCTCAAAGACTTCTCTTGGCTGGTGCAGGTGTTCAAACACTTCTGTAGAGACTATCAGATCGTATTTTTTCTTCTCTTTTAATCTGTCAGGATGATAGATAGGGTCATAGTAGTCACAAGCTATGCCCTCTTTTGTAAGCATGGACGCAAGCAGAGAGCTTCTACCGCAACCAAAATCAAGCGCTGTTTTCGGTTTATTTGTCACTAAAGGGAGTATAAAATCCAGGAAGCGTTGAAAATAGGCCTGGTATCCTGCATCGTTTTCATCATTTTCATGAAGGTTGTATCGCTCTTCTTGTGTCCCAAGATCCTGGTAACATTCCGGTGATTTAAAAATGTACTGACAAGCCTCGCAATAGTAATAAGTGATGTCCGTTTTTTCATGGTGAAATGGTGCTGTTGGTTTGTCGCAAATATGGCAGTTCAATCTACATCCTTTAATGAGTGTTATGTTACTATTTAATCTATTAATGCAAACCCAAATTATCTAGTAGAATTGTGAAAATAGCGTTTATGCTTGTCTCTATGATAGTTGCTAGTTTATGATTTTAATCTATAATATGGGTTTAAGGACAAAAGAGAATGAGAAGAAGAGACTTTATTGCCGGTACAGCCATCGGGGCTACTGCTTTGGCACTAAACGGATGCCATAGGGCTGAAGAGAAAACAGAAGGCAGTTCTGCCAATATCAACCGGGGTAAAAAAGTAACGCTCAAGCTCGCCACTTCCTGGCCTGCACACTTTCCCATTATGGGAACAGGCGTGGATGCATTTGCTAAGCGCTGTGCCCAACTGAGCGGAGGCACACTCGAGATCAAAGTCTACGCCAAGAACATTCTCGTCCCTGCTCTTCAAGTCTTTGACTCTACCTCCGCAGCACAGATAGATGCGTTTCACTCCGGTGTCTACTACTGGAAAGGTAAGAATCCTGCATTCTCTATCTTCGGTGGCATGCCTCTGGGGCTCACAAGTGAAGAGATGGTCACATGGATGAAATTTGGCGGAGGGTATGAACTCTGGCGTGAAATGTACGGTAAATTCAACCTCTATCCGCTCATAGGAGGAACAACAGGACCTCAAATGGGCGGCTGGTTCAAAAAAGAGATCAACTCTCTTGCCGATCTTAAAGGCCTCAAGATGCGTATCCCAGGACTGGGTGGAGAGGTGATGAAGAAACTGGGAGTGAACCCTGTACTGCTGCCTGCCGGGGATATCTATACATCACTCGAACGCGGCACGATAGATGCTACAGAATGGGTAGGACCTGCACTGGACAGTATGATGGGTTTTGCAAAAGCAGCGCCCTACTACTATACAGGCTGGCATGAACCAGGTTCCATACTCGAGATCACGTTCAACAAAGCAAGATGGGAAAAGCTCAGTGCCGAACATCAGGCTATTATTACGGCAGCCAGTGAAGAGATGTCAGCGAACATGCTTCATGAATTTAGATACCAAAATGCAAAAGCACTGCAAGAACTTCCAGACAATGTAGAGATAAGAACATTCCCTAAAGATATGATGGATGCAGCCAAAACTGCACTGGGTGAAGTGTTGGCTGCCCAAAGTGCCCAAAGTGAAGATTTTAAACGTGTATTAAAAAGTTATCAGGATTTTGTCAAACTCAATAAGCCTTGGGATGATATCAGTACCAGGAACTTCCTCAATATCAGAGGGTAATCGCCCTCTCTATACTAATACTTCTTATTGGTATATACCAGAAGATCTTTTTCACTCAGGTCCGCTATCAGTCCGGTAAGATTCCTTAATGAAAAAAGTTGCAGCTTTTCACCTTTTTCCTTTTTGAGTTCAGACGAGAATTTGTTTTTAGAGAAGAGAACAAACCTATCGACATCAAGCTCAGCTTGTGCACATTTTTCTTTGAGCTTTGTAAGTTCACTTTTGTTGGCTTTAGACTTGGCGTACTTTGTTGCACCTGCGATCATTTCACCGGACTTTCTTTTGATCAATATATCGATCTCAACATTCTTGTCCCAATACCCTCCGATACCTACAATAGGGTCACCAGTAAAAGCATCCTTGAAACTCTTTTTGAGCATTTCAAATACCAATTGATCATAGATAAGATTTGAAAACTCTGATCTTATACCTGACCAGTGCGCTTTCATCTCAGAGTAGTCACCCTCTTTGATACCTTTATAGTAAGGAGAGATACAGGCAAACCAGAAACGCATAAATGGCTGCATAAAGAGGAGTTTATCAGAATTACCCTCTTCTTCTTTTAATGGTTTTTCAACAGACCTGTCAAACGCCAAAAGCCCTTTTTTGATCAGCCAGTCTATAGCCTCTTCACCCTCTTCTCTCTTTACATTCGCTTTTTTAAATGCAGAGAACTCTCTTCGGTCACCAGAAGCTATGGCTGATAAAAGTTTGTGATAGACAGGCTTGCTCTTTGTCGTATGTGCAATGTCTCCATGAATGTATCTGTAGTTACGAAGCACTTTTTCCTCTATCAATTCATCGATAGATCTGGAAAAGTCAACACGCCATCCCATACCGCCAAATACTGCAAAGTACTCTACTGCCTGTTCAAAGTCAGTCGCATGGTTTTGGTAACAAAAAGAGCGGAAGTGCTGCAGTAGTGTCGGATTTTTCGCCATCAGGAAGCCTTTATTTTAATGCACAGATTATACCCAAGATGCTGTTATAACCCTGCCATATTCCATCATCTTTTATGTGGTTTACCTCTTCTGCACTCATTTATTTTTAATTTTATAAGTGACTTCAAAGCTTTACTAGCTAATATGGGCTTATGAAATTAAATGAATTACACGTAACCAACCCCTACTTAGATCTACCAAATGAGTGCTATGACAGAGTCGCACCCACACCCCTTGCAGACCCCTACCTCATACATGCCAACACCGATGTGGCAAAGGTACTCGATATTGATGAAGATGAACTTCAGACCGAGGCATTTGTGAAGTTTCTCAATGGTGAGTATCTATTAGAGGGTTCAGAACCTTTTGCCATGTGTTATGCAGGGCATCAGTTTGGGTATTTTGTACCTAGGCTGGGGGATGGAAGAGCCATAAACATCGGCACAATAGACAAGTATCATCTTCAGCTTAAAGGTGCGGGGACCACTGAGTATTCCCGTAACGGTGACGGGCGGGCGGTACTGCGTTCAAGTATCAGAGAGTATCTTATGAGTGAAGCAATGGACGGTCTGAGTATACCCACCACACTCTGTTTGGGACTGATAGGTTCAGAACATGATGTAAGACGCGAAAAGATAGAAAAAGGTGCTATTGTCTGCCGTGTGAGTTCTTCATGGGTGCGTTTTGGTACATTTGAATATTATGCCCATCAAGGAAAGTTCAAAGAGCTTGCTGCATTGGCTGATTATGTCATCAAAGAGAATTTCCCACATCACAGAGGTAAAGAAAACCGCTATACCCTGCTCTTTAATGATGTGATGATCATCACGGCCAGACTCATAGCACAATGGATGTCAGTCGGCTTTAACCACGGTGTCATGAACACAGACAATATGTCCATAGCAGGACTGACGATAGACTATGGACCGTATGCATTTTTGGATGATTTTAGGCATGAACATGTATGCAACCATACAGATGTAGAGGGACGCTACAGTTTTGCCAACCAGCCCGAAATAGCTAAATGGAATCTTAAATCGCTTGTGATGGCCCTTAGTCCATTGACCGATACGGAGAAGATGGAAAAGAACCTGGCTATGTTTGACAAGATCTATATACGCTATTTTCACTACTATATGTGTAAAAAACTTGGATTTGAAGGCACGATAGAAGGCGACCCGGAACTCATAGACGATATGCTGGATATGCTCGAACAGTTACATGTGGACTATACGCTCTTTTTTAGGACACTCAGTCACTATGAGGGAGACAGAGAAGCTCTTCTCTCTACAGGGCTATACCATGAGCCTATGAATGCATGGCTGGACAGATATGATGCACGTATTAAAACCATAGACACCACAGAGAGAAAAGAGCAGATGCTCTCTGCCAATCCGAAATATGTCCTCAAGAACTATATGCTTCAGGAAGCTATAGATGCTGCAGAGAAAGGTAACTTCTCTGTAGTAGATGATCTCTTTAAGATCGCCCAAAACCCATTTGACGAACATCCAGCGTTTGAACGATGGGCAGGTGCCACACCGCAAGAGTTTAAGAATCAAAAGCTCAGCTGCTCTTCTTAACGAGGAAAACCTGCAGATAGTCAAAGCGTAGTGATGCTATACTAAAAAAAGTACACTATACAAAGGAGACAGCATGAATCAGGACGAATTATTAGACCTATATCTTGAAAAGTTACGTGTATTATGCAAAGAAAAACTTGAAGAGCGTGAGATCAGTGTCATAGAAGCATTGAAAGAGTCAATACTCTATATTGAAGGGGAGATGCAGGAGTACTAAAGTACCCTCCTCCTTGTTCAAGGTCAACCAAACATCCCTCTTGTTGTCAATAATGTAGCAAGTCCTACCATCATAAAAACACCAAAGAATTTCATATAGTGCCGGTTGTTGATCATCGTAGAGATGATGGTTCCAGCGACCAAAGAAACCGCCAAAAATCCATAAAGTACAAACATCAGCATGATCACATGTTGCGGCCATTGCAGCGGCTTTTCATCAGGGAGTACGAATGTCTGCAGTCCGATAGTGACTATCCATATATAGAGCATTACAGAGAAAAAAGCCGTCCAAAATAAAAACTGTATCTTACCGCTTCGTATGAGCATCTTTTCCCTTGTTTCGTACATATGTCAATTTGTCATATTTTTAATCATGTTGAAAAAATTGAGATAATATTTATATGCAGTCTGATTATGTTGTGTCAAACAACAGAGGCAACTGCTGTTTGAACCTCGTAGTCAAATCCTGACTACGAGAGGTGGTGAATGATATGGATATTATCATTCTAATTTTGACAATTGTTCTAGCTATCCTTAGATACCTAAATAGTTGCTAACCATCCGAGGGAGCTTAGGCTCTCTCTTCAAACATTATTTTAGCAGAAAATATTTTGCATGTAAATAGTCACTATCATCATACATTCCTGAAGTAAAAAGTGTTACACTAATAGTGATAGACTTTTATTACAAGGTTTCTAGCGCATGGCGAGCTATTATCTACTACTCATACAGTTTCTTTTTGCACTTATCTCACTCTTTTTGGTTTGGCAAAGTGTGGGTTACTTCCGCCGTATGTGGAGGTACAAGAAAATCAAAGCTATGCCTTTTCCAAGATCCTATATGACCATACTACAAAACACACACCAGTACAAGACACTTGCACCTAAACAGAAAGAAAAACTTCACGTTATGATACTTTTTTTCATAGATCAAAAAGAGTTCTTAGGTGCCAGAATGAACATCAATGATGAGATAAAAGTCATCATCGCATTTTATGCTTGTCTCATGCGACTTGGATTTGAACTGGGTGAGAAAGACCATGTCAGTACCATCATAGTCTATCCCGAGCACTTCATCGTCGATGACTCAGATACGATTGATGGCATACACCACACCCGCACATCTGTCCTAGAAGGGCAATCAGCCAATGGCACTGTAGTCATCTCATGGCAGGATATAGCGCAAAATATAGCTAAGCCGGGGAAAGAGAATGTCATCATCCATGAGTTTGCCCATGAGTTGGATTTTGAAGATGGTCTTGCAGACGGAACACCTCTTTTGGAAACTTCAAACTATCAAAAGTGGTCTGAAGTTTTCTCTAAAGCTTTTACTACATTAAAAAAACTTGAGGAGAGGCAAAAACATTCAAAAGGACTGAGACTTTTAGGTGACTATGCGCTCACAAATGAAGCTGAGTTTTTTGCAGTGTGTAGTGAGCGATTTTTTCAGACACCTAAAGCGTTCAAAAAGCATTTTCCTGATGTCTATGAAGAACTTAAACGCTTTTATAGACTTGATGCAGAAAAGTTATTCTCATCACATCCCGATCATAATGAATGATGTTGTTCACGTAATTTACATGACACCTATTTATTATTTAAACCATTAAAGATGCTTTTCAACCCATTTTATGATCTGTTTACTACTGCGTGCGCCGGTAAATCTATCTATCTCTTTTCCATCTTTAAACACAAGTACTGCCGGGATATTTACTATAATGATTGTTGGGTTTTGTGTTTGAGCGTTGTCATTGTTTATCTTTAAAAACTGTGCTTGTAATGGCATAGCCATAGCTGCAGCTTCAAAATGAGGTGCCATAGTCAAGCATGGACCACACCAAGGTGCCCAGAAGTCAACTATAATAGGTAGATCAGAAGCATGAACAAAGTAGTCCAATATAGCTAAATTTGCATTCAGTGGCTTACTTTCTAACAGTGAACCTCCACACTCTTTACAATGTTCAGTAGTGTATGTCTCCTTCTTTTTTACACTGCTTACTTTAAGACAATGGGGACAAACTACATTAATATGCATATCGCGACACTCCAATTTTATTTAGTAAGTATTATATCTGGTATAGATCAGAGTTTATACCCTCTCTCATTTGTCCTATTATGACCAAAATGTCTGAACCTAACAAAAAATGTTTTATTCTTAAAATTATAAGGAACATATATGACTGCATCAAAACAAGTCTATATAACTATAGAAATGATCAACGACCTTACAAAATTGGTAAATTACTCGTTCATGACGGTATCCAATCAATACTATTAATGATCAACGGGTATAATAAACAAAAAGAAAGGGTTGTAATTATGACTACTTTATTCATGATTATTTCAACTATTGTGATTATCTATGTCGCTGTAATGGTAGTGAGTATAATGAAACAAGGAAAGAAAAAAAAGGATGATGGTTAAGAGAGTATAAGAGAATCAAACACTAGCTTATAGCGACTACTATCCAGTAGACACTTTTCGGCTTAGCTATCATTATCACCTGACCACTATAGCTGTTTGAGAGGTTGGGAGCAGTTTAAACTTTCCTCAATTTCTTCAACACCATAACCATTGCCAAAGTGTCAAGCTTTCAGTACGCTAAAAGTACATTTCTCGTTTTCTCTTTTCCAATAAGCAACACTAAAACTTAGTGAAATATGCAACAAAATTTAGGAGAAAAAGAGATAATAGAAAACCTTATAAGTTTATATATTTTATAAAGTTTTGAAAAGAAGACAATTTAGGGGTCAATTTTATCATTATCACCTGAACGGTATAATTTATGCTATTACTGTCATACCTTTAACCAATCACCAAGTAACACATTAACCACAGTTTCTGTTCTTAATATCCTTTGTCCTAAACTAACTGATGTACAACCTTTTTGGCAAAGTAAATCAACTTCATATTCTATCCAACCGCCTTCAGCCCCGATACATAGTACCTTTGGCATATAATCTTTATTACTAGTCTTATGCTTTGTAACATCGAGATATGATTTCCAAGATTGTGAAGCATAAGGATGAGCAATTACTGCATTAGCTTGCTCTTTATAGCCCTTTTTATCTAGTAATAAAGTAGGAAATTCATCTTCAACAAATGGCTTAAAACGTTTTTTAAACTCAATAACTGGCGGCACTGTATCTATGGCTTGTTGTAACCCTTCAAAAACAAACTCATCTATACGGTTTAGTAAAGGGCTTTGCCAATAACTTTTTTGAGTACGGTAACTATTTACAATAATAAGTTTATTAACACCAAGAGATGTCATATCCATAATCAATCTACGAAGCACTTTTGGACGCGGCAAAGCAAGAATAACTGTTAAATCAAGTTTAGCTGGTGGTTTTTTATCCAGTGTAACATCAGCAAGAAGTACTTCATCGTTATTGATTTGAGCAATAGTAGCTTTACCTATGTTACCACCAATCTCAGCAATAGTTAAACTATCCCCTACCCTAGATTTCAGTACCTCTTTAATATGAGTAACTTGCTTTGGATCACTAATGATTTTGGCATTTTTAGGTAATAAAATACAGTTCAAATTATGAAAATAGGGGCCAGTTTATAACGATAACTCATTGCCTATTCCTCTTAATAACCCCACAAATAGTCAGGTTGTGATATATCTAATACTTTAACAATCATATGCTGAGAATAGCCTTCTTTATCGGCTTTAAGTATCTATTTATTACGTATTTTCATGTTTTTGTATGGGTTCTCTCGTTACACCTTTTTAAGGTGTAATACCTACTTCTGTTAGATGCTTATCTTATTTTGTCTCTACCTAGCGGTGTAAATGGTTTTTCGATGGATTAAACTGCCCTATGCATTACGCCTCGAAGAGACGAAACGAGAAAAACATGTTTTCTAGGGTTAGGGGAATCTTTATAAAGTTATATATTTTATAAGGTTAGTCGCTGTAGCGACATTTTCGAGGCATAATTTTGTCTACTTCAATAGAAAATCTTATAGCATGTTCTATATAGGAGATTTCATAATGAAAACATAAACTCGAATGAATTTAAAAACCGGTAGTTTATTTCCCTGAATTTAATTGTCTTTATTAGAACTCACAGTTCCACCACTCTCTCAAAGATCTCCACTGTTCATTGATGGTATGGAACGCTTCCATAATCTCAAATGAGAATATTTTTATTCATCCTCACTATCAATCTCTTCAGGCAATTCCAAAGCATCAATATGTCCTAAGGCTCCAGCCCCGGCAATCCCCTGCAGTGAACCATACATCTCTGTAGTATTCTGCAGAACACCATCTATCAGTTTCTGACGGCGTTTCCAGCTTGCCATGAGAGAGCGGCGCTCTTTGTCCAGCTCTTGCTGCATAGATATAAAACCGTCTACGATGGCTTTAAGCTGCATACTGAACTCATTACCCGTAAGGTAGTTGTAGAGGAGTGTCATCTTGTCACTTTTGTTCTCCTCTTTTTGTACACTCAAATGTACACGGATAAGACTCTCACGCAGAAGGGATACTGAACCTTTAAATTCATCAAGACTGCAGACCCAGATCCCGTCAACAAAGCCCATCCTATCCATTCCGTTAGGATAGACAGATGTGACAAGAACGCCCAGGTCTGCATTGACCTTGAGCATATCCTGCTTGAGCTTAGTGACCCAGCCATCACTCCATGCTTTGGTATTTTTACTCTCATAACAGATGATCCCACAGTTTTGTAATTCTCTGGTGTGTATGGTCTGTATACAGTCTGCACCAAAAGCACCTTTTTTGATCTCCTCTACCGTATCGAAAGGAAATTGAGTGGAGAGCCACGACTCTATAAGAAGTTCCAATGCCTCACCTTGTATCTGCATGGAACCCTGCTCGGATTTTCTTTTGGCATCTTCTATACTCTTTGCCATCTGTGCTATCTTCTCATCTTTTGCTTTTAACTCAAGTTCATTTGCCTCTTTAGCCTCTTTAAGCGCCAACTCTTTCATTTCCATGGCCTGTTTAGCCAACTTCTCTTTTTCCAGCTTTAACTCTTCACTTAGAGCCTTTTGGGCTTCGACCTTTGCCGCCGATGCGATCTCATCTTTCTCACGTTTTAGTTTTTCTATCATGGCTTTTGAAGCATTAAGTTCTTGGACTTGCTTAGACTTCTCTTCAAGCTCTTTTTGCAGTAGTGCTACAGACTCACGCTGCTCCTCTACCAATTCTCGCTTCAGTTCATCCATAAGCTTTGTACGTTCAAGTTTGAGCTGTTCTTTGGTCGCTTTATGCAATTCTTCATCGAACTTCTCTTTCTCTTCTTTAAGTGCATCTTCTTTGACTTTGAGCATATCAAGGTGAGCTTTGTACTCTTTACGTTTGGCCTCTATTTCATTTTGGAGTTTTTTCTGATCTGCTAAATGCTGTTGCTTGAACTTCTCTTCTATCTGATGGTAAAATATCTCATCGATATCTATTTGGGTCCCGCAGTTGGGACACTTTATACTGTTTTGGGTGGACATGACACTTCCTAAATTCTAATTCCTATAATCATATCAGAAAAGTCTCTAGAGTCGTCTAAATATGTCAAATTGACATGCTTTGTTATGTCTGTATCAAAGATTACAAAAAGGCAAGAAGGGAAGCGGTGACCGCAACATTGAGAGACTCAACATCACGCTGCATAGGTATGGCTATGTTTTTATCACAAAGCGCTTCTACACTTTTGCTGACACCTTCGCTCTCGTTGCCAAGTACAAAGATGGTCTTACTGCTGTAGCTCTGCTCTTTATAAGAGTTGGTAGCGTGTGATGAGAGTGTATAGAGCGTTGCACCTTCATTTTGGAAAGACTTGAGTGTCTTTGCAAGATCGGATGTTTTAATGATAGGCATTTTAAAAAGTGTACCCACGCTGGCTTTGATCACCAGTGGAGATATCTGTGCCGCACCCTTGGTCGGCAGCAGGATGGCATCCACATTACCCGCTGCACAGGAACGGATGATCATCCCCAGGTTCTGAGGATTCGTTACACCATCAAGAGCGATGATACGATAGTCTTTGTGAGCATCGAGAAAACTCTCTTCATCACCGAAATGTTCAAGCACGATATCTAGGGCTACACCCTGGTCCTGCTTGGCATTTTTAGAGATACGTGAGAGTGCCTGTTTATCGTGATAAGCGACTTCGATACCTCGTTTTTGAGCGATACGTTTCATCTGTTCAAGGACAGCAGCATCTTTGTTGGATTTGGAGAAATGGAGTTTGTGAATAGTGACGGCTTCATCTTCAAGTGCTTCCATCACGGCATTACGCCCGTAGATGGTCAGCACTTTGTCAAAAAAAGACTTCTTAGCCAAATATTCTGGAGAATCTTTCAATTAAGCGTTTCCGTCCCAAGCGATCTTAGGCTTTCCGTTCGGATCAAACTCAACTGCAGGCATACCCATGATGTTAAATCCGGCATCCACATAATGGATCTCACCCGTTACACCAGAACTGAGGTCCGAAAGCAGGTACATACCTGAGTTTCCTACCTGACTGATCGTCACGTTTTGTTTGAGCGGTGAGTGATGCTGATTCCACTTGAGCATGAATGAAAAGTCACCAATTCCTGCTGCTGCAAGGGTCTTGATAGGGCCAGCTGAGATAGCATTGACACGGATACCGTCTTTACCAAGATCTTCTGCAAGATATTTTGTAGTCATCTCCAACGCAGCTTTAGCCACACCCATAAGGTTGTAGTTAGGAATGTACTTCACACCACCGTAGTAACTAAGCGTCAATACTGAAGAGCTATCAGAAAGGATCGGTTTTAACTCACGTACGATCTCGATGAGTGAATAGACAGAGATATCCATAGCCACATCAAATGCCTCTTTAGAGATGTCATAAAAACGACCGCTCAACCCCTCTTTGGGTGCAAAGGCAATAGAGTGTACGATGAAGTCGATCTTTCCCATATCTTTTTCAAGAGACTCTTTCAGAGCTTTGATCTCTTCCGGCTTGCTTACGTCGCAAGGATAAAGTCTTGCTCCACACCCTAGATCTTCTGCAATAGGGGCTAGTTTCTGTTCAAATCTTTCATTCAAGAATGTAATGGCCATCTCCGCACCCTGCTCCTGACAAGCTTTAGCGATACCGTATGCGATAGACTTCTTGTTGGCGATACCTAAAATAACACCTTTTTTACCCTTCATTATCATATATATGCTCCATAGAAATTAATTCGGTAATTTTAACGCAATAATGGTAAAATTTAAAACTATATTTATCATAAATCAAGGCAATAGATGAAAAAAATACTCATTATTAGTACTGGTGGTACATTTAACAAGATTTATGACCCGATCAAGGGAGAATTCATCATAGATGTAGAGTCAGAAGCCTTGAAGAAGATCGCAAAAAAATGGCTGTGTGAATTTAACATCATGAACCTCATAGGCAAAGACAGTCTGGATATGAACAATCATGACAGACTAGAACTTCTGGCGACCATCAATCAATCCGAGTATCATCACATCATTATCGTACATGGCACAGATACCATGGATGTGACAGCGGAATATCTTGCAGATGCAGATATCGAAAAATGTATTGTCCTCACAGGCGCTATGGTGCCCTACAGTGTGGACCCGGTAGAAGCCACTGCCAATCTCTGTTCAGCCTATGGATATATCAATACTTTAAACAAAGATGGTGTGTTTATCGCTATGAACGGCGTCATGGGAAACTATGAACGTATAAAGAAAGATCGGTTCAAAGGAAAATTTACAACACTTTAACGATAGCTACCGTTTAACCTTTGTTAAATTTAAACTGCTATGCTAAATAAAAGTCTCAGGTTAAGATGTGATGGAAAAAGATTTTAATGGTGTATCACTACTACGCAGCATACGTATTTTACTTTTGATCCTGATCACGTTGTTTGCACTTCTTCTATTACAGCCAAGCATTGAAAATATATGGGCATCCATGCATACAGAACCAAGATCTGTAACTGCAAGAGGCACACTTTCAGCTGCAGAAAAAACCAATATCGAAATTTTTCAAAAAAGCAGTCCCTCAGTCGTTTACATCACAACACTTGAAGATACGCTCAATCTTTGGACACGTGACATAACCCGTATCCCTCGAGGTACAGGGTCAGGTTTTATATGGGACAGACAAGGACACATCATTACCAATTATCATGTACTGCAAGGTGCTTCTGCTGTGAGAATACGGCTCAGTGACCAGCGTACTTTTAATGCTACACTCATCGGAGCAAGTCCGGAACATGATCTGGCGGTTTTACGTATACCTATGATAACCAATATGCCAAAACCCCTCTCTATCGGTACAAGCCATGACTTACAGGTCGGACAGATGACCTATGCTATAGGAAATCCATTCGGGCTGGATCATACACTCACAACAGGTGTGGTCTCTGCCCTTAATCGTAGTCTACGCAATAATTATGGTTCGTCTATTGAGGAACTTATTCAAACAGATGCAGCCATTAATCCTGGAAATTCAGGTGGGCCTCTGCTTGACAGTGCCGGTAGACTCATCGGGATCAATACAGCGCTCTTCAGCCCTTCAGGTACCTATGCGGGTATTGGTTTTGCTGTACCTGTGGATACGGTCAATCGTATCGTACCACGGATCATTAAAGAGGGTCACTACCAAAGACCAAAACTGGGTATCACTATCAATGAAAAGCTCAATAAAGAGATCACCAAAGAGCTGGGTATTTCCGGTGTTGCCATCATAGAAGTTCAGCCAAACTCAGCTGCCCAAAATGCAGGTCTTAGCGGGGTCACCATACAAAACAGTGCACGCGTTTCGGGAGATATTATCGTCGGAATAGACGAACATAAGATAGAGACAATCCAAATGCTTCTCTCCACGCTGGAGAAATATGATATCGGTGATAGGGTCAAAGTAAAACTTTTCAGAAAGGGGCAGGTAAGAGAAGTCCCTCTTACCTTGGAGTAGGTATTTTTTAACGATGATTATCAACAGTCGGAGGGATGATCTCTCCACTGGCTTGCATACTGAGGGCTTCAGGGTGTTTTTTGTAGTGCTGTCGTACGGCATACGCTAAAGCTTTTTTGGTGTTTTCTTCTACCGGTGTGGGCATTGCATCAGGTAAGGCTTTGAGTAATGCCTGGACCAAGAGGTCTTGAGGCTGAGGCATTTTCTCTACCCAGGAAGCCAGGAGATCTCTGTTCACATGAGAAGGGATGGAACCCATGATACCTACATCATTCTGATCATGTACCAGTAGACCTGATGTGGTTCCCCTGTCCAGTGTAAGTACCTGGAAAAGATAGAGTGTATGATACGCCAGTTGTTCTTCTTTCTCTTCGGCTGAAAAGGTAGGATACGCCATGAGTTTTTTTGACACAATGTCGATATAGGTGTCTATCACGCTTTCACCTACTTTCAGGACAAAGGTTTTGTCTTCTTCAAAGTCTCCGCTATTGTACCCTTCAAGATAATAATGGCTCACACCGCGATGTCTTCCCAGTACAGGAATATAAAAATATCTGTCACCCTGTGCAGCCCCCTCTGTGTAAAGTTCCCCTGTAACATTCTTAAGCATTTCAGAAAAACGTTTTTTGTCAGCATCAGATTCACCTATAAGGGAAGGGTTGAGATCAGCCATCACACGCCAATATCCGCTTCCATCTTTCATCTGTGTCCAGGAGATATGCATATGCATAGAGGGTGCATGAGGATTATCGGGGTGTATGATCGTAGAGATCGCAGTGGCGGAACCTAACTTTTTACTCCCGTCATCATCATAATGTACCTGGGAGATATTGACAGAACCTCTGTCATATACGATGGTATCTCTGGCTTCATACCGTATACCGCCACCATGTTCACCCCCGTCACGTTCCCATGAAACAGCTTCACATGCCCTGCCCTTTCCAAACTGTAAAGCCAGAGCATTGAGCTTTGAAACAAAATAAGCCTGCAATCCATCTACAAGAGTATATGCTTCTTTAGCTTGAAGTGATTTTGCAGGGATTATCATGGTCATTACCTTTATTTTTTATGGCATTATATCATAGTAATTTTTAGTTCATTTCGTTACAATACCCACATAACAATTTACAAGAAAGGGCAGAATGAAACGACATTTTTTATTAGCGGCATTGATTGCATTTGGATTCTCCGGCTGTACAAGTTCTATAGGCCACCTCATAGAGCCAAAGAAACCGACTGAAACAAACCAACCGACCCAACACATTCAAACACCACAGACACAGTATGGTTATGAAGAGCCCACTCCTGAAAAAAAAGTGGCGTATGAAAACACCATGAGAAAAGTAGCCTCTGGAATTCAGGATGATCCTAATTATCAGAGACTGACACTCAATACACCTGAAAAAAAAGAGTGGTTTAAGAAGTTGACCTACAGACTGTGGGACAGACAGATCACGCGACATCAATTTATCGAAGAGGGTCTTAAAAGATATCCCGACCACGGATATGAACTCAATTTTATTGTCAGAGGGTTTACCTTTAACTAAACCTCTGCTACGCATAAAGAATCGGGTCTACACTGCCCGCTTCTTCAAATCCTTTTAATCTCAACCGACAGCTGTCACATACACCGCAAGCCTTCTCTTCGGATTTATAACAACTCCATGTATCTTGCAGAGGAACATTGAGCTCCAGTGCCTTTTGGACGATCTGACTTTTTTTCAAAGCCACCAATGGCATTTTTATCTCCAGGTCTGTTTCATCTTTTGTCCCGAGATTGATCGCTTTTTGCATTTGCTCGATATAACTCTCCCGACAGTCAGGGTACCCTGAACTATCTTCTTCCACCACACCGATAAAGAGTGCCTGCACACCATGTTTCTCTGCGACTGCAGCAGCAATGGAGAGAAAAATACCATTTCGGAAAGGCACATAGGTCACAGGTACACCCTCTTCTAAGCCTCCCGTCGGAACATCGATACTCTGATCTGTCAAGGCAGATGCACCGATCTGCTCAAAAAAAGGCAGGTCGATCTCATAGGTTTCGGATGCATCGACGGCCGATGCGATCTTCCGGAAACATTCAAGTTCTTTCTCTTCAGTACGTTGCCCATAGTTAAAATGCAAAGCGATGATCTCATACCCTTCATTTTGTGCTATTTTAGCACTCAAAGCACTGTCCATTCCTCCGGAAATAATACATACTGCTTTTTTATTCATTAAATCAGACCTTCATAGCGTTATTTACTGCCATTTTACCAAGATTTGGGTAAACTTTCTGCATGATAGACTTAGATAATCAAACACCACTGGCAGTTGATCTGGATGCATTGGAGAAGATAGCAGAGGCACTTTCTACCAAAGAGGTTGAGCTGATCATCACCGATGATCAGACCATGCAGGAACTCAATGCTGAACATAGAGGCAAGAACAAGGTAACAGATGTACTCTCGTTCCCTATGGAAGCACCTTTCACAGAGCAGTCTATCTTCGGTATGCCCTTAGGCTCTATCATTATTGCAGAGTCATTCGTAAAAGAGAAGGCAGCAGAATTTGGACACAGTACGCAAGATGAACTCTCACTTTTGTTCATTCACGGTATGCTTCATCTTCTGGGCTTTGACCATGAGACTGATGAGGGTGAAATGAGAATGAGAGAGAAAGAGCTCATAAAGGAATTTGATCTTCCTAACAGTCTAATCGTAAGAACAGAGGAGTATTGATTTGAGTTTTGTTATTTTTGTTATTGCTATGGGTGTATTGATATGGGGAGCCGACCTGCTGATCGAACAGAGTGAACGTATCGCTTTAAAGTTCAATATACCAGAGTTCATTATCGGTGCAACGCTCATAGCACTCGGTACTTCCCTACCAGAAATGGCAGCAAGTATCGCTGCGAGTGTAAGTAATAAGCCTGATATAGCCATAGCCAATGTGATAGGAAGCAATGTTCTCAATATCACCCTTGTATTGGCAACCGTTTTTCTTATCGCTACAAAGATCAACCCAAGCAGAGACTTCTTTGCCAAAGACAGTACCTGGGCCCTGGTACCGGTACTGGTCTTTATATTGATGATACTCGATGGCGTGATCAGCAGGTTCGATGCGTCACTGTTGTTACTTTTAATGGGTGCATACCTTGTCTTTCTGCTTCAAGATGCCAAAAATATCCCTGAAGAGGATCTTGAGGATCTAGATATTGGTACATTCTCATGGATGAAGACTATACCTATACTTTTAGGCGGATTAGTTCTCGTCATTATCGGTGCACATTTTACCGTAGAGAGTGCTTCTGATATCGCTAAAAGCTTTGGTATCTCAGAGTGGATCATAGGTATTATTATGGTTTCACTGGGCACATCATTACCCGAACTGGTTGTAAGTATCTCCGCAGCGGTCAAAGGGAAAGTGGATATGGCCATAGGAAATATCATCGGTTCAAATATGGCAAACACTTCTGTGGTCCTTGGTGCAGCAGCCTTTGCAAAACCTATGAGCATCAATGCACCTGCCTATATCTTTGATATCGCTACCATGATCGTTGCAACGCTGATTCTTGTATTTATTACAGCAAACAAGCTCTACAACAAATCAGCAGGTATCAGCCTCATCATTATTTTAGGACTCTTTTTGAATAATACTTTACAGAACATGTAAAGTACTATTTTGAACTGTTCGTATCTGCATCTCTTGTAGCTACTCCTGCTGCAGAGAAGTAACCTTCCCTGTAAAGCCATTTATAGATATCTGCGGTGATAGGGCCTGCCGTACTACCGCCATGGCCTCCATGTTCCACCAATACTGTAACAATGTATTTAGGGTCTTCATACGGAGCATAGGTCGTGATCCAGGCATGGGAACGATGAAAATATTCCAGCTCCTCCTCTTTTAAACGTTTTTGTGTCGATTGAGGGATAGAGGTGACTTGTGAAGTACCTGTCTTACCGGCAACAACGATAGGGAGTTTGCTCATGGTTCTATAGGCCGTTCCACGTCGTACATTACATACATCATACATCCCTTTTCTGATCTCGTTCAAATAGTAGGTGTTAAACTTCAAAGGCTTCAATTCAGGCTCGATCCTCTTGCCATCCACTTCCTTTGCAATAAACGGCTTTACAAGTGATCCTGTAGCGATCAAGCCTGTATAACGTGCCACCTGCAAAGGTGTTACCAAGTCATACCCCTGTCCTATGGATGAGATCACTGTCTCACCCATATACCAAGGCTGTTTATAGCGTTTCATCTTCCATGCCTTGTCCGGCATGACTCCAGAATATTCACGCGGTAGATCTACACCTGTTTTTACCCCCAGCCCAAAAGTACGAATATACTTGGCCATCGCATCGATCCCTACTTTTAAGCTTTTATTGTAAAAATAGACATCACAACTCTCTCGTATCGCTTTTCTTAGATCGACCTTGCCATGTCCCCATCGTGACCAGCACCTGAACTTATGCTTACTGGTACCCAGTGTAATATGTCCACCACAATATTCTTCTGCACCAAGAGAATTAGGCAATGCTTTGGAAAAAGCCAAGGCCATACCCATTTTGATCGTTGAACCAGGAGGATAGGTTCCATGAATAAATTTGTTCGTAAAAGGATAGTTGACATCCTCCTGCAGTGCTTTCCACTCTTTAGAGCTGATACCGCCTACAAAAAGATTAGGGTCATATGAAGGGTAGCTGACCGCTGCCAAGACCTCACCGTTGGTACGCATAACCACTGCAACACCCGTATCCTCACCAAAACGCTCATAGATCATTTTTTGGAGCTCTATGTCTATATTCAGCTGTATATTCTTGTTGTCTTTCGGGAGTTCCTTCTCGAGTACCTCTATGGCTTTGTTGGTTGCCGTTACTTTACTGATCTCATAGCCCAGTTCACCTTCGAGCACTTTATTATAATAGCGTTCCAGGCCACTTTTTCCTATCTTTCCGACTTCATTGGCTACGGGGTCTTTTTCATTTTCTTTTTGATTGGACCTTCCCGTGTAGCCAACTATATGTGCGGCATACTTTCCATAAGGATAGTAACGTTTCGTTTCTGCTTCTATTTTAATATTCTCTATGAGACTCAGCTTTGGATAAGCACCCATCATATCTGCATAGTGTATAAAATCAACAACCTTGATATACTTATGGTTGTAAGGTGAATTGTGTTTTTTATAGACTTTCAACATCACTGTTTTATTGAGGTCAGGAAACGTTTCAAGCAGTTGTGCGATGACATTTTCGAGCTGATGGTTCTTCACTTTCAAGTGTGGGGCAATAGAGAGTGAAAATCCGATCTGGTTCATCGCCAGCAGATTTCCGCGGACATCTGTTATCTCGCCTCTAACGGGTTTGATAAATTGTTTTCTCTCTATATTCTCTTTTGCCAACCCCTCGTAGTAGAAATTGGATTTGATACTGACATGATAGAGTCGTGTGATCATCACACCCCAGAAGATAAGGAAAACTAAAACAATAAACTTATATCTCATAGGATTACCACCACTAACATATCAACGATAAGGGTATAGAGAAGGATCTCATCGAGGATAATACTCTGGGTCTGAAAGATAAAATCATAGGTGAATAGGCATCCCAGATACATAAGATCTAACAAAAGTACACTTAGAAGTGCTCTACATATGATACATCTTCTGAAATGCTTTAAAGAGGGATAGAGCAGCACGTAGAAGAGCAAAGAAGAGATCACTGTAAGAAAAATCGGCAACGAGAGATTGACCTCCAAATTCACCATATAGACGATAGAAAGTAAAATAAAGAGTGTTTTTTCTCTCTCTAATCCCTGTACCAGCATATACCCCATGGCCCCTATCAAGAGGGGTAAAAACACATAGATAGAGATAAGCATAGGATAAAAAAAGATAAAGGTAGCGGAAAACAACCAAAAGAACAGGCCATGCTGGGCTTGTGTTACATGATCCATCAAAAAACCCAGATTACGCTAATTTGTAGACCAATGCTACTTCATTACAGATAGGGAAGTGGATACACTTGATACAATCCGCCCAGATCTTATGTTCAGGTATCACCTCTTTATCGATCTCTTTAAAGTTTAATTTTAAAAAGAACTGAGGAAGATAGGTTAAGACCAGTACATCCTCTTCTACACCGATATTTTTTGCTTCTTCCAGTGTAAACTGTACCATTCTTTGACCTACATTTTGTCCACGGTAGCCTTCGTCTACGATAAGGCTTCGGATCTCAGCCAATCTTCTTGAGTGTATATGCAGGGCTGTATACCCAACAAGTTTGTCACCGTCTTTTGCCAGGACATAAGAGCGTATATTGGTTGCGACTTCATCTTCTGTTCGATTCAGGATGATCCCGTCCTTTACTTCGGGTGCAACCAATGCCTGCATTGCAGGAATATCACTCAGTTTTGCTTTAACAAGTTCGATCACTCTTTTTCCTCATTCTCTTGGACTGTATCATTCTTACTTTTAGCTTCGTTACCGACACCGAAAATCGTTTCCAGTATCATTTGATGTACCCTGTCATGGCCGTTCTTCTTCAGGTTTGAGAGCGTAATAGAACCCGGGAAGTCTCTTTTAAGCTTTGCTCTCTCTTTTTGATTGAGTTTATCGATCTTTGTAAATACTGTCAGGTATTTCTGATCCGGACGAATAAATTCAGAGATATACGCTTCCACATCATCATCGATCTTGGCATGCGGATGGCGGGCATCACGAAGATGGATAAAAAGACGTATAGAGACACGATGCTGAATAAATTCAACAAGGTTCTTCTGCCACACTTCTTTCAAAGATTTAGAGACCTTTGCATACCCAAATCCGGGCAAATCCACAAAACGTACAGGGTAACTCTCGTCATTATACAAATATCTCGTTTCAAAAAAGTTGATCAGTTGTGTTTTTCCCGGCGTAGCTGAACTTTTGGCCAGATTCTTTCTTTGTGTTAATGAATTCAGTGTGGAACTTTTCCCTACATTGGAACGTCCTAAAAAAACCACTTCGCTCATATCTTCAGGTAAAGAATCCGCAATACTCTGCGCAGACTTGATAAATGCCGCTTCTACTACTCGGGGTATACTCACTGTTTGTCCTTCATCTCAAAAATAAACTTCGCAGGCTTTTTACGGTTACCTTTCACATCTACACTTCCTGTAGACATATCAAGAGTGATCTTATCACCATTGAGATGACTACTCTTAACCAGGTCGTTCAAAATTGCTTTACCGATCAACACATAAAGTGATTTCATAATATTGTACTCCACTTTATCTGCACTTCCTTTGAAATGTTTTTCATCCTTTTTAAACTCAAATTTGACGGATCCCATGGCTTCATATTTTTTTGTTTCATTATTGTCATCAAAGTAGACGATAACCCTGTCAGCATGTATCCAGTCATCCCCTTTTTTTATCTTTGCATTGCCTATGAAGTGTACCTCTTTCTTGAGCTCCTCTGCCTCCATAGATGTAGAAGTGATCTCTACCTTTTCAGCAAAAAGTGCCTGTGTGAGCATCACCAAAAGTATTATTTTCAAAACATGCATCGCGTCCCTTTGTGACCTAGTTAAATATTGTACCACGATATTACTTGTCAGGGGTATAAAATACTGTATCAACAGTCTGACCGGTAGCCTTTTTCTGGCGAGTATCATACTCCAAACTTTTTCCTTTGATCATATTTTGACCCCTTACCGCGGTAAAAGGTTTTGTGATATTTAATATTTCGCTCTTTTTATCATAGGTGGCATGTTCCGTTTTATAGGTATAACCACCTTGTTCCTTCATGACCACATGACCCTCTAACTGAAGTATGTCACCTTCAAGTTTACCTTTGTCCGCAGAAAGTGACTCTATATTATCATCAAAATAGCGTATATTCTCTACCCTCAATACACCCTTGTCTCTCGCACCGTATGTACCATATATACGACTGTTCATATTGTCAGTATCCACTTCCGTCAAAGTGGTACCCGTAAATTCAAGTTCTTTGGTAAATGCTTTAGTTGTTGCAGGTGCATTGCCTAATTTTAACATGAGGGTCCCGGCTATGATCCCGATGATCGCAATGGTCAATATGTATTCTAATTTTATTCCCATAGCTCCAGATACTTCTTCTCAAGACCTTCTTTGACGATGAGATATTCTATCATTTCACGTACTGCACCATCCCCGCCTCTTTTGGAAAGTACTACAGTAGCGATCTTATCTACATACGCACTTGCATCTCTTGGTACGAATGAAATTTGAGCTGCTTTCAACATTGGCAGGTCATTCAGGTCATCTCCTATGGCTGCTACATTTTCCATGGTGAGGTCAAGCTTTTCAAGAAGCGATTCCAACACTTCTTTTTTATTGTCAATACCCTGATAGAAGTGTTCTATATGCAGCTCTTTTGCACGACGTGCAACGATCTTTGAAGATCTTCCCGTAATGATGGCTACCTGTTTTCCAAGTCTTCTCCATGATGATATAGCCAACCCATCTTTCACATTAAAAGACTTGATCTCATCACCGTGTTCACTGTAAGTGATATGACTGTCCGTCATAGTACCGTCTACATCAAGTACGATCAATTCAATACTCACAGTACACCCTTTGTACTTGGAATACCGGCATTCTCATTCACCGCTACCGCCCTTCGAAGCGCTACGGCAAGTGCTTTAAATGCAGCCTCTATGATGTGGTGTTTGTTTTTACCACGGTTATAGATCAGATGAAGTGTCAAAGGAAGATTGAATGCAAACGCTTTAAAGAACTCTTCTACGAGTTCCACATCAAAGTTCCCTACTTTACCGCCGATAGGAAGTTCAAATACAAGATACCCTCGGTTGGATAGATCGATATCACAGGTCACACTTGCTTCATCCATGACCACGGTTGCATTACCAAAACGCTCTATGCTCTGTACAGGGTAGATGGCTTTTTTAAGTGCCTGACCTATGACGATACCTACATCCTCAACCGTATGGTGGTCATCTATATGGGTATCACCCGTACATTGTACTTCCATATCGATATGTGCATGTTTTGTAAATGCTTCGAGCATATGGTCGTAAAAACCTACACCGGTGTTTATTTTGGCTTTTCCCGAACCATAAAGGTTGAGTTTGACTGAAATCTGTGTCTCTTTGGTTTCTCTTGTTACTTCTATCATCTTTTTTCTTTCTTCCTACATTGATTAATTTCTTACGATAAATGCACCCTCTAGGTCATGATGAGCCTTGAAGTCCCTCGCTTCATCTTCAGACCTGTATCCCATAAGCCATACACGGTAGAGGGGTGCGCCATCTATATCGTTAAAACGTCTTATGATCGTATTATAGCGTCTATATAGGGCGCTATATTTTCTTTGATAGATTTTAGCACCTTCATGAAGCCTGAATGCCCCTACCTGTACACCAAAATTAGAGAGTACGATACGTTTTTGGGTATGCTCTCTTTTCTGTCTGGCGATCGCAGCGGCTGACTCGACCTTTCCTGCAAATCCGACTACTTCCAGAGATACTTTTGCGATCCCCATTTTATCAAGTCCTATTTCTTTACCCGCAGTATAACTACAGTCAATGACACGTCCTCTCACAAAAGGTCCCCTATCATTGATACGTACGATCGTGCTTTTACCGTTTTGAAGGTTCTTTACTTTTACCATCGTATCCATAGGCCATGTTTTGTGTGCTGCAGTTCTTGCATGCATATTATAGACTTCACCGTTACTTGTCTGTTTACCATGGAAGTTAGGTCCATACCAGCTTGAGATGCCATGCATCACCTGTCCTACTTCCACATACGTCGGATTGTAACGTTTGCCCAATACCTTATATGAGCGCATGGTAGCTTTATGTCTGGCTGCACTTGTATATTTTGTGGCCTTAGCATCTCTAGGTTCCGGTCCACACCCTGTAATAAGGGTGCTAACCCCCAAAATAACGATCAATAATATTGGGGATGTAAGTCTCTTCATACTACCTCGGAAATGCATTTATATTCAGGTAGGTATTATCACTTTATTTGACTTTGTTTTTGCTTGATAGTCTAAGAGTTACAATGCGCTTTGATGATCATTTTTAACGCTTCTATATCCAGTGGCTTCACGGCATAATCATCCATACCTTCAGCCATATACTTCTCTTTCTCTCCAGCAGAAGTATTCGCAGTGAGCGCAATGATAGGAACATGTTTCAACTGCTCTTTGGTTTCGTGTTCCAAAATATGCTTACAGGCTTCGACACCGTCCATGATAGGCATTTCAATATCCATAAATATAATGTCATAGTCATTTTTTGTAGCCATATCCACAGCATCTTTTCCGTCATTCACTACAGTCACTTCCAGACCAAGATTCTCCAAAATGATCTTTATGAGTTTACAGTTTATCTTATTATCATCTGCTACAAGCGCATGGAGTCCTTGAAACTGTTCGGTATTTTCTACTGTATCAGAGGTGAGTATCTTCTCTTTCTTATGCTCACTTGCGTTGGTTAAGATCCTGATCGTTTTTGCCAGGCTTATAGGTGTTAGGACCACATCGGTAAAATGATGTTGTTGGGGATTGACACGCGCCCTTAAACTACCATTGGTCAAAAGTACAGATTTGCACTCCAGCGCAGCACACTGTTCCAACTCTCCCGGCAGCCTCGCATAGTGATGATCAAATATCATAATATCAGGTAAAGTCAGAGGGGTCTCTGACTCAAATAGCTCTTCATAATAGTAGAAAGAAAACCTTGCACCAAGGTGTTCTATATAGGTTTGAAGATTGATATCCAACTGGCGGTTGATACTCTTGACAGGCAGTGCAAGACCTACAGAGAGATTGGAAAAGTCTGTATATACACTAGGTTCATGGTCTTTGTTTTTTTCTAATGGAAGCGTAAAGAAGAAGGTGGTTCCTTCATTTTCTTTACTTTCAACTTCAAGTTCTCCCCCCATAAGCTGGACCATCTTACGCGAGATAGTGAGTCCGAGTCCTGTACCTCCGTATTTTCGGCTTGTACCTGCCGTTGCCTGTCCATAGGCTTCAAAAATGGTCTTTTGTTGCGCTTCACTCAGTCCGATACCATTGTCACTCACAGAAAACTTTAATCCTGTGTGATCTTTGTCGCTACTTACCCCTTCAACAAAAAGGTTGATCTTGCCGTAAGCATCCGTAAATTTAATGGCATTCCCTATAAGGTTTGTCAATATTTGAGAAAGTTTCGTAGGATCGCCGATCACATAAGGCGATAGAGTCGGATCGACCAATACCCCGAACTCAATGTCCTTTTGATCAGCCATTTGTGCAAAAGATGCTACGGTCAGATCGATGGTCTCGAATAGATGAAACGGGATAGATTCGATCTCCATTTTTTCTGCATTCATTTTCGAAAGGTCCAAAACATCATTCACAATAGAGATAAGATTATTTGATGAATTTTCGATCAAAGAGATGAACTCCTTCTGGTCTTCTGTACTTTCCATCTCTTTTAGAAGTTTTGTAAAACCCAGAATTCCGTTGAGCGGTGTACGAATTTCGTGAGACATGGTAGATAGGAATTGACTTTTTGCCTCTGCCTCCTCTTTGATCTCTTTTCCTTTTTCCTCTAAAAGGATAAAAAGGTGTGCAATATAGTTGTAGACTTCTTCTCTTTGTTTTGTAATGACCCCTTTCTCAATATCTGCCAAATGATCGATACTGTCCAACACGGAGACCAGTGCCCTGGTCTCTCTTTCTTCTCTGCGATGATCAAACCATACATATATCAGGGACAAGAGACTCAACACTACGATCACCAATAAAGAGACAAAAAGCCCTGTATCGGAAGGATCGATCCTTTTCCATTCTCTATAACTCCAGTAACTACTAAGCATCAACAAAAAAATAAGAGGAGCGCTACGGACAGATATATCTAGCAGATTTTTTTTCATCATTCTTTCCCTTTTATCACTCTAAAAAAATATAATAAATTCTTATTTTATTATTTTATCAAATGTTTTCTTGTTTACGGGAATCACTAACAAACTATCTAAAACAAGAAAGTCATTTTTTAAATGATTAGAGGTGATGATCTCCTCTGTATCTACATCATATAATTTGGCAATACTCTCTACGGTTTCTCCCAGAGCAACAGTGTGAGAGACCATATGTGACCTGAAGACCTTCTTTTTATCCTGTAACTGATAACGCAAGTAAAAGGCATACACTTTTTCTATAGGAATCGTAATCTTATACGTGGTCCTCCCTTGAGGTACTCTGCCATCTTTGAAACTTTTGTTCAGACTTAAAAGTTTCTCTTCTTTCATTTTCAATAATGTTGCAATCTTTTGGAGTGATATCCCGGCAGCTACATTGACCTCTATAAGAGCATTTTCCAGCTTCTCATCTGTGCCATTACCAAAGTCTAAAGTCTCATTTTCACCTATCATGGCAAGAAGAAGGATCTTTTTCATATACTGGCGTGTTTCACGAGGCAGATATTTCAAATCTTCATTCATCAACACACTTAAATCATCTGTCCCCGCACGTTTAATTGCCCTGCTGACACAACCTTCTCCACAATTATAGGCCATAGCGGACAGATACCATTTTCCAAACTCTTTATAGAGTCTATTAAGATAGTTAATGGCTGCAGATGTTGCACTCACCGTATCGCACCGTTCATCATAGCCATGGTATACAGTAAGATTATACTCTTTGGCCGTTGCAGGCATGAACTGCCATAGACCTACCGCTTTTTTGGGAGAAACGGCATCTGTGGAAAACCCCGATTCCACCATAGAGAGATAGATAAAAAGGTCACTCACACCATCTTCTACAAGCAGTCCCTGCATCGTGGGTAATATCTCTTTGCCTCGAAGTAAGGAGTCTCTGTAAAATAATCGCAACTTTTTTTCATGCTTTGAAACAAAAGAGATAAACGCTTCATTATAGAGATAAGACTCATCCACATCAAATTCATGAAACACATATGTATAACTTGGGTACTTATCTGCCAATGGGACTCCATAAACGGACCCTATGGAGAGTATGGTTAAAAATAAAATACGTTTAACATATCTTATTCCTCTATACATCTGTATCAGAACCTAAAAAGTCTTTGGGCATTTTGCGTACTTGACGCTTCGATCTCTTTCCTGCTGAGCGAAGAGAGTTCAGCCATTTTATCTGCTACGAATGTCGTATAACTGGGTTCATTTCTTTCACCACGGTGAGGGTGCGGCGTAAGATACGGTGCATCCGTCTCTATGACTAGTTTATCCAGAGGGATTTTAGGGTACACATTGATGAGTTTTCTTGCATTTTTAAATGTCAAGACCCCGCCTATACCGTAATAGAAATTCTTTTTTGCGAGTTTGAGCAGTGACTCATCTGCATTGTAACAATGCAATACACCACCCTCTTCTCCCGCATGATGATCAAGCATCTCCAAACAATCCGGGCTTGATTCTCTCACATGGACAATAAGCGGTTTTTGAAGCTCTTTGGCCCACAGTATTTGGTCTAAAAAGACCTCTTTTTGCAATTTTTTCTCTTTTTCGATCTCATCTTCCGACTCCGGTAGTCTGAAATAATCCAATCCGCATTCGCCAATCGCAACACACTTGGGATGCGTCACATAGGGTTCCAAATAGCTTCTGTCATACTCATGGGCATCATAAGGATGTACACCTACTGCAAAATAGATGCTTTCATACCGTTCAGCCAGATCAACCGCCTTCTGCAGCGTTTTTGGGTCTGCGCCTGGTATAATGAACTTCTCTACACCTTTTTCTCTGGCATTTTCCAAAACCTGTTCTATATCATCATCATACCGATCATCATCCAAATGACAATGTGTGTCTATTAACATCTATACTCTGTCCTTTTTTATACATTATAACAAATTTCTTCTCTATTCACTATGCAAACACCTGAATCTAACTTTCAATCGGTTATAGTTAAACATACATCATTATTCAGGAAGGAAGCTATGTCTGCTTTAACCATCTTATCTATTTTTGTTTTTTTTGTTGTGTTGTTTATCTTTCTGGAATACAGAAATGAAAAAAAGTACCAGAAAGAGAGACGCAGAAAACAGCAGAAAACAGCTCCTGATACAAGGACCGCACCTTCAAAAGAACAAAAGAAAGCTACACCAAAGCCTGAACCAAAACCAGAGAAAGAAGCTGAACCGACGACCGAGCCGGAACCGGAAATAGCACTTGAACCCGAAGAACCTCAAACTGAATCCATAATAGAGACAAAACAACTGCCTGAGGCGAATTATCCCCCGTTTACCCATGTTCGTCTAGTGGAAATGGGACTTTCTGACGAGGAAGCAAAAGAGTTTGTAGCTGAACTTATCCCGCAGATCGAAACAGAGATCCCTCTCATAGAAGCAGCGATAGAAGAAGGGGATTTTCACAAAATAGAAAAATTGACACATGGTATCAAAGGTTCAGCGACCAATCTGGGTACAGGTGGCGTCTCAGATCTTTTAACGGATTACAATACCTATGTGAAAACGGGAACAGATGTTGATATTACCAACGCCTACCTTGAACATCTCAAACACTACACCAATGAGCTCAAGGCACAATATACCTAAGCTCTTAACTTTTTGGCAAACTCCAATGCTTCATCCGTAGGATTTTCTCCTGCGATGATCCTTGCTATCTCAGAAACACGGCTCACATCATTCAAGACTTCCACCTGACTCTTTTGCCCTGCTTTTGTTACGACAACATGCTGTCCCGCTTTTGCTGTCAGATGCGGCTGATGAGAGATCGCAAAAACCTGGTACACTGAGGAGAGCTTATGGATCATCTCTGCTATGGCAATGGATTCATCTCCGCTCACATTGGCGTCTATCTCATCGAGAATAAGAACCCCCTGTTTACTCTTATCTTCAGGGATCGTCGTTGCCATCAGTGCCAAACGTACACGGTTAAATTCTCCTCCACTGAGTGTAGCGGTTTTTGATGAGCCGAGCATCACTTCTACACTGTCCATTCCACCTTCTGTCAAAGTGCCAGAAGAGAACACAAACGTAAGTGCAGGAAGTTTAAGTGTCGTCAGATACTCAGCTAAAGATCTTTCCAATATCTTTGCCTCTTTCTGGCGCGACTGAGAGAGTTTTGAAGCGATGATCTGTAACTCTGAAAACTCTAAAGCCAAAAACGACTCCAGCATACTCTTGTCCTGTTCTATATTCTGATAGCCGGAAAGTTCTTTCTCTTTAGATTCTTTATAGGCTAATGCTTCTTCTATACTGCCGTAACGGTTCTTCAGTGTGGTGAGGTCAGCCAGACGGTCCAGTACTTCTTCTACATTGACCTCTTCAAGTTCATCTGCAAGATTTTCCGTCTCTTCAAAATCAGCACGAAGTTGGTTCATCGCATCGCTAAATATGGACCCGTCTTTATCTAATAGTCTATAGACCTCTTCCACATTTGCTTCTAAGGAAAATATCTCTGAAGCGCTTGAAAGTGCATCTTTTATCTTGTCAATACGTGAAAGCTGCTGTTTGATCTTGAGCAATTCCTCTTCTTCACCTACCTGCGGGTTGATAGAAGCTATTTTTTCTACTTCATAGGTCGCATACTCTATGAGTTCAGCAAGCTTTGCTTCATCTTCTTTTATCTTTGCGAGCTGTGAAGCTTTTTCTTTATAATTTCTATAACGTTTTCTGTACTCTTTGCGTAACTGTTTAAACGTTTTATTTTTACTTAGAAGCTGATCATCGATCATCTCTAAAAGTGTTTCAGACTCAAAACCGCCTTTGTCGCGTACAGAGAGATACTTGACATAAGGCAGAAACATGTCATTCAAAGCTTTTTTAGAGATATTCTGGCCATCGATAAAGTAACGAAGCTTCTCTTTTTTAAGTGTTTTTACCGTCAGATCATTCTCCAGTTCAAAGGCATCACTTTGTAACTGTTCAGGCTTTAGCAAGTTCACTTCACACAATGCTGCAGCCCCTTGCGTACTGTACCCAAAACTCGAAAGTATCGCAGACATCAGTACAGACTTACCTGCACCGCTGGGTCCGGTTAAAACCACCAATCCATTTTCAAACTCTAATTCTACTTCATCAAAAGTAACAAGATCGCGCAAATATAAACGTTCTATCAATTCCCGGCACCCCATGAAAGTTTTTCTCTCAAGACAGAGAAATAATTGCGTTCTTTTCTATGCAGAAGTTTTGCACCGCGTTCTGCACCCCTGATCACCAGTACATCTTCGGGAACCATCTCATAATCATCCTGTCCGTCTATCACTGCAATGACACGTTCTTCGGGAGAAGAGAGTTCGATCGTAAAATCTGCAGGTACCACGAGAGGACGCTGTGTTAAAGAGTGTGCCAGTATGGGGGTCATAATGAGTGCCTGTGTCAGCGGATACATCACAGGACCGCCCGCAGCAAGGTTATATGCCGTTGATCCTGTAGGTGTCGCAATGATCAGTCCGTCCCCTTTATAGGTGTTAAATCTTTCTCCATCAATGGATGCATATATGGTTGAGATCTTGGAGACTACCGGACGTGTGATCACCACATCGTTAAAAGCAAAAAACGGCTCTTTTTGACCATTTTTTCTTTGTATATACCCTTCTATCATCATACGTTCATCAATGCGATATTCATCTCTGATTAGTTGTTCTAAAAACAACTCTACATCATCGATGGTCACATCAGCCAAAAATCCTAAATTACCGGCATTGATACCCACAACAGGTTTATCATGCCCATGAGAGCGGCGTACCAGGGAAAGCAGTGTACCATCTCCGCCCAAAGAGACCAAAAAGTCTGATTTTTCACACATTTTTTCAAAGGGCATACCTTCCAGACCTACTCTCTGCGCCGAACGTTCTGCCAGGATCACAGAAATACCTTTAGACTCGAACTGTGCCTTGATCCGTTCATACAATGCTTTTATCTCTGGGTCATTGGGTTTTAAAATAAACCCTGCAGTTTTTATCTGCGATAATTTTTCATTACTCATCTTTTTCCTGACTCTATTTAAGAAATATAATTGTTAGAGTAGCATAAATGTACTGTTAGTATTTGAAAATATTTCATATTGCCATATTTTTGTAAGTGAATTTAACCCTAAACTACTTTTTGATATAATCGCGCCATTATAAACAGATAGGATAGTCATGAGAACACATTATTGTGCAGAAGTAAATGAAGAACATATTGGACAGGAAGTTACCGTTGCGGGTTGGGTCTCTTCACGTAGAGACCATGGTGGACTTATATTCATCGACCTTAGAGACAAAGATGAAGTAGTACAGCTTGTGTGTGATCCGGCAGACGATGCAAATGCGCATAAAATAGCTGAAGAGGTCAGAGATCAGTTTGTATTGATCGCTAAAGGTAAAGTACGTGCCAGAGGTGAAGGGCTGGAGAACCCTAAACTAAAAACCGGGAAGATAGAGATCGTAGTGAACGACCTTAATATAGAAAACCGTTCTAAACCTATGCCTTTTGACCTCAATGATGACAAAGTAAATGAAGAGATCAAACTGAAGCACCGTTACTTAGAACTACGTACACAAAAATCTTACGATATCTTCAAGCTGCGTTCAAAAGCAACGATCGCTGCACGTAACTCACTTGATGCACTAGACTTCCTTGAAGTTGAAACACCTATTATTACTAAATCTACACCCGAAGGTGCCAGAGATTACCTTGTACCTTCACGTGTACATCCTGGTGAATTCTATGCACTTCCACAATCTCCGCAGCTTTTCAAGCAGCTTTTGATGGTGGGCGGTTTTGACCGTTACTTCCAGATAGCAAAATGTTTCAGAGATGAAGACTTAAGAGCAGACAGACAACCTGAGTTCACGCAAATAGATGTTGAAATGTCTTTCTGTGACCAGGAAGAGGTGATTGCCGTTGCAGAAAAACTGATACACGATGTATTTTCTGCATGCGGTTTTGACATTCCTACTACATTTAAACGTATGCCTCACTTTGAAGCGATGGAAAAATACGGTTCAGACAAACCGGATATGCGTTATGATCTGGCTATGGTAGATGTGATCGATATTTTTGAAAGATGTGACAATGAGATCTTCTCGAATATCGCAAAATCACCGAAGAAAAACCGTATCAAAGCACTCAAGGTACCAAAAGGTGATGAGATCTTCTCAAAACGTCAAATGAAAGGTTTTGAAGATTACGTTCGTAAATTCGGTGCATCCGGTCTGGGTTATTTCCAGATGAAAGAAGATGGTCTTAAAGGACCTCTTACTAAATTCTTTACAGAAGAAGATATTCAGGCGATCATTGAGAGATGTGGACTTGAAGTAGGTGATGCTGTCTTCTTTGGTGCAGGTGAGAAAAAACTGGTATGGGATTATATGGGTCGTTTCCGTATCTATCTTGCAGAAACCATGGATATCATTCCTAAAGATACATTTGAGTTCTTATGGGTCATGGACTTCCCTATGTTCGAAGTAGAAGATGGAAAGGTCAAAGCACTTCACCATCCATTTACACAGCCAAAATCATTGGATTATGAAGATATCGAAGAGATTGAATCGATCGCCTATGATATAGTACTGAACGGTACAGAGCTTGGTGGTGGATCGATCCGTATCCATAAAGAAGATGTGCAGGCAGAGATCTTTAAACTCCTTGGTATCGATGAAGAAGAAGCACAAGAGAAGTTCGGGTTCTTACTTGATGCACTCAAATTCGGTGCACCGCCACATGGTGGTTTTGCCCTCGGTCTTGACAGACTTATCATGCTAATGACCGGTGCTTCAAGTATCCGTGAGGTTATCGCATTCCCTAAAACACAAAAAGCACAGTGTCTTCTTACACAAGCACCAAGCGTTGTAGATGCAGAACAGCTTAAAGACCTGAGCCTTAGAATCAGACAAACACCAACAGCATAAAACAAAGGAAAGAAAAAACTATGAAAAAACTATTTTTAATCATTGGCGCACCGGGTTCAGGAAAAACAACAGATGCAAGTATCATCGCTGAAAAGAACAGTGACACTATCGTACACTACTCAACCGGTGATATGCTTAGAGAAGAAGTGGCAAGCGGAAGCGAACTGGGTCAAACGATAGAAAGCTATATCTCAAAAGGTGCCCTTGTACCACTTAAAATCATTGTGGACACTATCGTATCTGCTATCAAAAATGCACCTGTAGACAATGTACTTATCGATGGTTACCCAAGAAGTACGGAACAAATGACAGCTTTTGATGAACTTGTATCTAAAGAAGATGACATTGAGCTTGCGTCAGTGATCGAAGTAAGAGTGAGCGAGCAAGTAGCCAGAGAGAGAATTTTAGGCCGTCGTGCAGAAGCAGCACCTGGTGAAGAGAGAAGTGATGACAGTGAAGAGGTATTCAACGATAGAATGAAAATCTATACTGATCCATTGGCTGAGATTCAAGCATTTTATACTGAGAAGAACCTATTAGAAGTGATTTCTGGTGAAAGAACGCTTGAAGAAGTGGTTGCAGATATGGAAGCATTTGTAAAGAGCAAGATCTAAAACCAACGCCCACTCTTCTGGTGGGTAGCCCCAGACTCTTTTTATTTTCTTATTCAACACATAACCTCATATAATCTATATTCTCCTCACTATTTTATTACAAAAACAAATCCTACTCAATTAATAAAAAACATAGAATATATTGCTAAATATCCTTTAATATTTAATATATTTTAGCTACTATAGGTTTACATTTACTATAAGGACAAGGGAATGAACGTAAAGACAACAAGAACCTTAGGGAAATTGATCACACTTTCACTTATCACTTCAACGATGATACATGCAACAAACGGAGACAACCTTATTTCTGTAGGTGCTAAAGCCAGAGGTATGGGTGGTGTCGGGATCGCTATGGCACATGGTGCAGAATCTGGATTGAGCAACGGTGCACTGATCACAAGTGTAGAGAGCAGTGAAATCGGATTTGGTGGTACACTCTTTATGCCTGACATTGAAACTCAAATAAATGGCTTTGGAGATCCGGCTTATACCAGTGATGCAGATATGAATGTGATCCCTGAAGTGTCACTTGCACATAAGATCGATGAAAATTGGTATATCGGTGTTGGTATGTGGGGGACTGGTGGAATGGGTACAGATTACAGCAAAGCATCTGGTGGTGCATTTAATAACTTTAATATGGTAACCAACTTACAATTGATGCAATTTGCTGTACCTATTGCCTATAAAACGGGAGGCTTGAGTCTTTCGGTCACACCTGTACTTCAGTATGGGAATTTAGATATAAATTATATTATCGGACCAAATCCTCTAAACATTCCAGCAGGTTCTGTAGGCGCAGGTTTAGCACAAGACTTTGGCTTTGGATATAATGTAGGACTTGCCTATGACCTATCATCAAATGGTATCAGTGGTCTTACTTTTGGTGCTATGTATAAATCTGCCATAGAGATGGACTATGATGGTCAACTTACTACAGCTTCAGCACCTTTTGGACTTACACTTCCTAACGGAGATACACTTGAACAACCTGAAGAGTATGGTGTAGGTCTTGCCTATGCTATGGGTCAACATACGATAGCTTTTGACTATAAAAAAATAAAATGGTCTGATGCTAAAGGGTATAGTGACTACGGTTGGGAAGATTCCAATGTCTATGCAGTCGGTTACCAATATACAGAGAATGAATGGACCATAAGACTTGGTTACAATCATGCATCTTCTGCTGTAGTAGAAGTAGCGGATCCAAGACTTAACTTCTTTAACCTTCTTGGTTTTCCGGCAACTGCAGAAGATCACTATACAGTAGGGGCTAGCTACGAGTTTACACATGCATTTTCTCTTGACTTAGCCTATGTCTATCAAGACAATAATAACGAAACATTTGATGTAAGTACATTATTTGGACCAGGTGCAACTGTAAGTACTGATCACGCAGAAGACAGTGTTTCTTTCCAGTTAGCCTATAAGTTTTAATCCCTGTTAAAACTTTTAGGAAGAGGTGCTTTTCAGCATCTCTTCCAGTGTCACCTTGACATTCTCCCCCAAAGCATTGACATTGTAACCCCCTTCTAAAAAAAACACAAAGGGAACATCCGCACTATCCAGTATGATCCTAACAATACGTCTTATACCTTCCGTAGTGATATTCAATTGTGCCAAAGGGTCACTTTCATGCAGATCATACCCTGCAGAAACCAAAATGATGTCAGGTTTAAAGTCGTTGACAAGTGAAGGAAGCTCATTTTCATAGATATCAAGTAAATCGTTGTCTGAACTTCCCGCCATCACTGGAAAGTTTGCAGTATATCCCCTGCCTTTACCCTCTCCTTTCTCTAACTGGGCACCTGTACCGGGGAATATATACGCCTGATGTGATGAGAAATAAAATACAGAGTCATCTTCATAAAAGGTGTCTTGTGTACCATTACCATGATGGACATCAAAATCGACGATCATCACTTTTTCATATCCTATGCTCTGTGCATACCGTGCAGCTATGGCAATATTATTGAAAAGGCAAAAGCCCATGGCTTGTGCGGGTCTGGCATGATGTCCTGGAGGTCTTACGGCACAAAAAGCCCGTTCAAATTCCCCAGACTTTATACCATCCAATGCTACGACTCCTGCTCCCACTGCCATCCTTGCTGCATCAAATGAATCCACACTGCAGACAGTATCCGAATCAATACTTCCTTCATAGGCACAAACATTTTTAATAGTCTCTATATGATCAGGAGAGTGTACAAGTTCAAGTATACTTTCTGAAGCACTTATCGGAGAGGTAAATGTCAAAAATGAATGCAGTTCTTCAATAGCTTTATTGATCGCTCTAAGGCGCTCTGGAGACTCCGGATGCATTGCACCGGTATGATGCTGTAGATAGATATCATCAGTTATATATGCTACTTTCATCCCACTATTATACTCTCTTTTTCAGTTGAGCGATCTCCTTTTTTAATTCTTCTATCTCTTTTTTCAGTCTTGCATTCTCTTTACGTAAGCTATAGGGTTCTTTATTTTCTTCTTTCAAGATAGACTTTTGAACCTCTTTTTCAACCGTATCATCCAGTAAGATATAGACGACATCTTTACCGTTCTCTACGACTGTTTCTGTTGGAACTTGACCTGATTTTGTCATTTTTACCACATTGAATATACTCAGTTTATGTTTTGTAGCATATGCCTTAACCGTTAATTTTTCCATGAGAATCCTACACATTTTTTTTACTTTTCTAAGATATAATATGACAAATTTCATAAGGATTACAACATGTACAGTAAAAAATTGCACCCAATGATGCTATTGCTTCTTATCTCTCTTGCTTTTACTCAATTTTCATTTGCAAAACCAGCTGCCCAGCTGAATGCAGATGTTGATGCAGCCATCAAAAAATTTGAAAAAGAAGTGGTAGGGGGACCAGAATTTCTTTCAAAAGTAAAAGGTTATCTTGTCTTTCCTTCTGTCATAAAAGGTGGATTTATCCTTGGAGGAGAATATGGTGAAGGTGCCCTTCGTATCAATGGTACGACCAAACACTTTTACAGTATGACATCCGCTTCCATAGGATACCAAGCCGGTGTGCAAGAGCATTCAGTCCTCATCGCCTTTCTTTCAGAAGCTTCTTTAAACAATTTTATTCGAAGTAACGGATGGGAAGCCGGTGTAGATGGTTCTATTACTGTAGCGGACTGGGGAAAAAATAAAGATATCACCTCTATCAGTTATGAAAAACCTATTGTTGCATTTATCTATGGTGCAGAAGGTTTGATGTTAGGTGTCAGTATAGAAGGTACCAAATTCCAAAGGATCATACCTAATTAATCGTTGAAACGATCCTTATAAGAACACTTCTGGCAAAGTTCTTCAACGGCTTTGCCCTCTTTAAACCCCTCCAGCATATTGACAGCACGTTTTGCAGTTAAGATCTCATCCAAACTATTTTCATGCAAATCGCCAAGTTCTATGACACCGTCACAGTCCAAACAACAAGGTACCACTTTCCCACTGGCCAGGATAGCCACATGCGACTGTAGTCCCTGGCATGTACCATGACCGTATATTTTGTTCTTTAAAGAAGGCCATTCAAAATAGTTATCAAAATGTACAAGTACTTTAGAGGCTAAACGTATGGACTTTGGTTTCTCTTTATATATGCTATTAAGATCAAGTTTTGTATCAAAGCTAGACGAAAGTTTTTCAAAGAGTGTTTCATTAAATGTTCGTTCACTCATCATCTCATCCAGATTCCAAACACGTAAATTAATAAAAATATCTTCTTCTCTCTTCAGCTTGGCTTCACATAATGCAAGTACGGGGTTCATATACTGTTCAAAGGTGATAGAAGTATCATTTTTATTGAAACTGTTGAGTGAAATGTTAATCTGTTTTACACAGGGATGAAAAAGTGTATCATAAGCATGCTTCTTTAAAAAATATCCGCTGGTCGTGAGCATCGCTTTAAGCCCATGCTTGTGGATAATATCCAAATAGGCATTCAGATTGGACAGTGTGAGGGGATCTCCAACCACATGACAAGCGATCTCCTTGGTATACGCTTTGGCCTGGTTTACGATGGATTCAAAAAAATCCAGGTCCATCTCTTTAGTGGGTAGCGCCTTTGTAGGACAAAAACTGCAGGAGAGTCCACATACATTGGTAAGCTCTATGTAAATACGGTAAAATTTCATGATGATTATTTCATACAGCTAGAAAGGTCAGTCATATTTTTTGCACGATTCACACAGGGGATGCGAGATTGTAACGCTATGATTTCATCTTCTATTTTATCGAGTATTATATCTTTTTGTTTCTCATCCCAAAGTGTAATCTCTTCATGCTTCTCTCCTGACATTTGTACCTTGATCTGATTACAATATTCCATACATTGGTTGGCTGTAGCAGGGTCTTCGACTGTCTGTAGACATTCGCGTGTTTTCTTCATAGATCTTAAGAGCTTGGGTAAGAGTTTCTTTTGTCTTTTATACATATCTTTAGACATACGATTAATAAACTTTATCCTCTCTTCATCGCTACTGTCACTTGTATTTATGTCACTAACACCCAAAGCAGCTTCTTGTAATATTTTATAGACATTTTCGGATTTATATCTGTTCTTTGTTTTAATTTTATCTTTAAAAAGTGCAAACTCTTGTACAGGGAAATCAGGCAGGAGATACGCCTCGGAAGAAGTATTACTATCAAAAATGACCTTCGTTGCCTCTTTTACATACATAACATCAAATATATGGGCTTCTAACTTAAGAACTATGTTTTTATAAATGCATTTTTTTACACCTGAACCTTCCCATATATCACAAGAGACACCGGCAACTGTTTCCTCTCCTGTTTTTCTCAAAGAGAGTGTTTCATCATCACTATTGATATCATAAGAGCTTTTTTTACGTTCCAAAAGTTGTTCATTTGCATAATCAGCAGTAATGACCGTATCTTTTGTATGTTTTACAAATCTCTTTACCTGCTGTTTATGTTTAAGAGCGCCCGTAGTCACTACGACTCCGCTCTCTTCTTCCAACTTCACTTCACCCCAGTCCTTAAAACGTAATGTTGCCTTACCTTGTATACTGAGATTTGTTTCAGGTGTCAGTTGTGTCCCGCCACTGATCTCATAAAGGACCATACCTGACTCTACATCAAAAGGATGCGGTAACATTTCTGCATGCAGAAGCGTTGCCAGTCCAAAAAATAAAATTGTTTTCATATAATGTCCTATAGACATAAGCACCCTTGCCACTAGATGATCATTTGATTACAGTATTGTAACATAATAATAAACTATAAAAGATATCTACACACCATACTCTAATGCCATACTATTCCAAAAGTAGATAAAGGATCACACTTTTCCTTTTTCATACCATTTTCTCAGCCATGCATCCATCGGGTACATGATACGGTAAATTGCAGGGACCACCAACAGTGTCAAAATAGTCGAACTCATAAGCCCTCCGATGATCGCCAGTGCCATAGGAGCATTACTCTCATGCCCTGCTCCGCCTCCAAATGCCAGAGGGAGCATCGCACCGATCATGGCAAAAGTGGTCATTAAGATAGGACGAAGTCTTTTTTCTCCTGCTTCCAAGATGGCTTCATTGACCTCTTTCCCTTCTTTGATCGCCTGATTGGCAAAGTCAACGACCAGGATCGCATTCTTCCCTACCATACCAAGCAGGAGAATGATACCGATCATAACAAAGAGAGAGAAATTGTTCCCCGTTAAGTAGAGTGCCACGATCACCCCCGTAAAGGAAAGCGGCATCGCCACCATGATAATGAACGGCTGGATGATAGACTCATAGAGTGCTGCAAGTATCAGATAGATCAAAATAATTGCAAGCAGTACAGCAGCACCAAACGCGGCATTGGTATCGGCCATATTCTCAATATCTCCCGTATAACGGTAATTATACCCTGCAGGTAGGATCTCTCCAATTTTGTCATCAACCACGTTCATGATCACATCCAAACTGGTCTCGTACATCCCTGATGTCACCATGACCTTACGCTCACGGTCATAGCGGTTTATGGATGCGGTACCGGTATGCTCCTCAAATGTGATCAATCCTTCAAGCGAAACAAATTCACCGTCACGGTTTTTGACCTGAAGTTTTTTAATATCATCGATCGTACTTCGATATTGATCTTCAAAACGCAGGGTAATATCAAACTCTCGGCCGTTCTCTTCATAGTAGGATATCGCTCTGTCACTGGAGTACGCGCTTGAAAGAATACCGGCTATCTCGTTAGCACTCACCCCTGAACGCTGTGCATTCTCTCTTAAAATATCTATTTTTATTTCCGGTTTTCCACTCTCATAGTCTCTGTCTATACCTACTGCCCCTTTGGTTGCTTTGAGTAGATCCATCAACTTTTGTGTCGTTTCGTTCAGCACATCAAGATCATCTCCTGTGACAACGATCTGTACGGGTGCATTGCTGCTGCCCGTATCAAACGGTGCAACCTCTTCAACGGTAACGACCATATCCTTTATTGTTTTAAATGTATCGGCATACTGCTGCACCACATCCTCTTGTGAAACAGACCTCTGATCTACAGGCTTAAGCTTGGCATAGATCTTGGCCTTGTGGATCTCTTTAGCACTGTTATACCCAATGGAGAGTACTGTATACTCTATGTTCTCATCATGCTCCATTTTCTCAAGCATAGGCTTCATTTTTTTCTTCATCTCTTCCAGGCTTGTTCCTACAGGAGCCTTTGTAAATACCTGAAACTCACTGTTGTCCTGCATCGGTACGAAGTCCATTCCTGTAGAGAGTTTGGTTGAGGAAACCAGCAATCCTATCGTGACAAGGATAGTGATCCATTTAAAACGGATCAAGGGTTTAAGTATCGCTACATAAGCTCTGTCAAGCCTCACAAAAATGGGCTCTGTCATATGGAAAAATCTGCTCTCCTTGGCACGCAATACCCGTGCTCCGACCGTCGGGATGAACATTACTGCAACCAGGTAAGATATCACAACCCCTGAAGCTACAGTCATGGCAAAAGAGTTAAAGAACATACCCACGATCCCGTCCATAAAAGCTACAGGTACGAATACGGCAAGCAATACTGAAGAGATCGCCAAGATGGAAAATGATACCTCTTTGATCCCTTCAAAGGATGCCTTGAACGGCTCCATTCCTGCTTCCATCTTTTTAGTGATGTTTTCGATCACAACGATCGCATCATCAATGAAGATACCGATCGCAAGGGTAAGTCCTATAAGTGTCAACTTATTCAGGTCATACCCCAACCAGTCAATAATCGCAAACGTACCAATGATCGATGTAGGAATTGCCAATGCAGACACGATCGTCGCAGTCACATTTCTAAGAAAGAAAAAGACAATAATGATCGCCAATATGGAACCATAAATGAGGTCAAAGGTCACATTATCTATATTCACCATGATCTTGTCGCTCTGGTCCTGCAGCAGTTGCAGTTCATAATCATCCCCGGCTATGGTTTCGAGACGTGGCATCACCGATTTGACTCCGTTGATGATATCCAGTACATTTTCTCCGGAGATCTTTTTGACCTCGAGCATGACACCTTGATTTCCGTTGTACGAAGAGAAACTGCTGCTGTCACTCAAACCATCTACCACCCGTGCCACATCTTTCAGTTTAATTCCCGGTTTGATGATCAATTCTTTAAGATCCTCAACACTGATGGCATCCGCTTTCACTTTGATCACAGTCTCTTTTTGATCACTGATAAGCTTACCAGCTCCCTGGTTGATGTTCTGGGCAGCAACGATATTTTGTACATCTAGCGGTGTAAGATCGTATTTATTGAGCTTGAACGGGTCAACAAAAATACGTATCTCTCTGTCCTGATACCCAATGATATTGACTTCGCCCACACCTTTGATACGTTGAAGTATAGGCTTGATCTTTTCATCAGACATTCGCATCAGTGCAGTGACATCACCTGTTTTACTTGCAATAAAAAGATCGATCACCACGCCGCTTGCACCCAGTTTTTTTACGATGGGTTTCTCTACTTCATTTGGAAGTACTACCGAACCGATCTTGTCACGTACATCATTAGTGGCTTCATCGATATCCTTAAAAAGCTCAAACTGTATGGTTACCGTACTAAATCCTTCATAAGAGGTTGACATCAGTTTGTCGATCCCATCGATCCCGCTGACCGCTTCTTCGAGTTTATCGGTTACTTTGGTTTCCACTGTACTGGCATCTGCACCATCATAGTTCGTTTGAATGGTCACGACAGGGAAATCGACATTGGGGAAAAGATTGACAGGCATCGTGTTATAGGACATCAATCCAAATACAATGAAAGACAATACCCCCATCAATGTTGTGATAGGTCTGTTTATGGCAAATTTATACATCACTTCCTACTTTACTGTAATATATCCATCACCAAAGAGACCCGCAGGAAAACTCTCTGCTTTGACCTCGGCCAACATCTTTCGTGATTTTGTATCTATGGTCGGGTAGATCTTGTAAATCGTCCCCTCGTACACGCTATCATCCCCGTCAACTTTGTATTTAAAATGATCACCGACTTTCACTTTACCGTGATATTTCTGATCAAAATTGAGTATCAGTTTTCTTGCTTTTAGACTTTGTATATCATAAACCTCCGTGATCATTTGTCCGCTGACCACATCTCCGACTTCAATATGTTTTGAGGTGATGATACCGTCGAATGGAGCACGAAGATAGGTTTTTGCTAAAAGTGCTTCTTGATACTTGAGTTGAACTTTTGCATTGTCATACTTGTAGGCATAACTTTCAAACAGGGAGACATTAATATGCTGCTGAACCTTTTTTTGTCGTTCATAATCACTCTGTGCATATTTCAAGGCCACTTTTGAAACTTCAACCATCGCCTCAATGTCATCATTCAGTAATTCTGCCAGCAAATCATCTTTTTTCACGACTGAGCCGATATCTACCCTCATCTCTCCAACTATACCACTGCTGCTAAAAGCCAGGGATGCACTCTTTTCGGCTTTCACTTCAAATGTAGCATAGATCTCCTCTGCATTCAACTGTAATACCATGAATAATAAAAATACAATCTTTCTCATCTAATAAACTCCTTTGGGTCTTTCCCTGCATAATAGTAATAGATCGACTTACCGATCTCATAATCATAAAGTGTCTCTTTGTAACGTGACTGGGCAACTGTTTTTTCTGTCAGTGCATCAAGAAAAGCAATATTGTCGATCAATCCGACCTCAAATTTGTTTTTGAGCACCGCATAGGTACTGTTTGCAGCACGTAAAGCACTTTGGGCACTTTTAAGTCTTGTACGTATCGTCTCCAGACTTTTTTGTGACAAGTTATAATTCATCATTTGTTCATTTTTTGCATAATCGATCTCTGAGAGCAGTGCCATTTTCTGATACTTCACTGCTTCACTCTCTTTTGCTATTTTCCCTTTGTCAAAAAGTCGCATATTCACTGAGATCATCACTTTGTTCTGATGATCCAACAATAATCCGTCTCCACTCAGGTCACCCATGGAAACGGTATCGTCAAAACGTGATCTGTTATAGGTATCAGATATATTGATCTGAGGTCCGTATCCTGCATTGATAGCCTGTGAATTTTCACCTACGGCATTGGCATTGGCCTGAAGCATTTTAATGTTTTCAAAGATTTCAAACTCTACATTTTCAGGTTCTTTAAAAGTGTTCTTTTTTAACCCTGTCACAGGCAACCCGCTAAGAAGTTCCAGATTTCTTTCACTTCTTAAAAGTTCCAGCTTTGTATTGGCCATGGTATAGTTATTGCTGTCATATTCTGCCTGCAGTTTATCCACTTCCTCCTGTGTAGAGAGGCCTGCACTCTTAAACTTTTTTATACGTTTGATCTGTGCCTGCAGTTCAATCGATCGTTCTTTCAGTGCCTGCAGTGTTGCTCTGAGTTTCTGCAATCCATAATAATGACGTACGATCTCAAGCGTGATGCTTTTTTCAAATGCACGTTTTTCAAAAAGCGCTGCTTCATGTTCATATCGTTTGGCATCCAACAGTGCACTTTTTCTACCGCCGTCATATATCTCCAGGTTCACCGTAGCAAATGCGCTTGACGTCTGCCCCGGGTTCACTATATTTGTTGGAGAGACATAGCTATGGCTTGCTCCGACGTCTATGGTTGGCCAGTAAGCACTTTTGGCTGCCTCCACCTCTTCTTGTTTTGCCTTGATACGTATCTCTTTTGCTGTGATCAATCCGTTCTCTTTATTGGCATTTTCCACCAACGTTCTTAAACCATAACTTTGAGCAAATATACATAAAGGTAATAACAATCCTAAAACAATTCTCATCTACCCCTCCTTATTTAGATGGCAAGATCATGTCCAAAAACAGATCTATCTCTTTTTTAATGTCACATGACTCCAAACGGGAATCCACGACCAAACCTGTAGCAAACAAAGTTAAAGAACTGGAAGAGATAGGCATACTCTTCTCAATTTCTCCTGAGGCTTTGCCTGCTTCTAAAATCAGATCCAGTATCATGGTAAATTTCTTTCTACACTCTTCACTGAAAACCAGCATTGCCTCTGGTTCACTAGAGAGTGAAATAGCAAGAAATTCCTGATACACATTAAGATGCTTTCCTGCTATCTCATTTTCAAACAAGAAATAGAGGAAATGAAATAGTTTTTCTCTTGTTGTTATGGGTGAATCCACTAATGCCAATAACTCTTTTTCATGATCGGCAATAAAGGTTGTAATGATTTCAAAAACAATATCTTCCTTGTTTTCAAAATACTCATAAATCGTTCCTTTCCCTACACCTGCAGTTTTTGCGATCTGAGATATGGTAAGTGAATTTATCCCATGTTCCAAGAGTAATTCTCTACATGAAAGCGCAATATTTCTACGCTTTTCTTCCTTATTTACGATAATTGCCATAATATTCCTTTATATGACTGACCGTCGGTCAATAAAGAAAGTATAGCATATTTTATTTATAATTACAATTTGACTCTGTTATATATCTCTACTGACTGTTTTATTATGTTTTAAGTATTCTATTTTAAGAATACAGATTAATCCACTAAGTTCTTAAACCTATTTATCAATTCGACTAAAGTGACCCAAAACACTCCCAGCCCTATGCCCGTGATTACATCACTAAACCAATGTACATCCAGATAGACTCTGGAAAAAGCGATGATAAGTGGCCATACGATACAACTTATCAATAAGAGTGACCGTAAAGCTATGGTATTCACTCTTTTAGCAAGTATAAAATAGAGCGCCAGTGCCATAGCTGTTGCCATTGTGGCATGACCTGAGGGGAAAGAGGAAGTTGCTATCGAAAGTAACTCTGAACTCGGCCTGGCACGCTGTACGATAAGTTTGATAGCAATATAAGCGATATTTGCACCAGACACAGAAAGAATATAGAACAAAAGATCGTTATACCATCGTTTGTAGATCAAGAAAAGTATCATACATAGTGAAAAGATAAAAATACCCATAGCACCGTTGAAATGGGTCAGTGTAACCATAAATGTATTCCATAATGGGGTCTGTATAGTATTGATATACGTCTCTACCCATCGATCGATCACAAGAATAGACTCTTTTTCTGTCACATCTTCTGCCATTTTTGCAAAGAGATAGAAACCTAGGATATTCATTATGATCACTACTTTGTTTTGTAAAATAAATGTGAGTACTCTAGTTTTCATGACTACCCTTCATCAAAAGAAACAGCAATGTCAGTACTAATGTCCCCGCCAATGAGTATATCAATGCACTCTGCATATTCCAGTGTTCCCATATGAACCCAGCGATATATGCACCCAATGCCCCAAAGAGTGCTACTCCTGCGTAAAAAACACCATAGACTGATCCTTTATTGGTTGCACTTCGTGCTATAAAAGCACGGTTGGCATTCAGGGAAGCCACAGTGAAGAGTCCCAGAAAAGCATAGGCAATCCAAGTAAAAAAAGGACTCTGAAACATTAAAAGTCCTTGCGCAGCAACGCCGCAGGCATAAGAGAATGCCAAAACCCGTTTCACACCGAATCGATCAATGAGTATGCCAAAAAGATAACTGCTCAGTGTCTGTACACCAGAAGAGACAACAAAGAGCAAAGGGATGACAGCTGTGGCAATGCCAACCATTTTGGCTTGCATCGTAAAAAAAGAAGGACTGAAGACAAAAAGCAAAAATAGAAAATAAAAGAAGAGTGCAGCGATCGTTTTTTTGTCATTCTGTGTCAATGTAAACGATTGTTTGGGGTGTCTGATCGGTTTAGGGACATCACGTACAAAAAATGTAACGATCACAACTCCTATGATACCGGGGACAAAAGTAGCATAAAAGATGTTACGCATGACCATTTCACTCTGACCAAAGTACCAAAGCAGTACAAAGAGCAACAACGCACCGCTCAGCTCTCCTGCGATATCCATCATCTTATGAAAACCAAAGGTTTTACCTGTTGCGCGTTCTGTGCTATACTGGACGATCATCACATCTTTAGGCGCAGAACGCAGCCCTTTCCCCAATCTCTCCGCTACCTGCAAACCAGCTACAGTTTTATATCCCTGTGTCAATCCTATCAGAGGCTTGCTCAACGCAGAAAAAGCATATCCAGCTACCACCAAGGGCTTGACAATGCCATATCTGTCGGAAATATAACCCGATACCAAACGAAGCGCATAAGAAGCAAAAGTAGATATCGCTACGATAATACCCAGTTTGTCCATCCCCTCCTCTAAGACCAAGATGACGAAAATAGGTAAAATAGGCATGATCATTGCAGAAGCCATATCGGTAAAAAAACTTACCCAACCTAGCATTATGACATTTTTATTGAGATGTTTCATGCTCTTGAATAATTCTCATGTGTACTCAAATCTGTCATCCTCTTTTCCTCACCCCACACTATGGGTCTATCTACTCAGTAAAGCAAGCAGCAAAACATACTAAAGTTCCCTGACTCCTCTGGCCACATCTTCTTCCAGTTGTGCAAATGCTCTGTCCATAGCATTGACTATACTGCCGGCATCTTCATTCGTTGGCACCGTTGTACTAAATAATTTAAGCACTTTTTTGTCTGTTCGTATATTTCTTACTTCCCAGCTTGCATCAAGATATACAGTACCTTCCTGGGCAATAAAACGTGATACTTGCACGTTTATTTTGATGTCCGGCTGACCATCTGTACCCCAGGGATATGCATATACACCAGGCTGTTTGAACTTTTTTTGCAAGAAGGAGATCAGCCTTCGTGTCAATCCTGCATCCATATCTTCGGCCCATGCTGATCCCCCTAAAAATATGACATGGTTCGATGATTTGGCAACAGCGATCTCTCTTTTAAAAAGATACTTGGGTACCTCAACCTTCTCAACCCCTATCACTTGAGACTTGTAAGGATAGAGCTCTTTGGGTTGTGAAGCTGTAGAAAGGACATAATAGTTATTCAAAGCACAGCCGCTTACGATAAAAAGAGCACACACTGTTAATAGTAGTTTGATCCTGGTCATTATTTATCTCCAAAAATAAGTGAATTTGGTTTACGGTTCAACATTTTCAGGAACTCCTCCATCTCTTGAGATGTTTCCGTCACCTCTTTGAGTGTTTGAGAAATTTGATGTGTTAAGAGTGAATTACTGTCATACCCTTTGAGCACCTTTTTCGCTGTACGGAGTGTTGTTGTCAACTCTTTCATGGCTTTATTCATCTCATCCGGCATCGTTTTAAAGGTTTTTGCTTCTGTCATTGCATTAAGATTATTCACGGTCTGTTGCAGGTCTGCCACTATTTTCTGTATAGGCTCTTCATTCTCATCGACCACTCTGTTCAGAGAAGCGACCAGTTTTTCAACCCCATCAACTATGCCTCTTGTATCATTGGGAACAGAAGGAAGACGTACAAAATGCTCTCCCTGTATAATATCTCTTTGTGTTGTGTTCGTATCAAACACCAAGTCAACAAAGAGTGTACCTGTAAAAGGGTCTGCTGAAGATATTTTCGCACTTAATCCCTCTTCTAAAGCCTGATAGAATTTCTGTTGGCAACTTGTGATATCATCACGCTTTGTGGCAAAAGAGGAGAGGTCTATGTCAACAAGGATCTTCCCCAGTATCTTATGTGTATCCTTATTGTAGGAGAGTTTAATATCTTTTACACGTCCTACTTCATACCCTTCATACTGTACCAATGCACCTTTTTTGAGTTTAGCGATAGAGTCTTCGGTCAGGATTTCAAAGGTATTGATAAAATCCCCGCCTTTCCCGATCACTTGTCCTTCAGCCAGATTAGCATTTTTGTAAAGACGGAAAACGAATTTGTCAGGTACCCTGTCAGAAGTATTTACTCCTGCTGAGGAGAACTCGATACCCCCTTGTACCAAATGCGTCACAGGTGCTACATTGACATCAAGCCTTCCATGGGCCAGACTCATCTCGAGCGCACTCATCACCCAGAACTTGGAACTTCTGTGCACATAAGGAACATAGAGTTTGTTGATAAAGACCACAAACTCAACCCCCTGCCCATCCAAAGAGATGTTCACATGTTCCACCTGACCCGCTTCAATATTCTTAAAATAGACAGGTGTACCTTTTTTGACATTATAGCTTGAGGGTGCACTAAGCTGAAAGTACATACCGTCTTCCGTATAACGATACGCCTGTGTCAAGCCATGAAAAGATTTTTTGGGTTCTCCGCCTTTAGCAGAAAACATATCGATATAGGTTCCAGATATCAAAGTCTCAAGACCTGAAATACCGGAGATCCCTACTACAGGCTTGACGATCCAGAATTTTGCATGGGTATTCAAATAAGGGGTGGCAGATTTTTCCATTCTTGCGATCACTGTCACACCTTCACCCTCTTCTTGCAAGACGATCTTTTTTACTGTACCTATAGGTACATTTCTATATTTGATCTGACTCTGTCCCGCATGCAATCCTGCATTTTCAGGAAAAACAATTTCTATTTCAGGTCCTAGTTCAGAAAAATACTGATATGCCAGCCAGCCAGCTATAATGAGTGCGATAAACGGCACGATCCATATGGAGGTAATAAGGTTGAATTTACTTGATTCTTCTATTGTAGGTCGCTGTGTTGACATTTATTGATATCCCTTAATTAGACGTTCATTAAAAGCATGTGCTGCTAAAAGTGTAAAAAATACTGAGAGTGCAAAAGCCGTCGCTGCCATTCCCGCAATGATCTCAATATTTGCAAGATGAATAAGTGCGGCAAGTATGGCTACCACAAAAACATCGATCATAGACCATGGACCAATGACCTCTGTCATATAATACAATTTATGCTTATTGACTTTCTTATCTTTCCCTATAGGGTATTTTACACTAATCAACAAATAAATCAAAACAAGAAACTTGAGTACAGGTATCAGAATGGATGCAACAAAGATGATCATGGCTATAGGGTAGGAACCATGTTCCCATAACATGACAACACCGCCCAGTAGTGTATTGCCCTCCTCGCTTCCAAACTGTTTAGTGATAAGCATTGGATAGATATTGGCCGGTATATAGGCGATCATAGCTGTGATAAGGAATGCCCAGGATTTTTCTGTACTAAAACGTTTATGGTGATAAATAGCAGAATTACAACGTCGGCATCTGTTCTTTCTACCCTTATCTAGATTCACAGCCCCGCATATCGGACATCTTATGAGTTTATCTTTATCTATTTCTATCACTTTGCATCCTCCTTTAACAGGATTCTTTTTCGCAGCATCCATAGGTCAAAGAGATGCATACGTTTGACTATGTAGAGGTCGATCAGTACAAAGATCATAAGTGCCCAAAATGCAATGCCCATATGGATCTGAGCATACCCGATCAATTTCACCAGTGCAACGAGTATACTGATCAGAAAGATATCTGTCATACTCCAAGGCTTGATATGTGCAAGCAAAACAAGAAGTTCTTTGGTTAACTTCTTACCCCGTTTCATCTTTAAAAGCGTAAAAAGCAGCATATTGATAGTAAAGACCATAAAAGGAAAAATAAAAATGAGAAAGGTACAAAGGATCCCTACAAAATAAAACCCATATTCAAACAGAGAAAAGATCGTTTTAGGGACCGTAATGAACTGTCCGTGCCCTAGTATCTCTATCTGCACCAAAGGAAAGAGATTGGCAAGTATAAAAAACACAAGGCCTGTGACACTCAATGCCAGACCATGATCGATCAGTTTACTGTCATATCTGTAAAGTACTGCCCCGCATGCTGAACAGCATGCCTTCGTACCGTCTTCAAGAGGTAACTCTTCATGCAGTGTAAAACATTGCTCACAGAGTATAAGGTCATCAAGTGCATCTTCATTTTCAAGTTTCATAGATATAATTATAGCTGATATAACTAAGGACCATAATGCGTATTCTCTCTATAGGTAAAACACTGCAACATAATAAACTCGAAATAGTATCTATAGAAGGGGCATCCCTACATACACTGATAAATATAGAAACATTTGACTACATCATCATCTCTGGTGGTGATGGTACGATCAGACGTGTTATCAAACAACTTCACACGATGACATACTCGGCACGTTTCATACTCAACCCCATAGGTTCCTTTAATGTTGTCGCAAAACTTCACAAAGTACCAAAGCTCCAGACACTGCTTGATGCTTTGGCAAACGGTGAAACCCTTCCTACACAAAAACACCCTTACTTTACGATCAATGAGGAGGTCTTTCTCTTCTCTGCAGGGAATATGGGTGATCTGCAGCATATCTTCCTTTCTGAAACACTGCGTTTTGGCCTCCTGAAAAACAACATGGGAAAATATCTGCTTGCTTTTCTTTTCTTACTGCCGCTGCACCTCATCATGACACCCTTCATGCTTATGAGTTCGAACCGTTTTTTCATCTTCACCCCTGCATCATTCATCAAAAAATTCGGTAGTTTTTACGGAGAGGTGAAAGAGATGAATATCCAATTGGAAGATACCTATAACCACATAGAACTCGATGGTGACATTGTCACGATCACAGATAATCTTCTTCACATCAAACCCGCCGGGCATATTCATATCGTGACACTATAAACGATCTTCTATCTTCTATACTTTTCCTTGTAGGCAACAACTTTATTTTTACCAGATCTTTTTGCTTCATACAAAGCATTATCTGCTTTATTGATGGCAACTTCTATATTATTATCGGCTACCAGATCAACCATTGATACACCTACACTTATGGTCACTTGTAATTGCCTCTCCTGATCATATGTTATCACCATCTTTTCAACCAATTCCCATATATTCTGTGCAATTTGCATACTGCTTTCTAAGTCTGTATCCGGGAGAAGTATGATATATTCTTCTCCTCCAAACCGACAGACTATGTCACTTTTTCTTGTATGTTCCAATAAAATATTCGCAACTCCAATGATTACTTTATCACCAATATGATGACCATAGGTGTCATTCACACTTTTGAAATCATCAATATCAAACATGATCAATGAGATTTCATTGTTTGTTCTTTGGTTCATATTGAAAATATCTTCAGATATCTCTGAAAAATAGCGTCTATTGTAGAGTTTTGTCATTGGATCAATGGAAGCTAAAAGTTTTAACTCCTCTTTACTTACTTCTAGATCTTGCGTACGCTGTTTGATCTTCTCCTCGAGTCTACTGTATACCATTGTATTTTCAATGGAGATAACGATCTGCCCACTTAAATGCTGTAAGAACCTTACTTTATCTCCAGTAAAGACTGAAGATACCAGATTATTTTCCAGATAGATGATCCCTCTGAGTTCCCCCTGTAAGATCAAAGGTGCACAAAAAAGAGATTTTATCAACCTCGTTGATACATAAGATGTATCAAAAATGTTATTTTGGGTCATATCATCGATCACGATCGACTCTTTTGTACGTAAGACATAATTGATAATAGGATGTACGATCATATCGACATCTGTATATGGGATTTCCTGCATCACATCTACAACAGAAAAATCTTCGTTTGCAGAAGCTTGAACCACAAAACCACTGTCTTCTTTCAAGAGTAAATGGCCATGCTGCGCTCCGGCACTCTCCATAATGATACGTATCAATGTCTTAAGCAGACTGGAAAACTCATGCTCTTGGGCAATCACCTCTGATACCTTGATCAATGTTTTAACATCAAAGCTCAAATTCTCTTCTTCACCTGTATATTCTATATAGTTGATACCCCATTTATTGAAATTTCTTAGTGATTCATCTTTATATATCTTTACAGCTCTTTTTTGACCCAAAGTCTCATAAAGTTCTGCAGCGAGTCTATTGGTGATTGCTCTCAAGTGTCTCTGCCCATAAATTTGAGCAAGATCTATTGCCTTCTCATAATATAAAAATGCTTCTTTATAATTATTTTCTATACGATAGAGTTCTGCCTGCAGGATATTTGCCCTGACCAAAAAGTTTTCAGCACATTCGCCTGCCCACTTCACAAATTTTTTCTTTACATTTTCTATAGTATTTTTATATTTTCTTCGTGTCAATATATCTTTTGTCTCGATCAACTTCGCTAAGATCATAGCATCATAAAATAGATATTCAGTATGGTGTAACATACCTTTTGATGATTTTGCAAACTTTTTTCCCTGCAGGCTTATCTGATGTGCCTCTTTATACGCTTGCTGTAGATAGAGTGCAGTCATTTTATTGACATAGTAGTAATGTGCAAAGTGTTCAGACTCATAATCTTCAAGGCTTTCTACATAAGAAGATTCATCAAAATTATCACTGTCGTAAGAATGCAGTGTTTTCGTTTTTCCTGTAAGATTCAATATGGTTTGTTTTACACTCAAGATAGCACCATACTGTTCTTTTGCACCGATATCCAAAATGATTTTTTCAAAATCCTTTATCTGTATCAAAATATCTTCAAAAGCCACACCTCTCATAAACATACTCTGAATAATACCTGCAGCAGCACAGCCTGTATGAAACCAATCCCCGATCTCCAAACCGTTTTTATAGGCGTTATGCCATACTTCTTCAGTTTCCATAGCCGGTCGTATCCATGAGATCCCAAAATAACCACACACAAATTGAACTTCAGCATGTTGTGTTGTATTTTCAAATCTTTTAAGCATATCAAATGAAAACCGACTATATGCATACCCTAATTTATGGTTACGTAGAATTCCACCTTCGAAAATAACACCATAGACTGTAAATCCTATGACAGATTCTTTGGTCAATCCATGTTCTAAACAGAGTTTTACAATGATCATTGCATTGGCAACGCATAATGCTGGGCGTATTTGATAGGCTGCCTGCAAAATGTTTGCCATGATCTTAATGGTCATTTTAAAATTTTCATCATTTGATTCAGGAAGCTCTATAAGGTCTTCCACACTATATCTACGTAATTTAAGTTTTAAACCTAAGAACTCTGAAATAAAAAGAGGCGGGACAAATGTTTTTGGTATGAGAATACCAAAACTTTCTGCAGCCACACGCCCCACTTCGTAGGCGTTCTTAAATTGTGCAATATCTGAATAGAGTTTAATAAGTAACTCATATATCTCACCTTTTTGCAATATTGTTTGGGCAACTTCAAGTGCTTTTTCATAATACTCTATAGCCACACCACTATGATTGCATAAATGTTCACATTCAGCCCTCTGCTTTAAAATCAACACGGTATTTTCAACAGAATGGTTGAAACAATAAAATTCCATAGCTTTTTTAATATACTTCAATGCACTTTCAAAATCACCACTTTTCTTTGCATAGATCGACGCATCCAAGTTCAGCTTAGCAAGATATTTTTTATCCCTTACATAGGCTGAGCCTATGTTCAAATGATTGACACACTCAAGCAAATTTTGATGATCCTGAACCTCTCTACTTTGTTCTTGCTGGCACCCTATTTTATAATGGACCTTATGCAGTACCTTTCCCAAAAGTAAATTATGTATAGCATGTTGCATTTTATCATGTAAAAACCGATAACGCTTCTCATCTAACGTGTTTGTATGATCAATAACTATCCATCCTGACGCTAATGCCAAAGCCAAAGATTTCTCAAATAGTTCATCCTGATTAAATACGTTTTTCAACAGTTCATGGGAAAAAGTATTTCCCATACATGACGCTATACATAACAGGTTTCGTACATAGGGTGACAATGAGTCAATATTATTTGATAACATATCAAAAACGTTATCAGAAATTTGCAATGCATTAATTTTGTGCAGATCACATCTCCATTCTAATTGCTGCATATCAAACCATATGACATCATCCTTATAGAGTTGCTTCAAATACTCTTTTACAAAAAAAGGATTTCCTCTAGTTCGCTCAAAGATGATATCTGCCACCTCTTTTCCTACTTCCAGCTGTATATTATCTCTGATCAATGTTTCTATGTGATCTTTAGAGAGTGGTGACATAGTCATCTCGTATATCTTTAGATCAAAAACCTTCAGTTCCTGTAACACAGTACCAAAAAGAGGATTGTCTGAGATTTCCGTCTCATCATCTCTATACGCCATAAATACTATGACATTTTCTAAATTCAGTATGACACTCTTGATCCATTGCAATGTAACAACATCAGCCCATTGGATATCATCTGCAAAAATACATAACGGTCTTTCATCGAGCAGAAAGATCTGCATAAAACGTACCAAAAGATTATCCAGATTAACTTTTTGTTCTTTGTTCTTTACATGTTCAGTAGAAGGATCTTGACCTAATATCATATGTATTTCGGGAATGACCTCTGTCAGCATATATGCTTGTTCTCCCAAGCTGCTTAACAATTTATTTCTATACCGTTTTAAGGTTTTTTCGTCTTGTGAGATGATCTCTCTGACCATCGTACTTAGTGTAATATAGAGTATCTGGTAAGGCGTACTCTGCTCACCTGAGTCAAGTTTAAACTTACATATATGAGAAAAATTATTTTTATTTTTATCTATCACTTTGTTAATAAATGATGATTTCCCCATACCTGACTTGCCTTGTACCAGTATGATCTTGTTTACGTTATCGCTCTTTAAATCAATATGGTACTGTAGCTTCTCTTCTTCTTTCTCTCTGCCATATATCATCTCACTTGTATGTAGGTCTTGTATATTTTGAAACGTATCCAACTGAAAATCAGGAAATTCATTGTTGTTAAAGGCACGCTGTAATTTAGACAAGTCGATTAAAACTGACCGGATATCTTTATAACGGTCCAATTGACTGGTCGCAACCATTTTATCTATGATCATAGAGAGTATATGAGGTACATTTTTATTTTTATCGGAAACAAAATCTATTTTTTGTGTGATTATTGCATGATTAAACTCAAGCGCATCATCGTATCTATACGGTAATTCACCAATAAGAAGTTCATAAAAAATGATCCCTAAAACATATATATCAGATGATTGGTTGATAGATATTAGATCATGCAAAGCATGCTCTGGTGACAAATAATCTAAAGTTACCTCTCTGTCATCCAATAGTGTGATATGAGAGATTTTTACCTCTTCTTTTTCGTTTATCAAAATCGTTGAAGGGCTAAGATGATTAAAAAGAAAATTTTGTTTATGTAGTGCATAAATACCTTGACATATCTCTATGGCAATATGTAAAAATCTATCTATATCAAGAGGTTTCTTCTTCACATATTCATTTAATGGGTGATATTGATTACTTGTCATGCTCAACTGCTTCAATGTTTAGAAAAACTTCTATACGCTTTCCATTTTAAAAACATCTCTTGACCTACATCGTTTTCATCCATAGTTTCAGCAGCATAGTTCATAAGTACTGCTTCCAAGAATGTACTATAATCCAAAGCGATCGCGCCTTTCTCTTGACTTTGCGGTACATCTCCTGCCCTGTCCTGGAACCATTCATTCCATGTGTCAGAACCTGGTGTATACATTTTCCAAGGCTGATTTTTATACGCTTTCGCAGGGTATAAAAATGTATTCATATGAAAATTATTTGGCAGATAACTGGAAGTACCATGACAACTGAGACATGAAGAACTTCTTAGTGCCTTGACCATGGTACCATTTACTTCTACATTATATTTTACAGCGATATCAAACGGTCCGGACATTCTACCGCCATACCCCAGGGTCACTTTGGTCCATGCCGGTGCATTTGGGTTAATATAGTTTTCCATCAGCTCCTGATCAGGGTTCTTTGCTGAATTTACAACCGGATCATTCCCCCAGATTGCACCTAAAGGTACCATCCTGTCCCATACACTCTCACCACTGGCATTGGCATCATAGACCAGTGTTGAAAATACCCACCCGGTCTTTGGTGATGCTACAGAGTCTTTTACGATAATATCAAAGATACCAACCCTAAGGTCTGTCACTTTGGGTTGGGCATCTATAATGGTACCATTGAGATCAAAAGGTTTTCTATAGACTTGCCATTTTGCTGCATCTTTCAGAACCGGCCACTCTTCAGGTGTTGCTGTCACTCCGGCTGCCTTGATCACAATGGCACCTTCTTGAAACTGTGCCTCATTGTTCATCACACTGGGGACACACTCTTTTGTTTTTTCATCACATGCTTCCCATACCTTATGCAGGGTATACGCTGCCGCCTCGTTATAGTATATCCCGGCATGATTACGTATGTCTACAGTCAGTCCATACTCACTATAGACCTCTTTTGCCATGATCTGTCCTGTGTAGGTGCCATAGATCGCATCACGACCTTCCCAGCCTGTCTTTTCAACAGAATCACCTGCCCACAGCATCCCATACCAGCCTTTTTGGGAACTTTTATTCCATTGTTCAGGATTTTCCAAAAAGTCTTTAGCAGACTTCTTGACATATTTTTTCAATGCCAGAACATAGTCATATGCATTCTCTTTTGTAAGGTGTTTTCCCTTTAACACATCACGCCAAGGCATGGGGAGCGTTTTTTTATAGATTTTAGGATAATCAGCATGTAAGCTATACAGTGTACCGTTGTATTCAGATACAGAAGGGATAGATCCGTTATTCACCGCGAAAGGATCAACGATTTTTTCTTCCCCCGACAGAGCGATAGTGCTCAATAGTATATTCATACCTATAACAAGTAGTTTATGCATTGGTATTCCCCTTCCCAATTCCATAATATATATTTTTCTTTTAAGATAACAAAAAGTCATATATTATACTATTTAGTGATTATATAAACCTAACGAGCACAGGAGAAGTAGATAAAAAACAGGTTGGAGCGCTTTACAATGATATATTTAAATCAGATTTTTATAATATTCCACCACTCTATCATCCACATGAATGACCCTTTTGAGATACTGTGTCAGATCTCCCCTGTTAAAATCTATCTTCAGATTTTTGGGGTTGATCGCACGGGATATAGCCACATAGAATTGGCTGGGTGCGAAGATGTTGTCCACATTGCAGACTAGATTATCTATGCTCATACCCTGGCTTTTGTGTATGGTCACCGCATAGGCTAGCTTCAGAGGAAACTGTGAAAGTGTCGCAAGGGACATCGTCTCAACGGTACCGTCATCTTTTACCAGCATATCGACCAGATCAAAGTCATGTCTTTCGACACGCACGAACTCATCCTCTTTCTCTACAATGAGATGGTCCTCTTCTATCTTTCTGAGTATCCCTCTCTCCCCGTTCACGAACTTTCCCCATTTGTTCACAGTAAACAAGATGGGAACACCCTCTTTGAGCGTCAAATGTTCGGAGATAGGCAGCATATTTTTCCAGCCTGCCAGTTTCTTTTCATGGACCGAACCGAACATCTCTATATTTGCAAAAAGTATGGTCTCTTCGGTATCAAGTTCATTGATCTTGGCCCTGTTGGTCCGTTCCACTTCCAGGTTACGGCCAAAGAGATAGGTCGGGTCTTTCTCCAACCCTTCATTGTTCCAAAGTTTTGTCATGTACTGGATCACTTCTTCATCACATTGCCCTTTGCGGACCTTGGAGAGGATATGCGTGAACTCTGCATCTGTGGTACGTTTCATCTTGGTAAGTTCAATGACAGTCAGATCAAAACGTTCCCAGGCCATACTCTCAAAGGCATAGAGCTTTTCTCCAAAGACATCCTGTCTATTGGGCTGTTTTTGCACCGGTGGCAACTGAAAGAAATCTCCCACAAACAGCACTTTCCCCAGATAGCCGTAGTGGTTCAGCCTATAGGCTATCATATCCATCAAGTCCGTACTTACCATGGAAATTTCATCGATGATGATAAGGTCCGTGGCTTTGAGTACTTTTTTGAGGTCTGAAAGCCGACCCTTCGCCCGTTTGTCTCCCGCAGCCAACTCTTCAAAATTATTGGCGATACCGAAGACAAAAAAACTGTGTACGGTAAAACCTCCGATGTTCACAGCACTTACCCCAGTAGAGCCCAAAGAGACAACCTGTTTCCCTCTTTTTCGGTAGTCAGAGATCACCTCATTGGTTATATAGCTCTTTCCGACCCCTGCACCACCTGTCAAGAAAACATTGGAGTGTTTTAGTGCTTCTAATACATCGACTTTATCGCTCAAAACCCAGCCTTATCCACAAATCCGCCCTGGCAGCGGCTTCGTGTCTGTTTTCCCTCTGTTAACAGTGCGCCTAGATCATCACTTCCAGACCCTACATGCAGCCAGAGTTCCGTGATAAGTCCCTTATGACATTTTAACTCTACCCGTTTTCCTGCACCCACTCCGAAGCTCCTGTCAAATACAGTACGGACCTGTTGAAACGTCACATATTTACCTATCTGTTTTTTGAAAAAATCTCCTACCCTGGAATCATTGACCTGTTCTACCATTTTAATAGCATCTGCATAATATCTCTCTGCCCCTGTACCGTAACAGGTACCGTGTTTGATCCATTCATGTTTATGCAGATTTGAAGCCACCCCCGGCATCACTTTTTGCAGACGTTTTTTGACCTCATCACTTAAAGGAATATCTGGAAGTCTGTTCCATTGTTTATGTTTGTCCATAGCCACAGTATGACTGTCCACACCACAATAGTTTTTATTTTTAGGCTGTGGCCAGAGTCCGTGGAGTACAAAATGTTTTTCACTGTAGTTGGGTCTTCCAAAAGCAAACAAACTTCTTTTACACTCTTTCTTTACCCTGTGAGTTTCACAAAAAGCATTGTGCCAGGAGAGGGTCAAAATGTTTTGTTTTGAGATATTTCTATAGTCATATTTTTGCGTTTGATCAAGCCCATTATCGATACCAATAACCTTACTCTCAACCCTTTGGACATTGAGGGGGTTGGAAGATTCTGAACGTTTGGGGAAACACTGCTCATCCACCCATCTCTGAGCCGGATGTTCACCTTTTACTACTATGAGGTTTTGTCCTTTATAGTGTCTGAGTATCGTATATTTTTTTTCTTTATCCAAATGTACGCTATGGGTATTTTGCGTATGTTTCATGTTATTAAATGCAGGGCATTCCTGTGTAGGGAACATCTCTTCTCTTGCAAGAAGCGAAACAGAAAAAAAGATCAATATGAGGATGAGTCGGTTCATGCTATGCCACCCTGGATTTTTTTAAAGTATTATACTGTAACAAACTTTTGCCGCTTTCAATACCCCGGATCCCCCATCAAATATACAACGCGCCAAATCTATCACGGTAGGTCAGATAAAGCCTCAGATCAAATTCAAGCTGATGGTATGCCGGTTCTATATGGGTACAGAGTTTATAGAACGCTTTGTTATGTTCTTTCTCTTTGATATGTGCCAGTTCATGTACCACTATCATCCGTAAAAAGGCTTCAGGGACTTTTTTAAAAAGATGTGAGATATGTATTTCATTTTTGGCTTTAAGCTTCCCGCCTTGTACGCGTGATACAAAGGTATGTGTCCCAAGTGCAGCGTGAATATCGCGTATCTTCGTATCGTAAAGTACTTTGGAAATGGGCGCGGCATTTCGCATGTGGGTATGTTTCAGTGCCTGAACATAGCTGTAGAGACTTTTATCGGTAGTATACTCATGCAATGTGGGGTACTTTGAGAGAAGATACTCGCCGAGTTTATCCTGATCTATAAGGTTTTGCACCTGTGCTTTCAACTGGGTATCGTAACCATTAAGGTATTTTAACATGGGAAATTATATCTCTTTTGAGTTAATTTTAGATACTATAACAGTATGATATTTGATAATTTAGAGACACTCCCTACAACCTTTGGAAATAAAAGAAAAACCCCTGCCGTAAAACCTACCCACCGTTCCAACATGATGCTCAACCCGCTTAACCTCAAGCATCTCAACCGTATAGATGAGCATGATGCAGATATGATCACCCTCAACCTTGAAGATGCCATCGCCCCCTCACGTAAAAAAGAAGCCCTGCATAACATCGCTCTTTTTCTCTCATATATGGAACACGCCAACTCCTTCATTATTGTGCGTACCAATCCTTTAGATGAAGGCGGTGCGGAAGAGATAGCCTTTTTGAATGATTTTGGCTTTGATGCAGTCCGTGTGGCAAAAGTAAAAAACCAGACTGAGATTGCCCAGGCACTTACCCTTCTAAGTGCAGATAAGGAGCTGCATATCTCACTGGAGACAAAAGAGGCCTTTGAAAGCTTGAGTTCACTGCGTATAGATGGACGCCTTACCACAGCGAACCTAGGTATCCTGGATCTTCTCACCTCTTTAGGATTGCCCCAGTCTTTAGTAACGCTGAATAATCCTACCATAGACTACATTCTCTCCAAATTTTTGGTAGATGCAAAAACTGCAGGCATACACCCTATCTCATTTATGTTCCAGGAGTATAATGACACAGAGACCTTCAAAGCATGGTGTGAAAGGGAAAAGATGATGGGGTTTGACACCAAAGCATGTATGGGTCCCAAACAGGTTCAGATAGCCAATGAAATATTTAATACCAACAGAGATGAGATAGCAAGGGCTTTGCATATCAAAGAGGCTTTTGAAACCCATGCCGCACAAGGTATCAATGGATTCATGGATGAGAAATACGGATTCATAGACGAGCCCATCTACCGTGACAGCCTGTTGGTTCTCAATCATAGTTAAGGCGAGAAGTTGAGATCTGTTACACTAATATTACTCACCATACTTTTACCATATTTTCTGTCTGCAAATGATGATCGTCCTCCCATTCCGTATGATTTCCTAGCCAAAAAAGAGGTCAAGTCATTCATCAATAAAATGGTAAAAAAACATCATTTCACACACCGCTATATAACTGCTGTACTAAAGAGTGCGAAACTTGACCGCGACACACTGGCACGATATACAGGAAAATACAAAGTAGGCAGCACGAATGGTCCCTGGGAACGATACAAAGCACATGTACTTGACCCGGTCACTCTAGACAAAGCCAAAGCGTTTAAAAAGAGATACTATAAAACACTCCTAAAAGCAAGTCGAGAATATCGGGTTGACATGGAGTACATTGTGGGGTTTATTGGAGTGGAAAGCAAATTTGGAGAATACAGCGGAGACTATAATGTATTGGATGCTTTGAGCACCCTTGCCTTTCATAAAAACCGTATGAAGAAATTTTTCAAGTCCGAGTTGGAACATCTCTTTTTGATGGCCAGAGAACAGAACTATGATATCACTACACTGCAGGGTTCTTTTGCCGGAGCTATGGGCATGGTACAGCAAATGCCTTCGGTCTTCAGAAAGTTTGGTATGGACTATAACCGTGACGGGGAAAAGGACCCGTGGGACTTGGAGGATGCCATTGGGATCATTGCAAAATTTATGCATAAGAATGGCTGGAAAAAAGGAGCCCAGGTCGCTATCCCGACCAAATTTAAAGGAAAGCGCTATACAAAGCTCAAAACAAGCCACAGAAGACCCCTGCCATTAAAGACGATCTTAAAGCATGGTATCACACCTTTAAAGCGCTTTAATGAACCTAAAGCCTATCTGCTTAAAAACCGTAACCTTACCCATGATGACATCTGGCTGGGGGCCAAAAACTTCCGTGTACTGACACGTTACAATAATTCAACAAGCTATGGTATGGCCATACACCTTATTGCACAGGCTGTCAAGTACAAATATATTTCTCCTCAAATGCCGTTTTAGAGAGTGGCTCCTCGAAATAAAATCCCTGAAACACATCACACTCTATTTTGATCAAGAAGAGAAGCTGTTCAAATTTTTCTATACCCTCAGCCACAATATTCAGATCAAAATTCTTTGCTATGGAGATGATCGTACTGATCATCTTCTTATCATCTTGACCGTCATCCAAACGCGCTACGAATGTTCTATCTATTTTTACTTCATCGATGGGTAACATTTTTAAATTACTGAGTGAAGAGTACCCCGTACCAAAGTCATCAATGGAAAATGAAATACCGATCTCTTTTAATCTGTTCATCATATTGATCACTTTTTTCATATCTTCAGCGAATACATGCTCTGTAATCTCAAAAATAATTTTTTGTCCGCTCTCTTTTTTAGGAAAATAGATTTTGATCAAACGATCTACTTCATTGACAAATGTCTCGCATAACAGTTGTCTCATACTGATATTCACCGAAATAGAACTTAATTTCCTACCTTTTGCATTCCATCTATTGATACTTTCAAATGTCTCTTTTAGCACATAGCTGCCGACCTCTAAGATCAACCCAGTATTTTCCACTATGGGAATGAACTCCTCAGGGCCCACTCTACCCAATTCATCGTCATCCCATCTGATCAGTGCCTCACAACCCATTACTTCTTCATCTTTGTCAAACTGCGGCTGATAAAATACCTCTATTTTATTTTCATTCAGTGCATAATGTAGTTTCTGCTCTATAAGAAGATGTCTCTCAACCCTCTTTGCAAGGTCCTGGTTAAAGACGATTACACCGTCTCTGCCTTGAGCCTTTGCTTCATACATCGCTATATCTGCTTCCCTAATAAAGTTTTTACTATAGATGAATGAAGGGTTGATTTGATGTACACCGATACTAGCACTGATATGAAGATGATGGCCATCAATACTATAAGGTTTTCGAATGACCTTGAGCAATCCTTCCGAAAAACCATATGCAAGATCCCTTTTGAACACTTCTTCATTGAACTCTTTGCTTATAAGGATAAACTCATCACCTCCTAAACGCGCTACTATATGTGTATCTTTGGCATACGCTTTAAGACGTTCGGAAACTTCTATCAACAACTTATCACCGATATCATGTCCCAAAGAGTCATTAATGGTTTTAAAATGATCCAGATCTATCAAAAACATACATGCAGTTTTCTGATTTACGGCCAATCTTTCAATCAAAGACTCCATGTACTCCATAAAATAGCGTCGGTTATAGAGCCCTGTCAGAATGTCATGCTGCGCTTGGGAATAATTCTTCTGTAATAATCTGTTGGTATTAAAGGATGCATACAATAAGACAAATAAAAATATAAGAGAAAAGAGGGAGAGTATATATCCATACCATGTATCGATAAATGCAAAATAGACGGTCAACGGCAGCATCAGGGTAACCAAAATAGGCACAAACAGTTTTTTATCAGAGATAAGCAGGGTTGATGCAACAACTGCAGCACCCAACTGTGTAAAAATGGCTATGTAGTGTATATGGTATTTGTCATATCCGACATACATTACAAATACCAATGACCAGACAGAAAAGATCATATACATGAACCATGTAAGTTTTTTATACCATTTTTTTAAATGATTTTCATCCATTTTGTATGTAGCAAATTCATTATATAGCGTCCACCCATACAATGAAATACATAACAATATACCATACCATACCAATGCAGGAGTAACAATATGAAAAATCCAACCAACAATGACATACACAAGCCCGGGAATAAGAGAAAGCCCGATCATTAGAAGAATTTGTTTTTGAAGAAATGTATAATATTTTTGATGCTTCATATATCTATTATACAATAATTTTGATCTTAATCCTCGAAGATAATAATATCATAGGAACTTTTTGTAACCAATGCCTTACTTGAATGTACAGAACCATTACGATTTACTTTACTGAGTTCTTCACGTAATTGGTCTATCTCTTCTTGCATTGCATCTATCTGTTCTTTAAGCTGCAGCACAATGTCGACCCCGGCAAGGTTCACACCCATTTGACGTGTTAAACGCAAAATGAGTTTCATTCGTTCAATGTCACGTTGTGAATAAAGCCGCATACGTCCCTGCGTACGAGAAGGCTCAACCAAACCTTCACGTTCATACTGTCTCAGTGTCTGGGGATGTATGTCTAGCATGCTAGCCACTACAGAGATTAGGTACACGGGTTCATCATAACTGTGCATAGAATATCCTTTAGAGTTTTGCTTCGATCATCGCTTTAAGTTCATCATCCAATGTATCTACATCAGGTAAAACCACATTTGCTACAAGGTACAAGTCACCTTTCAATGCCGTTTTTCTGTCAGCGACACCTTTGCCTTTCAGTCTGAATTTCTGACCGTTCTTCGTATTTTTAGGTACTTTGAGCGACACCTCTTTTTCCGGTGTATCTATGGCGATCTTACCTCCAAAAAGTGCATCTTTTAAAGGCACATCAAATGTTTTATAGAGGTTGTCGCCTTTTCTTTCATATTCATCGGAAGCTGCAACTTCTACCTGAATAAGGAGGTCTCCTACATGTCCTTGGTATTGTTTACCTTTACCGCGTACACGCATAGTTTCACCGCTTTTGATCCCTGCTGGGATCTTGATGTCAAAATTTTGTCCATTGGCAGAGACATTGTGTTTGCCACCGTTGATCGCTACCATGAATGGTACGGTGATACGTGCCTGCAGATCAAGGTCAGGCATACCAAAACCGCCAAAACCGCCTTGTGCCCCGCCAAAACCGCCACTGAAGCCTCCACCGCCTCCACCGAACATTTGTCTGAGAATCTCATCGAGGTCAACACCTCCGCCTTGTCTCTGTGCAAAATCATGGAAATTCTGCCCGCCGAACATTTGATCTCCAAACTGGTCATATTGCGCTTTTTTCTCAGGATCTGAGAGTACTTCATAGGCTGCATTGATCTCTTTGAACTTATCTACGGCACTCTCATCTTTGTTAATGTCAGGGTGGTATTTTCTTGCGAGTTTTCTATAAGACTTTTTAATTTCATCGGCAGAAGCATTTTCACTTACACCGAGTGTTTCATATAAACTTTTTGACATGGTATTCCTAAAATAATGGTTTTTTTATTTTAAAAAATTATATCAGAAAAGTTTAGTCAATGTCAATCAAGTTAGATGGAATCATGGTTGATACGGTACTGTTTTATAGCCTTCGTGTATCATCTTCATAATACCGCCTTTCAAATTAGTGACCTTGTAGCCTAACCTTTCAGATAAAAATTCGGAAACGATTCCCGTACGACTTCCCACTCTGCATATGAGTGCAAAAGGCTCATCTTTTTTAACAACCCTCTCTAACTGTTCCAAAAAATCCGGAACATTGAAATTCCCTTTTTCATCAAAAAACATGATCGTATAGGAACCTTTTACGATCCCTGTTTCTCTCCATTCTGCAGGTGTACGGATATCGATGATCTTCATATTTTTTTCAGCAAACTCAGGTGTTGCCCAAACCTGATATAACTCTGCCATCAATGATACTGTCATAAGACATAAACCGATCACTATTCTCTTCATCTCTGTTCCTTATCTTCATCATCATACGAGTCTAGTATTTAATATTGTAACAAATTAGGGTGTAGTAACCGTGGATTTTATACCCTTAGAGTACAATGCATTATGAATTTTATACATATCAGTGACATAAACATACCAGAACTCGACATTTACCATCAGTTAAGAGACAAAGCTTTTACCTCTGACAACAGTTTTATAGCAGACAGTCCCAAAGTAGTGAACCTGCTTCTAAAGACAGATATCACAGTAAAAAGTATACTGGCTACACAAGAGTATTATGATACCTATGCACCGCTCATCAAAGAGAAAAAGATTCCTCAACTCTTTGTCGCAAGTAAAGCTCTTATGCAGAAGATCGTAGGGCACAAGATACACCATAATGTCATGATGCATGGTATACGTCCCGAACAGACGCCCCTTGGCGACCTTGATAATCAGATCATTATGCTCGATGAGATAAGTTCTACACAAAATATAGGCTCCATCGCACGCTCAGCTGCTGCCATAGGTATAAACTCATACCTCCTCCCTGCGTATGGACCGCACCCCTACTCCAGACGGGCACTTAGAGTCTCCATGGGGCATATAAGTATGCTCAAAACACATCTCTATGATGATTTACATAAGACCATCATGACACTTAAAGAAAATGGCTACCGCATCTATGCGGCAGAAGTCACGGATGATTCGACGCCTCTTGCCTCTGTCAAAGTCGCAGAGAAATGGGTACTGCTTATGGGCCATGAGGGTTTAGGTTTGTCAGATGAGATATTGGATCTCTGTGATGAAGTGGTCACGATAGAGATGACAAAAGGTGTGAAGAGTTTTAATGTAGGCGTTGCAGCTTCTATTATGATGTATCAATTCAAACACACCATTTAATATTATAATCAATAATATTTATACATAAAATTAAAAAATAATGTTGTATGTTAATTGTATTTTTGATATACTCAAAATATATTAAATTTCAAGAAAGGGTATATCATGAAACGTGTAGTATTGTTTATCATAGCTGCTCTTGCAATGGCAGGGTGTTCAACTAAATCCGATTTAGTCCTATTTCATGACACAAATGTAAGTAATGAGCAGGCACAGAAAAGTGTCACAGTAATAGGCAGTGAAGGTATGTACGAATATAGAATCCGTCCACATGACAGGATCTCTATCACGATGTATAACCATCCGGAACTTGGTACAACCAGTATCAATAGCCAAAGACAAGATACTACAGGTGTCCTGGTTGATTCCAAAGGCTATGTAAGACTGCCGCTTGTCAAGTCTATACATATTGCAGGGCTTACACAGCCGGCTGCACAAGCAAAGATAGAAAAGGCATATAAAGCGTATCTCGAAGATGCAGAGCTCAACTTGCAAGTACTCAACAAGAGAGCCTATGTACTGGGAGAAGTCAACAAACCAGGAGAAGTAAATCTCTTTAACGAAAGAGCCACTCTTTTGCAAGTCCTGGCTGGAGCAGGAGACTTAACAAATTATGCCAATAGACATGCTATCGTCATTATGAAACAGAGAAAGAACACCGTAGTGACAGAAACTGTAGACCTTACCGGTGCGAATTCGATTAAAATGGCCAACTTAATGATCTATCCTGGTGATACCATTTATGTAGCACCGAATGGTGTAAGAGCATTTAACATAGGTGTAAGTGAAGTCACTCCAGTCTTTGACCTAGCAGGAAGAATTACACAACCGATAGTGAATGTTGAATATTTAAGAGATAGATAGATAACAGATCATGAAGACCACAAATGATTTCAAGATTGAAAACCTTGACATCGATATAAAGGAAGTATTTAAAACAATCTTCCAGTATAAGTGGTCTACCCTGATCATTACTCTCTCAGTACTGTTCATCACATCTCTCTTTCTTTATTTCAAAGCACCCCATTACATCTCCAGTGCACTTATTGAAGTAAAGACGGACACAAAACAAAATATACAGCAAGAAGACTTTTTGAGGAGTGCTTTCTCCAATTTTGGTAATGAAAAGCTCGATAAAGAGATTGAAATCCTTAAGACCTTTCATATCAATAACCATGCACTCAGCACATTAGACTTCGAGGTACAGTATTTTGTCTATGAATGGTTTAAAAAAGTTGAACTCTATCATAAGAGTCCTATAGAAGTCAAAAATATAAAAATCATTTATCAGGATGATCTGAATATCATTGGGACCGTGATAAAGCTGACTCCAGTTAAAAATGGCTATCAACTTCAAGTAAAGAATTCATTCTTAAAGAAAATACTCTATTTTCTATTGAACAAAGAGATCATAGAATTGGATGATGAGAAGGTCTATCACTATGGAGACCGGGTTGAGAGTGAGTATTTTGAATTCACGATCGAACAAAAAATGACGGTTGATGAACCGATCTATTTTGTTCTCAAGGGTGATAACAGACAGATATTTGAAGGAATGATCAATAAAAACCTTCAAGTGAATCAACCCAATCCCTCTGCCCCATTGATACAAATTACCTATAAAGATACCATTCACCGAAGAGCCAATGCATATGTAGATGCACTCAGTAAAAGCTTCATACTTCAAAGTGTGACAGATAAAAGCAGACAAACCAATCAAATCATCGATTTTATCAATAAGCAGCTCAGTGACATGAAAACAAAACTGGATGAGTCTGAGGAAAAACTTGAAAGATACAGAATAGAATATCAAGCGATCGATCCGTCACTGCAAGCTGAAACTTTCATTACAGAGTTAAGCCGCATCGAAGTCCAACTCTCACAAAATAAATTAAACGAAGAGATTATGGAAAACCTCCTTCCTTTTGTACAAAAAGGTAAAAATATCGATGCGATCGCACCTTCATTAATGGAGATGAATGATCAGTCGACACTAGAGCTTATTACCAGGCTGCAGGAAGCACAGATCAGAGAAGAAGGATTAAGGATCGAGTACTCTGGTAGACATCCGGGTTTAGTTGCTGTCCGTAAGCAGATAAAGCATATTAAGAATAAAATCCTTTTAAGCATTGAAAATTTAAAATCCAGCATGACGCATAGAAATAAAAATCTGCAAAAGCTGAAAGCGTTATATGAGAAAAACCTTGAGTCATTGCCAACACAAGAGAGGACACTCATCAATCTCAAACGAGACTATCAAGTAAGCTCTGAAACCTATAATTATCTTCTTAAGAAAAAATCTGAAAATGAGATGCTGAAAGTGGCGATACTCTCAGATTATAGGATCGTTGATCATGCCTACAGCAATGGTAAACCTATTGGGATCAAGACCCCTATTCTTCTTCTTATTGCTCTTCTATCTGGTATCATTTTGGGTATTTTACAGGCTTTAGTTCGTAACCTGATGAATGACAAGATACAGACAAGACATGATATTGAGAACCTTACCACATTGCCAATTTATGGTATTCTTCCTACCTTAAACCAAAAAGCGCTTAAACTGGAGGTTTTTAAAGATCAAAGGTCGCCGTTTACAGAGAGTTATCGAAGCTTACGTACCAATTTACAATTTGCCAGAAAAGAGAATCAAGCCAATGTTATTCTTGTGACTTCAACTGTCTCAGGAGAAGGAAAAAGTACGATCGTGGCGAACTTAGGTGCCATTTTCCAAATGGCGAACATTAAATCGATCGTAGTTAATTTAGACTTGAGGAAACCTACACTTCATCATTATTTTAATGTATCCAACAGTACCGGGATAAGTACCTATCTGAGCGGGCGAAACAGGATCGGCGAGATCATTCAATCCACTGAATATAAAAACTTGGACATTATTTCCTCCGGTCCTATCCCACCGAATCCTTCAGAACTCATTCTCACGCATAAACTGGATGAGTTGATCGAGGCGTTAAAAGAGGAATATGATTATATCTTCATAGACAGCGCTCCGCTTGGATTAGTAACAGATACGATGCATCTCATGCAGTATGCCGATATAAGTCTGATCGTGTTCAGAGAAAATTATGCAAAAAAATCATTTGTGACAGACTTAAATGACCTGGTCACAAAACATGATCTTAAACATATCGGTTTAGTCATCAATTCCGTAGATGCATCTTCGGGAGCCTATGGATATGGGTATGGGTACGGATATGGAAATAAGTGATAGGATAGACTTTTTTACCTTATGAATTTTACACTCCTTTGTTAAGGACCTCCCATCTCCCCTCTCTCATCATCAATCAACGTATTGAAATTAACATCAATGACGTCTTTTCAACCGTTGATCGAATAAATTTAAATAGATAGAGAACAACAATATGAACAGGATCAAAGAGAGAAAATCACTTGCCTGACTTACCTGGTATCCTATAATGGAAAATATCATTTGCATCATCGCCAAGATGATGACCGTATAGCGGATATCTCCTTTTACATTGAACAAAAAATGGTGCATATGGTTTTTATCTGCGTGAAACGGTGATATGTGACGTTGCATGCGCCGTATCATTACGATAAAGGTATCTAAAACAGGCAGTGCAACGATAAACAAAATAGATATGGGTGTAATGTACTGCGTCGATTGTATACCTAAAATGGATATCACCATACCTAATGAGAGTGAACCGCTGTCACCCATAAATACTTTTGCAGGGTTCCAGTTAAACAATAAAAATGCAAGAAGTGTAACGATGAAGCATGACGATAGTAAAATAATAAACGCGTCACCATGTACTAAACCTATAGCCAAAAAAGTAACAAGGATCACGATAGAGATCGATGCTGCCAATCCATCCAAACCATCCATTAAATTCAATGCATTGGTGTACCCTGCTATGGCAAAAAAGGTAAAAGGGAACACCAGCCAACCCGGTAAGATGATTTCATAACCCAAATACGTTCCCAAAGAAAATATAGCAACATCATTGAGATATAATATGAGTGAAGAAAAAAAGATAAAGATGAATTTTACTTTTGGTGAAATATTTTGTAGATCATCCCATACCCCTGCTACAAACACTAATCCGATAGCTGCATAAATATAATAATATGTTTTCAAATGCCCAAGATCAAAGAGAAATAATGTGATCACTATAGCCATAACAAAAGCGACCCCTGCACCTCGTGGTATAGGTTTTTTATGTACACTTCTTTCATTGGGGATATCTATCAATCCTACTCTCTTCGCAAAGATCATGAGTAGAACCATACCTGCCAGAGAAGTCAAAAAAATACTGCTTAATAATGAAATATCCATAAATGAATCCTTTAGGTTATTTTCATATTCTGTCCATTTCTAATCATACTATAAAAAAATATTTTTTTATAGTATTTGTAAAATAAATAGAGTTTGATTTATATTTTATTTTGTTGTATACTTTAAATGTTAGTGAAATATTAAGCTAAAACTTAATAACAAGGAGTGCTGATTACCTCAAGTCTCTTTTTATACTAAAGTCAAATCCTTAAAGGGGCTATTGGTTTATATACATATATTTAATAACAGGAGTATATTATGCGAGATAATAAAGTCAATGTGTTAAAAAAGATGTTAGGAATGCTTCTAGTGACGCCAATATTGCTGTCACTATCACTTTTTGCAGCGAATCCGGTTCACCATTGGAAACTGGATGAAACCGCTGGATCAATCTATGAAGATACTGGTACTATCGGTGATGCCAACGGGACATGTACATCCCCGGACAGTTGTCCTACTCCTAGTGACGGTCAAGTCTATGGTGCACAGAGTTTTGATGGCAATGACACGATCGAGATTGCAAATACAGTAGACTTTGATTGGGCTCCCGATGCCAATGTCACCATAGAGTTCTGGATGAAGTCATCAAATATACCTGAGGGAATATTATATGGTGATATGATGATAGGACGTGCGACTAGTGTTGTCAAATGGTATGTGGGGGTAGATCCTTTAGTAGGAGCTATTAGAGCTCAGGTAGCCGATGGAAACCTTGGAAATGGTGTAACCGGTACTGCGATCATAGCCAATGGTCAATGGAATCACATAGCATACGTCCTTAAACCGGGTCAGGTAAGGGTCTATGTCAACGGTGAAAATGATTTTAATATAAGTAGAACAGCCACTGACTTGACATGTGATACAAATGTAACGATCGGTACGCTAGATTATACAACTACTATTGATTGGTCATATACAGGCCAACTTGACGATATCAAATTTTATGCTACCGACCTGAATGGAACTACGATCAAAGAGCATTATATGGATGGATTGAAACCACATTTGCTTGAAGTCACACCGGTTCCAACCCCGACTGATAATGATACACCGGACTATACTTTCTCTTCAGATAAAAATGGGACCATCGAAATAAGTGGTTGTATGTCTGCAACTGCAACACCGGCAATTGCAATAGGTGACACCGATACAACCATCACATTTGACCCGCTTTTTGATGGAACATATGACGATTGTAACATCACCGTGACATCTACAGAAACAGATTCAAACGGCACTGTTTCAGATCCGTTGGCAGTATCCAGCTTTGTCGTAGACACTACAGTACCAGCACCAGAGCCAACTGTATCTAGCGGTGGTGGCGGTGGTTGTACATACAACCCTGACAGTAAGCACTTTGATATGGTGTTCTTGCTGATGATCGCATTGGGACTCTTCTATCCAGTTAGAAGAAGATTCATCAAGTAATCTCTTCTCTACATAGAATAAGCGTTCCACACGGAGCAGCCATCTGTGCTGCTCCGTATTTTTCTTCTTCCGGATATCACTCTCCCTCAACATTCATCTCATCAAAACAAAAGATCAAAAATCACACTTCATCAAACAAATTGATGATAAACATATATTTTAATTTTATATTATTTTCAGTTTAATTGTGTATTATTCCGGTATGACTATGACTTAAGATACTACTAAATCATAAGTGATAGTAATAAAAGTATTAGGCCAAACCTGTTGTGAAGCAGGGACGGAAAGCTTCAGGTCTTTTGAAAAAAAGATAGCTGGGTTGCATTTATTGAGAACTATCGTATCCCAAACGGTGACTCTTCATAAATTATAACTTTTATAGAAAGTTTATAATCCTAATCTTAATAAAAATTCAGGCATGTGGGTAATATTGAGGTAATGCTCTTTCAATATAATGCTCATCAAGTTAGTGAGAAAAGCCAAACCTATTGTGAAGTAGGGACGGAAAGCCAAGGGTCTCATAATATTAATAAAAATAGTGAGATAGCCTAGTTGCCTTTGTTGCATACAACAAAGTAATGCTATATTTATAGTGGTTTATTCCATTCTTCATAGAAGATATCCCTCCCATACTTTTCAATATATTTTCTTCACAACGATATACGTTCATACACAGAAGGAATATAAACCAATGTTTAGACTTAACAATATCAAACAAAATCTACTTATACTGTCTTTTGCAACACTGCTTGCAGGTTGTGGCGGTGGAGGAACAACTGCAACAGATGCAGCGACAACAGACTTAACGACAACATCAACACCAAAAAGAGTACAGATAGATATCAGTGCCGTGACTACAGAAGATTCTGCCACTATCAATTGGACACCATATGGTTATACTACAAAATCAGTAGAGTACGGTACAACGAATAAGTATGGTTCAGAAGTTTCAGTACAAGAAGAAGGTACTGTTACCTTATACAATTTACAGGCAAATACAGAATATCATTATAGAATAGTCTCTGAAGATGAAAAAGGCAGACCTGTTGTAAGTAATGACAACATTTTTACAACACTTGCAGAAAGTACTCAGCCCATCGTAACTGAACCGGCACCAACAGATCCGGTTGTAACCGATCCGATCGTAACTGAACCGGCACCAACTGATCCAGTTGTAACTGATCCGATCGTAACTGAACCAGCACCAACTGACCCAGTCATCACTGATCCGATCGTAACTGAACCGGCACCAACTGACCCAGTCGTCACTGATCCGATCGTAACTGAACCGGCACCTGTTTGCCAAAGTGGGCCTGCCATGCAGCAAGGACAGGTTAAGGATAGTGTTTCAGGTACGGGTCTAGCAAATGTTACAGTGACGATCAATGGATGTGTCACTCAGACCGATGCACAAGGTTTTTACGCACTAAATGACATTGCTGTTAGCGACAGAGCAGTGGTCACATTTGAACTCGATGGGTATTATATGAACAGTGAGATCATCGCTATTCAAGAATATTCAGATGGCACTACCCTCTCTCCAAACTATCTTGAATTCTCTCTGGATAAGTATGATGACCAAAATACTGCAGACAGCCAGAATGGAAAACTCTGGTCATATTTCTTTGGTATCGACATAGCCGGTGGGATCTATACAGATACTGCAGGAAATCCTTATAGCGGGAATGCCACTGCCCAAGTTGCTTATGAAGATGTAGCGACAGAGAAAGGTCGTGAAGTTTTCCCTGGTGCATATGAAGGGAAAAACGCTTATGGGGATATGGTTCCATTTGTCTCTTATGGATTGATGGTGGTAGACCTGAAAGATGAGTCAGGTAATGCATTAAATATATCTGATGACATCACTTTAAGATTCCATACAGCCACAGGAGCGACAGCTGAAATCGTCCCTCTATGGTACTACGACTATGCACAGGGGATCTGGATCGAAGAAGGTTATGCAACACGTCTGGCAGATGGAAAGTATGAAGGTACTATATCGCATCCTGGAACATGGAGCCTGAGCCAGCCTGTTGAAGAGGCTTTAGGTATCTATACCGATCGTATCCTCTACCCTGATGGTACACCGGCGAAAAATCTGCATATTCATGCCATTGGTGACAACTGGATCAGAACCGATCTTAGCACCGATGAGAATGGTGAATTTGAAATTGAAGTGATCCCGGGAAAAGCATTCACACTCAAAGCGTATCACTCTACAGATAAGTACACTGCTACATACAACGGGACAATCTCCGCTGTTGCTTCGGGTGAAATAGTTAATAACTCAAGCTTATAATTAGAAAATGAATAAGTAATATATGGGTAACACTCTTATACTACAATTTGAACACTGAAAAAGCCAAACTTGTTGTGAAGCAAGGACGGAAAGCTTAGGACCTCAACTAATGAGATGGCCGGGCTGCCTATATGCTCCGTTTTCTGAGAAGTACATTCTCACATGTTTCACAACACGCTTTTATCATATTTATAAAGAAAAAGGTAATACACAAATGTACTTAAACAAAACAACACTGGGTATCTTTATGGTGATGCTTGTAACGTTATTCACCGGATGTGGTGGAGGAAGTGGAACTTCATCTATAGAAGCAGAAGATTATTATACCGATTACACTATATATACCGATCGTATCATAGATACTAATCAGAAAGCAATACCAAACCTAAGAGTAGATGCTATTAGTGACAACTGGGTCAGAACCGATCTTTCTACCGATGAGAATGGTGAATTTGAAATTGAAGTTATACCCGGAGAAAAGTTCACATTACAGGTATATGACTCTGATAAAAATACTTATGCCACATATTCTGGTAAAATAACAGTAGATGCTGCAGGCGACATTGTTAGCCTATAAATATTAATTAAAAAAAGGATTGAATTATGAAAAAAATACTTTTACTCTTGATCACTTCACTTGCAATGCTCATGGCAGATTTTACATTGGAAGGAGATACATTAACTCCTGTGTCAGGAACGGTAACAACAGTTACGGATCCTACTCCACCGTCTACAACAACTGACCCGGTCAGTACATCAGGTGTACTACCTAATAGTTTAAATCTTATATGGGATGACCTATATGGACCTAATATTGGGTACACTTCCCAAACAAATTCTGGATATCCGCAATTTTCTGGCGGTGTAGCCAGAGATTTTCCAAATATGGATGTCGCCAGTGTAAATGCATGGTATGAGATAGAAGAGCAGGGAAATGGAAGCAGTTGTTCTCCAAGTATCAATCAAGCTACCAATACAGTTGTTGAAGCAGGATATCTAAGAGCATGGGTACTCTACGCAGATGGCGAGTGGAGACAATATGAAAACACCATAGATCATGAAGGAATGAACATGCCAAGTGCAGGTGATCCTTTTGCCGGTGACAACTTTAGAGGATGTGGTACGATCTACAACCCAATAAGACTAGCTAACCCACTGGATACTCGTGAAGGAATATCTGCAAATGGTTTTGGTCTCTACAAACCTGAGCATTACTGGGTATGGCATGGATGGGGACATACGATCCATCAATTGGTCAAGCCGCATAAAGCAGTATTTGTACAGTTGTATCTGAGACTTGCTGTTCAGAATCCTAATCTACCGGATGATAGACACTTGGCAAACTATGTAGCGCATATAGGTTCTGATTACAAGAACTCAAGTTATATTACGCTTGGTGATGTCGGTATCAGCAGATTCAAGAAAATCACAAATGACTGGCAACCGTTCAACCTCATCACAGGTGGAATTACGAAAGCGGAACTTGAAGCTAACCCACCGCCGTTTGTTAGTGCACCATAAAGGAAGACGTACTAAAAACGTCTCCCTACCCTACTGCACCGTTACCTGTAGCGGTGTATCAAAGAGCATCAAATTTACATGAAGCCCCTTTTTATACCATCTATCAATATTATGATCAAAACACATCATTCACTCTAAAACAAATATTAAAAAATAACTTTTTATTTTACTTTGGTTATAATGAATTACTATTTTAAAGTAGGAAGCAATGAAAACAAAAGTTTATACAATCGGGATCCAAGGATTGCCGGCAAAGTATGGTGGATTTGAAACATTTGCAGATTATTTAAGCCAATATATCAGTGATGATTTTGATCTAACTGTTTTTTGCAGCTCCAACCTCTATGAAGATAAAATAGATACATACCAGAAAGCAAAGTTACAATATATACCGCTTAATGCCAATGGTGTACAAAGTGTACCCTATGATATAGTATCTATTCTTCTTTCCCTAAAAGACAGTCATAACAGTAAAGATGTCCTTCTTTTGCTTGGATCTTCTGGTGCTATCATTCTTCCATTTATCTCACTCTTTACAAAAAGGAATATCGTTTTCAACATGGCAGGCCTGGAGTGGAAAAGATCAAAATGGAATAGATTTGCACGTTGGTTTTTGAAATATTCTGAAAAGATAGCAGTAAAATATTCTGATGCAATCGTGGCTGATAATAAAGGACTTCAAGATTACATTGCTTCTGAATACGGTGCAGAAAGTCATATGATCGCTTATGGTGGTGACCATGCAACAAAATTGGATCTGACGGATGAAGTCATTACAACATACCCATTCTTAAAAGAGCCGTATTATATTGGCGTTGCCAGGGCACAGCCTGACAATAATATCGATGTGATCTTAGAAGCATTTAAACAAATACCCGAAAAAAATCTTGTCTTTGTTGCGAATTGGAATGTGAGTGATTACGGTAGATCATTAAAAGAAAAATATTCTCAAATATCCAATATTCATTTAGTTGATGCCATATATGACTTACAGATATTGGATCAACTACGATCAAATTGTGTTGCGTATATCCATGCCCAGAGTTCAGGGGGAACAAATCCGTCGCTAGTGGAAGCGATGCATTTAGAACTACCCATTATCGCAACTGATGTTAATTTTAATCGATATACGACACAAGATAAAGCATTTTATTTTTCTAATATACCTGAATTAATTGATCATATCCAGTATAATAAAAAAGAGTCTTATGATGGTTGTAGGGAAAACATGAAAGAGATTGCTGAGAAAATTTATACATGGAAATATATAGTTAAGGAATACGAAAAACTGTTTTAAATAAAAGAAAGGGATTCACATATGAAAAATATAGCATTGATTGGTATTGGAAAGATGGGCATGTCACATTTGGCAATTGCTAACCAGACACCGGGGATAGAAGTCAAAGCTATTTGTGATACTTCCAAACCCTTATTGAGATTTTTAGAAAAAAACACTAAATTCGCAGCCTATACTGATTATAAAAAAATGATCGATGAAGTACCTCTTGATGGGGTAATGGTACTTGTCCCCAATGCATTTCACTTCGACCTTGCAAAGTATTGTATCGAGAGGGGTATCGATTTGTTTGTCGAGAAGCCTTTTACATTAAGCTATGCCGACAGCAAATCTTTGGTCGAACTGGCGAATGCACATAATGTCAAAGGACAGGTAGGTTATGTAAACCGCTTTAATCCGATCTTCCAACATGTCAAAAAACTACTAGATCAGAATGTGATCGGTGAGGTCAGTAACTATCTCAATCGTATGACCGGTGGTGTTATCTTGAAAGAAAACAGTGAGGGATGGCGGAATGATTATAAAAAAGGTGGCGGATGTCTTTTTGATTATGGTCCACACTGTTTTGATCTATCCACCTATTTTTTTGGTACAGATGTAAAAGTACAGTCATCCGCACTCAAAAAAGTATTCTCCACTGCAGTCGATGATATTGTCTATTCCACACTATTACATGGTGATAAAGTTGTTGGTCTTAACTATATCAACTGGTCTGACAGCTCTGTACGAAAAGCTACCAACAGTATTGAGATCATGGGGAGCAAAGGGAAAATAAGTGCAAGTAAACAGGAACTTGGTATCTTTCTTACAGAAGCCAACACCCAATTGAATTTGGAAAAAGGTTGGAATAAGATCTATGTAACAGATGAAAATACCAATGTGCCTTATTATCTCAGAGGTGAAGACTTCTCCCGTCAACTAATGGAATTCTCAAGTCTACTCCACGGTGAGATCGATGAGGCAACATCTTCATTTTACACTGCCAGTGTAACTGATAGACTGCTTGAAGAGACAAAAGAACTTTCTGGAGGGTTACTATAATGGATAAGATTATTTTTGGAGACAATCAGTTTTTTGGTGTAAACCATATGTCAGAAGAGACAGCAATTAAACAAGCCCAAAAGTTTAGAACAGCCGAAGATATTTACAAGATATTGGAATATGTAAATGATATCGGCATCAAGAGTTTTATGTTTACAACACATAATCAGCTAGAACCAGTGTTTGAAATGATGAAACAGAATTCAAAATTTGATGACTTCAAATTATACCCAAGTATGCCGTATGCGCATAAGTATGCAGATGCTATGGTTGAATTAGGTATCTTTGAAGCGATTAATAAATTTACCCCCGGAAACAAGATCATGGCTGGGATCAAAGGTGCAGGTTCGTTGATCACTGCAAATCCTGTGCCGATCATGCAATTGTTGGTTGATTCAGAAATGAAATTGCTCAAAGGGATGAATGTGCAGGGAATATTTCTTCTTAACATCGTGACTGACCTATTGTTAGGATTGGAAATGTATGATATTCTGTATGAGTTTTCTAAATACACAGAAGAAAAATATAATGTAAAAGCTGGTTTTTTTACGATGAACTATGTCAAACTGCATGATGTTCTGGTAAATAAACTTGGATTGGTAGATCCGATTATTGTAAGTGATATCGATAAGATCGGTTTCAGAATGAATCCTTCACAAGCAGAGGTTGAAAATACGTTAAAGAAGAATGACAGTTATAATATTGCGATGTCGTTTTTGGCATCAGGGGCTATCAAACCTGAAGAAGCCGTTGAGTATATCGGTTCTCTGGAAGGAAGTGTGAAGTCTGTACTGTTTGGAGCCTCATCTCCTTCACATATAAAAGATACCAAAGAACTTTTGGAAACTGTGCTGTAGCCATCTTTTTTTGTAGATGAATAGAATGGATTTTTTGTCCAGTTTCATCTACTTTTTTAAATACTCTATATATTCTGCAAGTGCCACTTCCCATTCCTGCATGACATCAAGGCCTAACAGATCCAACTTATAATTTATTGCTGATTCATTATGAGATACAGGAGCAACTCTTGTGTACATGCCTTCCGGGGCTTTTTTCACTTCACATTTTAAGTCAAACAATTCACCGATCTTTTTAACATAATGATATCTTGAAATATTTTGGGCATGATCGACACAATTATAAAGTCCATAGATCTTTGATGAGATCAACACCTCTATCTGTTTGACCAAATTTTTGACATAGGTTGGATTTCCGATCTGGGAAGCGACTGAATAATTCACATCACTATCCTTCAAATCCAGATATCTTTTATACACATAATTCTTTGCATGTGTCTTATCACCGCCGTACAACCAGCCTGTCCTCAATATAAGATATCTGTTAAGATGGTTTTGAACGATCTTTTCAGCCTCGTACTTTGAGGTATGATGTACTGTAGTGGGATGTACACTGTCAAATTCCGTATAGGCAATATCCTTCTGTTTCCCATAGATTCCTGTACTGGAAATATATATAAATAAAATATTATGCTCTAAAGCATAATTGACAAGATTCTGTGTACCTATCGTGTTTATCAAATACGCTTTATCGGTCTCCACTTCGCATGCTTCTACATTCGTAAAGGCTGCTGTATGAATGATAATATCAGGTTTTTCAGATGTGAGTACATCTCGTACGATAGTAGAATCCGTAATATCAAGGTCACTGTGTGAAAAGCCGATCACATCCTTATATGATATAAACTTTAAAATGTTCGAACCTAGCATACCGTTTGCACCAGTAACCAAAACTTTTTTATCACTCATATATCACAACCTTTTATCTTATAAATAACACTGACTACCCTATGTTAAGATCGATTTGAGATCCATTCAATATGTATTTATGACATAATAAAATATTATTCAAACTACAAATATATTGTAATAATAATAACATATTCAAACTTTATGGCAAAGGGGAATCTAAGGTCGATCAGTTAAGAGTTTTTGATATATTTTTAAAAGTTCATGGTAATGTTTGTTTTCGTTAAAATGTTCCTCTGCAAAATTTCGTGCATTTTCTCCAAGTGACCTATACGCATCATTTGAAATACTTTGAGCTTTTTGCACTGCACCCGTTAAATCATCTAAATCTCCACTATCAAAGAGATAACCGTTAAATCCCTCCTTTATCAATTCAGGAATACCTCCTATTCTTGCTCCTATCACCGGTTTCCCAAGAGCAAAACCTTCGATGACCGTCATGGGATTATTTTCGTACCATTCAGATGGCACAAATAGGAATTTTGACCTTTTAACAACATCAAACAACGCATCGCCATTCAAAAAACCGACAAACTCGACATTTGACATGTTATGCTTCGCAATATACTGTTTGGCCTCTTCTTCAACTTCCCCGGTACCAACTATCTTTAAATGTACATGAGGAAATTTTCTCCATACATTGAGAAGTGTCATGACCCCTTTTTCACGAGACAATCTACCAAAATACAAATAGTAATCTTCATGTGAGAAATGAGGAGAATACTTGTCAAGATCAATAAAATTATAAACATGTTCGCTTTTGGATTTCATAGATGGTTTATATTGGATATGTTTATCGAGGATAAACCGGCTCACCATAATAAATCTATCTATATACTTTTCATAGGAGAAAAACTGATCTCTTACAAAACATTCCATTGCTGCAATTGAACTGTAGACCAGGCTATGCTTTGTACATTTTCCAATAATACAACTGAGGTAGTTCCCCTCAGCACATTTTTCACAGATCTTGCCTTCACTGTCTCGCATCACATTGGCCGGGCATAGCATTCTGTAGTCATGAACAGACATGACAGTGGGAATATTGTATTTAGCCAAAACAGGTAGAATCGATGATGTTATGTGACCGTAAAAAATATGTAGATGTGCTATATCCGGTTTTTCATTTTTGATAAGCAATTCCAAATTATCACGTGCTTCTTTATTGTATAGAAATTGTGCTGCCAATTTAATTTTATGTAAAGTACCTGTATTTTCATAATTGAAAGGCTGTATAAAATACTTATCACTGTAATGCGCCTCAGACATTTCATCTTTGACACTGAAAAATAGAACATTATGACCATTTTTTTCCAATAGTTTGGAGGTCTCAAAATATACACGGTCCGAACCACCTCTTACATGGTGATAATTGTTAATTTGTAAAATTTTCATTTTCTTCCCTTCCACCACTATAAAACCTTATGTACAATCTCACATTAACACTTTTTTATTTGTTTGAAGTGCTTTCATCACACATATTAATCCTGCAAAAAGATATAAATATATATGGTTATCCGGAGGTTGTACCAAAAACATAGAACCTATGATAAGTAATATTCCTATCAGGGTAGGCAAAAGATAATAGTGTCTATGAGATCTTTTATAGAGGTTCAGAGCTGTCTTTATTAAAAAATAATAAAATAACAAATAGAGTAAAGTCCCAATGAGACCAACTTCCAGGATGATCCAGAAATAATAATTATCTATGGCATAAAAATCAAATTTGGTTACGAAATTTCTCTCTTTTCCAAACCCAAAAAAAGGTGCCTCTTGTATTTTATCATACACAGCCACATATTGAAGTGCCCTGGAAGTTGAACTTCTTACTTCTTCCCCTCCACTAAGCAGGTCAAAACGGCCATGAAAATTCATGATTAACATATGGATATAATTGAATAGAAAATAGAAAACCACACCAATCACAATAACATTTAACATGTGTGCAATCAATCTATACTCTTTACCCCTTCTATAGATGTTTAGGACCAAATAGATATAAACCAGGATCATTGACATTACAATAGCCGATCGTGACCCAGTTGAATAGATTGCGAATATGAACAATAGTAGATAGATCATTTTCAACAGTAAAGAGTAATTGTTTTTATAGATATAGGCTACTACCATAGGAAATAAGATAACAAGATATTGGCCTAGGACAATGGAATTAAGAAAACTTGTCCTTACACGATACATTCCGCTTCTTGTTAAACCCATGGTTGCATCCGTAAGCAACATAATTTTATCTGAAGCCAAGGTCCCATATATGGGATACTTTAATATAAACTCAAGCAAGACAAATATCAAAACTATGGTATAGCCATAAAAAATGATCTTGACCAATTGGTCAATACTCTCTTTTGTATGGATCAAAAGGATTGTCAATATTATAATAAACACGGAAGAGAGAAATTCTATAAGGATCATAATATATTGTGATACTTCTCTACTGTTCATGGTTAGAGAAAACAGTTTTACAACAAAAAATAGTAGCAATATGTTTATCATGGCTCTATTTTGCTGATATACCGGTGACATCCGTTGAGCAATATGTTTCAAGTTTTGAGTCAGAGAAAGGGTCAATGAGATAAATAAAATGATCAATAAAATTCTTTTTAATGAGATAGCAAAACCTTCACCTCCTATACCGAATCCTAAATATGGCGGCATGAATGGTACGAGAAAAATAAAAATGAGATATATGAACTGAAGTCGATAGGAAATAATGAAAAAGTATACACTTAGAACTAATGTTAAAACCGATCCCAATACTTATCCCTTAAAAGCTATATATTTATTTAGCTTTCTGTATAGTTTTGACATACCCTTTAAAAGCGTAGGAAAACTTCTTAAATAGTAACTTAGTAAAAGTTTTTTTGATCTTTTCGGAGTTAGTGAATAACTATCTTTAACGGTCTGCTTAAATTTTATAATATCATCACTTATCAAGTAAGAGAGTGCCATTTCAAGATACAATTCTGATTTGATCTGTAGAATTTCAGCATGAAATTGTTGATTGAAATAGCTATCCATATCATTATAGCTTTTCAGTATTCTTTGAAATTCTTTTTCTTTATTTTCAATATTCAGCATTGAAACAGACCAGGATCCAGCAGCATTTCTTCTGTAGACAGACATCGGTCTATCAATATAAAGTGCACCACCTTTTATAGATCCGAAGATCTGCAGAAAATAATCTCCAAAAGGTGCTTCCTCATACCATTGAGGTAAATTTAAAACAGCTTCTTTTTCAAAGATCAAAGATGCTGTCGGACAAAATCCTCCACCTCCTAATACAATCTCACTTGTAGAAAATAGTCTATTACCATTGGCCTGTTTTGTGGTAATACTGTCCTTTTTACTACCATCTTCCCATTGATCAATCGCTGAATGAAAACTCATCTGACAATCTTCAACTTTTCTCATTTCATCAAGTTGTATCTGCAACTTATGAGGATCTATCCAATAGTCATCTCCTTCACATATTGCAATATACTTTCCAGATGCTCTATTGAAAATTGTCGTTCCTGGCATGATACCTTTTGACCACTGATTCTCTTTTTGCAAAATCAGTTTTATGATCGTTGGATATTCTTTTACATACTTCTCTAATATCTCTACCGTCTTATCGATTGAACAATCATCATGCACAATAACCTCAAATGGGAAATCAGTCTCTTGCATCAATATACCGTCTAATGCATCTGAGATATAACTTTCATGATTATAGGTGATACATGCCACGGTCATAAGAGGAGGTTCCGTATAGCTCCAGTTCTTCATGATCTCTGTTTCATTTTTTTCTATCATTATTTTACTTTTTCTATTTTTTCAGATGAAATATTATATTTTTCTAAATACCACTTTACGGTCTTAATAATTCCAGATTCAAAATGCTCATCAGCTCTCCATCCAAGTTGGGTTTCAATTTTAGTAGCATCTATAGCATAACGCCTATCATGCCCTGCCCTATCCTCAACATAAGTAATCTGCTCTTTATAACTTTCTTCTTTGGGAAGCAGACTATCGAGTATTTCACATATCTTATCAGCAATGTAGTTGTTGTTACGCTCATTACGCCCACCGATGTTGTAGACTTCACCATTTTTTCCGGTATGGTACACAAGATCGATCCCTTTACAATGGTCCAGGACATAGAGCCAGTCACGGATGTTTTTACCATCCCCGTAAATGGGAATAGTATCCCCTTGCAGTGCTTTACGTATAATGGTCGGTATGAGTTTTTCATCATGCTGCTTCGGACCATAGTTATTTGAACAGTTTGTGATAACCGTATCCATACCATACGTATGATGATAACTTCTCACAACCATATCACTTCCTGCTTTTGAAGCTGAATAAGGTGAATTGGGCGCATAAGGGGTCTCTTCCGTAAAAAGTCCTTCTTCACCCAATGTACCGTAGACTTCATCGGTGGATATATGGTGAAATCGGCACCCTTCATACCCTGGCGTATGGACAAAAGGTTTCTCCATCCAATACTTGTACGCTACATCAATTAGCGTAAAAGTACCGTTCACATTGGTTTCTATAAATAGACCAGGGTTTTTGATAGAATTGTCAACATGAGATTCAGCAGCAAAATGGATCACACCCCTTATATCATGTTCGGAAAAAAGATATTCCAGTAATTCCCTATTGCAAATATCTCCTTTCACAAAACTGTAGCGTTCACTCTTTTCTATCTCTTTTAAATTCTCTACATCACCGGCATAAGTAAGAAGATCAAGATTAATCACATGATACTCCGGGTACTTTTCTAAAAAATAAGGTACAAAGTTACTTCCAATAAATCCCGCACAGCCAGTCACTAAAATTGATTTCACTTTCTATCCTTTTCTATTATTTTTAGATACTCTCTTAATGAATCTTTTAATAATTTGAATAAATCGGCCCCTATGAGTAAAATGCTTTATCCATAAAGATCCTCATCATAATCAAAAAGTTTATCTGTGTCTAAAAGTAAGGGTTGCTTCTTATCCTTGTCGGAAAGTAGTAAATGATCAGGATTTATCTGCCAGTCTATATTGAGTGTCGGATCATCAAAAGCAATCCCTCTATCAAATTCTCTAGCGTAATAGTTATCCACTTTATAGGAAAGTATTGCTTCCTCAGAAAGCACTACAAATCCGTGCGCAAATCCTCGTGGTATGAAGAGCATACGTTTATTCTCCTCTGACAGTTCAACTGCCACATATTTCCCAAATGTAGGAGATCCCTTACGAATATCTACAGCAATATCAAGAATTTTACCCTTAATAGCACGTGCTAACTTACTCTGGGCAAACGGGGGAAGTTGAAAGTGTAGTCCTCGAAGTACACCATAGGATGATTTAGATTCATTGTCTTGGAGAAAATCAATATTAAACCCCAATGCCTCTTGCAGCTTGTCACTCCGATACGTTTCCATGAAATAACCTCTGTCATCAGCAAAAATATCCGGTTCGATCATAATAACATCAGGTATCTTGGTTTTGATGAACTTCATATTCACTCTACCCCTTTCGTCGTTTTAAAATCTGACTTAACTGTGCTTCAAAACTCCCATAAGAACTCGTTTTCACTAGTTTATTGATTATAAAATAGAGAACGGTAAACATTGTACTTTTCATGACTAACATTAGTATACCATATATTTCAATTTCTTCAGTGGATAATATCACTAGCCACACTATTATGAATGAAATTAGCATCTGTACAATAATAGGTTTGAGAAACACAAAAAAAGCTAATTTGATTTCACGTGATGCAAACAAAATATTTAAAGAAACACTCAAAACTGCCACGATAACCAAACCATAAAGATACCCTTCTATCCCCCATAAAAACCCAACATAAAAGTTAATACTCTGCAATATTTTTTTATAGATCTCCAGGCGAAGAAAAGCTTTGGAATTTCCACGGCTCATTAAGATATCAACAAGTAATGCACTTATAGGATATGCAAAACCACTCAATAGAAGTATTTTAAAGTATGCAACGGAGGGCAGCCACTTTTCCGTGAATAGAAAAACAATTAATTCTTCAGATATGACGTACATTACGCCCAACAGAAAGAAAACAACAAAACTAATAATTCTCAATGTGTTGATGACGATATGTTGAAATCTTGGTAAATCATTTTGTACTTTACTTAAGACAGGAAAAAGTACTGCCATAATACTCCCGGACGAGAGCTGAGTGATCATTAAATCTAATCTTTTGGCCTGGTCAAAAAAACCTAGAACTGCTGGAGTAAATAACTTTCCTATAATAAGAACATCCAGTTTACTATATACCACTTCAAGTATAGTGGATAAAAAAATACGAAAACCAAATCCCCATAATTGCATCAATGCCTTAAAAGAAAACAATAAGGAAGGCACCCATTTGGATGCACTCCAGACAAATAGATTATAATATACGCCTCTTGACAGTGCCTGGATCACAAGACTCCATACTCCAGCACCGTAAAGTGCGAACCCGATACTGGTTATACCGCTTAAGAGGGCTGCAGCTACATCTGCTTTTGCCAAAGCAGCGTAATTCAGTTGTTTACGTAATATATTGGTCTGTACGCTGCTAAATGCATTGATCACAAATAACAGTGCTGTGACTTGTGTAACAGGAACAAGTTCTTCATTGTTATAAAAATCACTTATCCAGGAAGCAGAAAAAATTGTAATTACTGTCAGTATTACACCAATAAAGACATTAAAATAAAATACAGAAGAATAGTGAACCAGTAATAGTCTGCGCCGCTGTATCAAAGCACTACCAAGTCCTACATCGGTAAAAACAAGCGCGATCATTACAATGACCATGATCATCGCTATCAAACCAAAATCAGATGGCTCGAGTATCCTTGCCAAAATGATTGTTACAATAAAAGTCGTTCCGTGTCTGGCTATTTTTCCAAAAAAATCCCAGATCAGTGCGGTTAATCCCATTGACTTTAAGTTATCAGGCATATAAACTTCTTTCTTAATGTATATATTTTTAATGCAGCATGCTTTTAACTACCATCTGTTCGTTAGCTAGTCTTGACTATAGAGCTTATCCTTTATTTTGAATTCAATAACTATATTAATTCATAGCTGTTCAACATCTCTTCAATCTCTTCTTTAGAGTTAAACATCATAACATCAATAATAGAAAGATTGGGTATAAACTTATGATTAAACTGTTTATACTCTATATCTCCACTTTTTATAAAATTCAACTTTATCCCTTCTCTCAGAAAGTCTTCTTTATTATATAGTTTCTGCCCACCGATCGAATTAATATAATGATCAGCATTTAATCTTTTACAGATATCTATTACTCTATCTTGTCCCTTTAACAAAGTGTCTCCCTGTAGATCACTCAAATAAATCATTTTTGTATCTATATCTAAATATTGTACAGTTCTCTCAATTGCATAACCCACGTATTTAGCTAAATTCTTTTCACCATGCAACAATATCTCTTCTAACATTGGATAAACTTCTTCAAAATATGGTGCTTTTTTGTAAGCATGAAAAATTGATTTCAGTATTTGACGGGCATTTTTTCCGACTTTAACTTCATTGATCAGTGATCTCATATGAACACTCGACACTTCTAATGTAAACAAATGTCGCCTACCATTGATAAGCATATTGTTTCTGTTGATATACCCTTGTTTTATGTACTGCATACTGTCTGCAATCACATAGATATCAGATATATTTATTAATTGCCAGAACCCAAGATAAGGGAAAAAGTATGGCTGATTACATCCTATTGTCATTTTTTACCCTTTATACATATAACGTAACGCAAGAAAAATCCTGCCTCTCATTTAACTATAGTTTTTCGAGCGTATTTCCTTCAATGTTTCTATAATTGTTTCACTCACAAGGGGTTCTATACCTGAATGCATCGGAACTACCAAAATTCTGCTTGCAATATCTCTCGATTTCACCATGATACTTTGATGTTCAATATAAGGAAGTGTGTCTAATGAAGGTTTAAAATATTGACGTGCTGCAATCTCTTTTTCAAGTAATGCTTCTCGAACCCTGTTCATCTCATCTTCAGATTTGAATACAACTGGAAAATAGGTATAACTTTGCGTGGCATCTTCATTCTTTTTTTGTAACTGAACATACTCTTTTAATTGACGTGTATAGAATTCATGACTTGCTTTACGTTCTTTTTGTATGATATCCTCTTCCTCAAGCATACATAATCCCATGGCCGCTTCCACTTCATTCATTCTTGCATTGACACCCAGCATAACCACAGAATCAGGACCATCAATACCACAATTCCTGACAATTTTTGCTTTTTCATACAAAGCATCATCCTTGATAACAATAGCAGCACCTTCAATCGTATGAAAGAGTTTGGTCGCGTGAAAACTGATAATAGATATATCACCGTAATTTAATATATGTTTATCTTTATACTTCACATCAAAAGCATGAGATGCATCATAAATCACTTTGAGGTTGTGTCTTCTGGCTATTTTATCGATTACGTCTATTTGACAAGCATTACCAAAGACATGACACGGCGCTATCGCACATGTCTTTTCCGTAATAACACTCTCAATATTCTTTGGATCAATGTTATAAGAGTTACCATCAATATCTGCAAAAACAGGGATCAGTCCTTCTACAACGATCGCACTGGTTGTAGAAACAAAACTGAAAGGGGTCGTTACAACTTCCCCCTCAACTTCCAAAAGTCTGTAGGCTAGTTGCAATGCATCTGTCCCATTAGAGATGCAAAGCAGATTTTTTACCCCTAGATATGCTTCAAGTTTTTTCTCAAGTCTTTGAACCAGAGGCCCATTATTCGTCAAGCATCTACTTTCATAAATACCATCTATATATGCTTTGAATTTTTCTTTGTCAGGCATATATATTTTCGTTGTGTAAATCATATAATCTTCCTGCTTCACTTCAACAATATGTAGAGCTGCTCAATCCCACTCATCAGCTTAAAAAGATAGATTTTATAATATAGTATAATACTTCCTTTCTTCTATAATTATAAAAAAGAAAAAATTATTCTATTTACTTATTTTGATATCGTTAATATATTTATATCCTTTATCATCATGATACCTTCCTTATACTCATGGTATTTTTCATAATCAGAAGGCTCTATCTCATCATTTACAAGATCTATGAGTATTTTCGGGAAATCACAACCTGCAAGATAAGTGATAGGATAAGCACCGCCAAATCGTGGATTCAACTCTAATATGTATGGCTCGCCCTCTTTTAAGAAAAAATCAACATCAAGTGGACCTACATGCCCAAGTCTATTTCCTAGCTTCATTCCCAATGCAGCCATATTTCTATCTTTGATCGCATATCCTTGATCTGTTTCCCCCGATCGCATTTTTATCTTCTGTTTGACGATGGTTGTGATCGTTTGTCCATTCAAATCATTTAATATGTCAAAACTATATTCTTTACCTTCTATAAACTCTTGAACGATCATATCTTCATTATCATAATATTTCAGAAAAAAATCAACTTCATCTCTGTTTCGGGCCAGACTGATCGCATTGCTTCCAAAACCAAATCTTGGTTTTACGATGACAGGGTAAGAGGGTATCTCTTGTTGGACCACCTCTGCTGATGTCATGGTCCACGGTGTTTGAAACCCTTCACGTCGTAAAAACTTGAAAGCCTCAACTTTATCAAAACATATGTGATTCACCTGATGAGAAGAGATCACAGGCTTTACCCCTACAACTTCAAATTCTTTTAAATATTTTGATAATATATACGTGTCATAATCATAGAAAGAGAGAAGCATATCAATCTTTTCAGTTTTGCAAATCTGTAAAAGTGCATCAATATATTTACGTTCATCTTTTATGCTTGGAACGATATAGCTTTTGTCACAATGTAAAAACCCGGAAGTGAACTCCGTATTCCTGTCATTTCTGTCAGAGGTACCTATGAGCTTACTATCAGCAGACAGGTGTTTTCTAAAATAATCAACGATATACCCTCTTCGTCCAATCGTACAAAACAATATGTTCAAAATATATCCTTTCTCATGTACAAAAAAATACAAATACTATGTGAATGACAATACCGTTCCATCTGTACTTAACCACAAAATCATGTACGAATTTTCTTTAATGTTTCCAATATCACTTCACAAGCCTTTACCTCAGCTCCTGAATGTAATGGTAAAGATAATATCCTACTGGTATAGTCACGTGAAATAGTCATAGGTTTACGCTGTTCAACATAAGGAAGAATATCAAGTGAGGGTGAGAAATATTGACGGGGTTTAATACCGTTTTCCATCAAAGCATCCATTACCTTATGCATTTCATCTGGTGACCTTAGAAGAATAGGACAATAACTATAGTTGAACGTGGCATCTTCATTCAGTCTCTGCATTTGAACATGATCCTTCAGCTGCTCTGCATAGTAAAGATAGCTGTCTTTTCTCTCTTTTCTGACTGCTTCTATCTCATCAAGTACACAGAGTCCGGCGGCTGCTTCCAATTCGTTCATTTTTCCGTTAATACCCGGTGTACATCCTTCTCCTGTGATATTCGTTCTTCCGTATTGTCTCATTGCCTTTGCTTCTTCATACAATGCATCATCTTTAATAATAAGGGCACCACCTTCAATAGAATGGAAGAGTTTTACTGCATTAAAACTAAGCGTTGAAATATCGCCGTAGTTTAAAACACTTTGACCTTTATAATCGACGCCAAAAGCATGTGCACCATCAAACACTACTTTTAAATTGTTTCTCTTTGCCACTTCCATAATTTCATCCACCTGACAGGCATTACCATAGACATGTACGGGGACAATACCTGTGGTTTTATCAGTCATAGAACCTTCGATCTTATCTGGGTCTAAGGTCATATATTCACTATGGATATCTGCATATACCGGTGTCAGGCACTTTGAGATAAGTGTATCTGTTGTTGAAACAAAAGTAAACGGTGTCGTGATCACTTCACCTTTTAACTTCAGAAGTGTATAGGCCATTTCCAAGGCTATTGAACCATTTGCTACACATACCAGGTTTTTAACCCCCAGATATGCTTCAAGCCTTTTTTCAAACTCTTGCACTAAGGGTCCGTTATTGGTAACCCATCCTGTTTCATATATCTTGTCAATATATGCATGAAGTTTTTCTTTATTCGGGTACCAAACTTTTGAAATAGGTATCATTTTTACCCCTTTTAGATAATATATCTGAACAATGCGAATAAGGTATTTTTACTATTCTACTACAAACAAAACAAATTAAAACTTATATTTAATGTTATTTAATTTAAAAATGATACTTCATATATAAATATTAGATATTACTAAGTATTTTCATAATATTTTTAATACTTTAATGTATCTATCTGCGATGTTACCTCCAAAAATACTGACTCTCTTCTATTCTCTCTTGGTTCTATAGATTTTAACGGCCATTCACATCTTAATCATAAAAGTGTATACTTAAAAAATATATTGATATAAGGATGGTAGAAAAATGAATATGAAAATGATACTAAAGGCATATTTCCTCATTCTTGGCATGGCACTGCTGGCAAGTGGTTGCAGTACGAAAGAGTCAAAGACCGATATACTTGTAGAATTGGGAAATGATCCTGAAAAAGTCAAACTTTATAGGGAAGATATGCAAAATCTGGTTAAGGATATCGAACAGAATCAACCAAACTACAAACATCTTCCTTTAAAAGAAAAAGCTGATTTTGATTGGTTTTATATTGAGACGTATGCCGTATGGGAAAAACGTGTCACTAAAGAGCAATTTATCCAAAATGGTCTTCAACGTTATCCTTCATACAAAGAATCACTGGAATATTTGGCAGACCGGCTTACCAAATAATGGTTGAAATAGATGGAATACCATACCATAAGCTCTTAACTAATAGTCTAATGGTTTGATCACCATCTGTTTTTCCAACTCTTCTCTATCCAAGAAGGGTGCCATATCTTCCATAGGTCTGTTCCCTGCCAGTCTGGGTTCAACCAGATGTTTGGAGTCACTTAACCGTATATCTATGAGTTCACTTGCATCATTTTGTAAACTTTGCTCGATGAGTTTCTCTATTTCATCCATATTTGAGACTTCATGACTTTTGATACCATACGCTTCTGCTATATTTTTGAAATGGGGCACACTGTAATCCTTTTGAGTCCCAATATAATTTTCATTTAAATATTCTGTTTGCATTTGTCTCACCATGCCCAAAAAAGCATTGTTCATGATAAATATTTTAATTGGCAGTTGTCTTCTACTAAGTACTTCAAGTTCTTGAATATTCATCTGAAAACCACCATCTCCTACAATAGCGATTGCGCGTGTCCCACTTCCCAGTGTAGCTCCGATAGCAGTAGGCAATGCACACCCCATAGCTCCCAGACCTCCTGAAAAAAGTAATCTTTGGTCTTTTTTGACTCTAAAAGATTGGGCAGCCCACATTTGATGCAATCCTACATCTACACACACCATATCCCCTTCTTTTGAATGTTGGGAAATAAGAGATATGATCTTATTTGGCATTTTTTCTTTTTTATCGATCGTATACAATGAAGAGTATTGCTCTTTATAGCTTAAAACCTTATTCTGCCAACTCTCTATATTGGTTTGGAGTGCTTTTGTATTTAGCTTATCAAGAAAACTTTTTACATCAGCATTGAGAGCGTAATCCACTTTTATCTTTCTGTCTAGTTCATGTCTATCTATATCGACCTGAACGATTTTCGCTTCTCTGGCAAACGTAGATGTTTGTCTTCCTGTCTGACGAGCATCCAACCTCGATCCCAGTATGATCAAAAGGTCACTGTTGGCCAAAGTCAGACTTGCACATCTATTTCCGTATGCACCGATGAATCCAAGGTTATATTTATAACTCTCCTTGACAAGATCTTTTCCCATTAACGAGTATACGACCGGAATATTTGTAGCGCCCAATAATGCATTTAACTCTGATTCGACATCTGCGATTCTGGCACCGCCGCCAACCAATATCACTGGTCTTGTTGAAGCATTGATCAGTGTAGCAATATTTTCGATCACAGCATCATCTATATCTGTATGGATTGAAGATGCTTGATAGGCTTCACTCTCATAAAATGATCTTTCCTTATCCGGATCAAACTCTTTGTATTGCAGGTCAATAGGAATATCAATAAGCACCGGTCCTTTCCTACCCTCTTCAGATATATATGCAGCCTTTTCCAATTCATATCTTAGATCATGTATATCATGTATGAGTACAGCATATTTTGTGATCGGTTTCACAACACTGACAATATCTGTCTCTTGAAACCCTATCTGTCGTACGGGGGCATTGTTCTCACACCCTGATGCATTCTTGCACTCATAGGTATTGACTTGCCCGGTAATGAACAATGCAGGTACAGAATCATAAAAACAGCTGGCTATAGGTGTAATCAAATTTGTTGCACCCGGCCCACTGGTTGCTGTTGCTACACCTATTTTACCTGTAGCTCTGGCATACCCTTCTGCAGCAAAACCGGCACCTTGTTCATGTATGGTATTCACCATTTCGATCTCTTTATGGTTATCTATAGAGTCCATGATATGGGCATTATTCCCACCTATATATCCAAAAACCTTATCTATGTTATGCTTCACTAAAAACTCAATGATATAATCTGATACTTTCATCACTTTTCCTTTTTCACTAAAATCATATGCTCTCTCAATGCCTATAGATGGAATCAAGTATTTCTTTTAAATCAATATATTTATATTGATCATTCTGTTGTTTCAAATGTGCTTCTATATTTTCTTTTGTTACTTGGACCCCAAAATCTTGATGTTCAACCGAATCTTCAGGATACAATAATTTACTTATGACAAGTTCAGTATGTTCTTTTCTCAGGTGAGAAGAGTCCCAATAATTATCTTTATTGGTCGTGATAGAATTCACACCTGTAAAATCAGTGAAATCGGTGATTTCCGCCAATTCTCTTTTGAAGGTTTCAAATGCCTGTTTCAATCCTGCTTCCTTGAGAGCGTAAAAATGTTCAGCATACATTGGAGGAATATAAACATAAATCTTGATGTCATTTTTATGACAATAATCTACAATTTTTTTAAACATACGCATATACTCATGTGAATATTCATACTTGGCATAGATACCACGGTTTTTATCAAAATAATATTTTATATGATCATTAATACTGTTTTGTAATTTAAACGTTCCATTCTTGAGCTTCTGTTTATAATTCGGAAAATGTCTCATACCGCTTTCTGAATAATAAACATGATATCTTGGATGCAAAGCATTATTGTTCACTATTGTACGTATAGATTTTATCAATGTTTGTATATTGAAGTATATATCATAGGTATAAAAGGAATCAAAAGATTGAATCTCCTCTTTCAACTGCACATAATCATCATTGAATTTTAAATTTTTATTAAATGTCATAAAGTCTATACCATAGATGATATTCTTGATATTGTTAAATTTAATCGCATACAGAAATGAGTCCCATTGAAGAGGCATTGCAGAGCCTGGAAGACTCATTGTAAAGGTTTTACCTCCTAAATATCTATCTGCTACATGTGTGTCCATCAATCCAATACGTGATGTACCTAACATAAGATTGTCCCATCCGCCTTTTTTTAATAGCGGCATTTTATATTTGATCGTAAAAAGGGTATTGTCTTCTTTTACAATGTTCATATTTTTGATCAATATTTTTTTATTAAACCCCAGTGGATCAATGACATAATTAATCAATCCTACAGCAAAAGAGATAGTTAGAATCATGATCATCCAAATTTTGATCCATTTTTGAGCAGACATTGCAATCCCTTCTAAAAATTAAAATATAGAAATTCTGAAACTTTATTCATTGATAAAACTCCCACTGAAAAGAGTATCCCTGAGAACAACATGGTTTTATACGATACTTTGAAACTGTTTGCCAACTCCACTGAATTTTTAAAGGCTAATACAAATACCATACCTGCTATTAGCCAAATAAAGGTATAGGTATCTCCCCCTGTTTCCACAATAAAATTTCCAAAATCAACACCATATTGGGTTAGAAATGATAATTTCGTAGATAAGCCGTATGGAAGATTGATCCCTGTCATACCGCTCATCCCTTTCAATACTTTTATCGCATCTTCAAACTCTTTTGCACGGAAAAATACCCAACTTGCATTGATAAAGTTGAATGTAATGAACCAGGCTATAAACGTATACATTCTAAAACCGAGTTTATGCCATGCCCTGTGAATGACAAGTGCCAGACCATGCAGTGCACCCCAAAAGACAAAAGTCCATCCGGCACCATGCCAGATGCCTCCGAGTAAGAATGTTGCGAATAGGTTGCTATATGTTCTTATCTCACCATGACGATTGCCTCCCAAAGGGATATAGACATATCCTTTTAAAAAGCGTGAGAGGGTAATATGCCAGCGTCTCCAAAAATCTTGTATAGAGGTGGCTTTATAGGGCGAAGAGAAGTTTATCGGCAGTTTAATATTAAACAGCAGTGCTGCACCGATGGCCATATCGGTATAGCCGCTAAAATCAAAATACAATTGAAAAGTATAGGAGAGTGATGTGATCCAGGCTTCGATCAAATTGAGTCTCTCTGCTACATCAAATCCATTGGTTGCCCAGACAGCAAAGGTATCCGCGATAACAACCTTTTTAAAAAGTCCTATAGAAAAGACAAAAAGACCCAGAGCAATATGACGATAATTTTTAACCTTGTTTCTTAAATTGGCAAACTGCGGCATCATCTCTGCGTGGTGTACGATCGGTCCTGCAATAAGCTGAGGGAAAAAAGCAACAAAAACAGCATAGTTTAAAAAGTCGTATTCATGTGTCTGGCCACGGTAGCTGTCAACCAGATATGCAATTTGCTGAAAAGTGAAAAAACTGATGGCCAAAGGTAAAGCCAAGTGCAAAAGAGGGATATTTGAGTCTACTACTCGATTGAAATTCGTAATGAAGAAATCGGCATATTTGAAATACCCGAGCAGAGCCAAATTTGAGATGATCCCAATGATCAAAAGGCTTTTTTTCAAGTAATGGTTTTGATCAGGCATCACTTTTGTAAGCTGTTTGCCTACAACATAGTTAAACAGCATAGAAACCAAAATAAGCGGCAAGTAGATAATGTTCCACCAACTGTAAAAGAAAAGTGATGAAAATACCAGAAAACCTTTAGCTGCTTCGGTTAACCGTTTCTTGTTTAGATAGAAATAGACAAAAAAGGTAACAGGTAAAAACGCAAAAATAAATATATATGAATTAAATAACATTACCGTATCCTTTTTTAGGGATTTTATACTTTACACATAGGTCTCACTATCCATGACTTTCAATTTTTTCTACCTTCATCTTATTTCACACCAGCCATATCGATCATATACTGACCATATTCTGTCTTCTTTAGAGGTTGTGCCAATTCTATAAGCTGTTCATCGGTGATCCAGCCTTTATAATGTGCGATCTCTTCAATACACGCTACCTTATACCCTTGTCTTTTTTCAATCGTACGGATATATTGCCCTGCATCTGCCAAGCTTTCATGTGTACCTGTATCAAGCCAGGCAAATCCACGTCCTAATAATTCAACCCTTAGATCACCCCGTTCCAAGTAAGCCTGATTGATCGATGTGATCTCAAGTTCTCCCCGTTCAGACGGCTTGATCGTTTTTGCTATTTCTACTACATCATTATCATAAAAATAGAGTCCAGTCACGGCAAATCTGCTCTTTGGATGTTCCGGTTTCTCTTCAATGGAAAGCACTTCATGATTTTCATCAAATTCAACCACACCAAAGCGTTCAGGATCTTTGACCTGATAACCAAAGATCGTTGCACCTTTTTCCTGTTGTGCTGCATGTTCTACCCTTGGCGTCAGGCCGGATCCAAAAAAAACATTATCCCCCAATATAAGACAAACACTATCATTACCGATAAAATCTTCCCCAATGATAAACGCTTCTGCCAAGCCGTTTGGAGAATTTTGTGTCGCATAAGAGAATGTCATCCCAAGAGGTGAACCATCCCCCAAAAGTTCTTCAAACCTATGAATATCCTGTGGTGTTGAAATGATCAATATCTCTTTAATACCGGCTAACATCAAAACAGATAAGGGATAATAGATCATAGGTTTGTCATAGACAGGGAGGAGTTGTTTTGAAGTGACTTTTGTGATAGGGTGCAGTCTGGTTCCGCTGCCACCTGCAAGAATGATACCTTTCATAAATACCCTTTCTTTATGATAGATTATTAAATTAAACTATATCATATCATTATAGATATTGCAAGGTTTTTTTTAAAAGGTGATCACTTTCCACTCTTCCTTTAGTGCAGAGGTGAGCAGTTCTCCGGTATGGATCATATCTATTCCTAATAAGGCCAGCTTCTCAGTAACACCGTATTCATCACTGCATACCACACAGCATGAGAGTGCAACACCCGTTTGTTTGATTTTAGATACCATCTCCTGCAGCTCTCTGTTTTCTGCTAAAAGTTTTGCCGAAGGTCCCCATATCATTAAATGGGCTTTGTCCCAGTATCCTCTGGGAAGAATGACACTTGAGTAGAGCAATACCATCTTTTTGGCTACCTCTATCTCGGCACTGCTCCATACAATAAGTAATTTATCCATAATGATTCCTAACAATGTAATGGTTGTATTATAGTATTTTTGAGAAGATTACAAAAGGGAGAAGATCAGTAAAAAAAGGCAGTACGTAAATCACATACTGCCATAGCAATTAATGTAAGAAGTGTCTTACCGTAGTAAAGTAAAGAGAGATACCGTGTTCATTGGCAGCTTCGATCACTTCATCATCACGGATTGAACCACCAGGTTCGATGATCGCTTTTACCCCTGCCGCTGCTGCTGCATCGATAGAGTCACGGAACGGGAAGAAGGCTTCAGAGGCCATAGCAGCTCCAGATACATCTAGATCCATCTCTTTGGCTTTTTTAAGTGCACACTGAGCAGCATCCACACGACTTGTCATACCCATACCTACGGCTACCATCGCAGAGTCTTTGACATAGACCACACAGTTAGATTTTGTAAGACCTGCCACTTTCCATGCGATCTCCAGGTCTTTCATCTCTTGTGCTGTGGCCGTCAGTTCTGATTTTTGTTCTGCATTGTGTACTTCACCGTCACAGATACAGTCTGCATTCTGATAGACAAATCCGCCATCCACATGTTTGAAATCATGGCTGTCATTTGACATAACAAGTTTCGTACCACCCTGAGCAAAGAGTTTAAGACGTTTTTTCTTTTCAAATATTTCCAATGCTTCCGCATCAAAATCTGCTGCCATCACCACTTCAAGGAAGATCTCATTCATCTTCTCTGCAAGCTCTTTGGTAACCACACCATTCACTGCAACGACTCCACCAAACGCAGATACTGGGTCACATTTGAGTGCTTCAGTATATGATTCTAGAAGTGTATCTTTGATAGCAAAACCACAAGGGTTACCATGCTTTACGATACATACGGCATTCTCATCACCAAAACTTGATGCGATCTTCAGTGCACCGTTGACATCATTGATATTGTTAAAGCTTGCTTCACCTTTGACCTGTTTAAAGTTGTTTGTAAAGTGGTTATCAAACTCATAGAGTGCACCCTTTTGGTGTGGGTTCTCACCATAACGTGTCTGGAACGACTTTTTACCTGTGATAAACTGATACTCACCAAAACCGTCATTGAATCTTTGGTTCATATAGTTTGCGATCATAGCATCATACGCAGCCGTATGCTCATAGGCTTTAATCATCATATCTCTTCTGAACTCTACGGTGTTTGTATCGTTTTTCAAGTTATTGAGTACCATGTCATAGTCTGCTACATCCGTCACAATGATCACACTGTCAAAGTTCTTCGCAGCACTTCTTACCATCGCAGGACCACCGATGTCAATGTTCTCAATGATCTCTTCAAAATCATCCGTCTTTTCAATCGTAGCTTTAAATGGATAAAGGTTCACACATACAAGATCAATCCCCTCAACGCCAAGCTCTTTTGCCTGATCCAAGTGAGACTGTTTATCTCTTCTGTGTAAGATACCACCATGAATATATGGGTTAAGTGTCTTGACTCTTCCCTCAAAACACTCAGGAAACTTTGTCACTTCATTTGCTTCGATCACTGCGATACCCGCATCTTGAAGTTTCTTATATGTACCACCCGTAGAAATAATCTCATAACCTAACGCTACCAACTCTTTGGCAAAGTTCTCTACACCGCTTTTGTCACTTACCGATATTAGTGCTCTCATTTTTTCTCTCTTTTAAACTTTTCTTTACATTTTTATGTCACTTTTCACTGAGTGTGCCGATGTGAAGGCGCACATAGTGCGAAGCATGCGTCGTAACATCGAAGCACACTTGAAAAGTGACGCTTTTTTGTCTACTTTTTTCTAAAAAAAGTAGAAATAAAACGCTCATCCCCAAAATAAAATTAGAAATGCATACATCAATCCAAAGAAATAAACTCAAGTATGCACCCCAAGGGCACTTCCTCGCTGTACTCACAGCGCATTCCCACTCAGAAGAGTGGAAACAAAAGGAAGTATGTTACAGATCCTGCTCAATCGTACGAGCAAACGTATTAAAGTAAAGATCTTTCACTTTCTCTAAAGAAAGCTCTACATCATTCACCTTCACACTCTCTCCGCCAACTGTACCGATATTGGTTACTTTAACTCCCAATTCCATAGCCATACGAACCACATCCTCCACATTCTCAGAAGAAACTTCTAAAATAGCTCTGCTTTGAGACTCATCAAAGATATACTTACTATCCTCTAAATCGATCTCAGCCTCTACACCTTTGTTAGAAACTGCTGCCATTTTAGAGAGTGCTATAGCTATACCACCGACATTCACATCTTTGGCAGACTCCAACAATCCTTTTTTATTGGCTTCGATCACAAGTTCCCACAACGCAAGTTCAGATTGATAATCAAATGTCGGTAAAGATCCTGCTGTTTCACCATGCAGTGCTTTGATATAAAGAGAACCGCCGAACTCGCCTTCTGTTTCACCCACAAGAAGGATCTGACTTCCCTCTTCCTGGAATGCTGAAGGAAGAACTTTGTTTTGATCCTCATTAAGTCCTACCATCGCAATCGCAGGTGTAGGGAATACAGAGACCCCATTGGTTTCATTATAAAGCGATACGTTTCCACTGACCACAGGTGTGTTGAGTTCAAGACATGCTTCTTTAATACCCTCACACCCCTGAGCGAACTGCCACATCACTTCCGGGTTTTCCGGGTTACCGTAATTCAGACAATCCGTGATGGAGAGTGGTCTGGCTCCCGACATTGCAACATTACGTCCGGACTCAACGACTGCAAGTGCAGCACCCTTTTTAGGATCGATGTAGCAGTAACGCGGGTTACAGTCAGAACTCATCGCCAAAGCTTTTCCGTTCTCTTTGATACGGATAGATGAAGCATCTAGAGTTCCCGGCCCCTTCGTCGTATTGGTCTGTACCATAGAGTCATACTGGTTGTATACCCAGGCTTTATCTGAGACCTCGATGTTTGAAAGGAGTGTTTCATAGGCTTTTTGATCATCTACTGCCGGATAACTCTCTACAGTTTTGGCATTGACTTCATCCAGGTACGCAGGTCTTGCTACAGGTCTATCCAGTACAGGTGCCTCTTCACTCACCGGAGCGATAGGCATATCTGCACACTTTTCACCATGCCACATCAACTCCATACGTGCCGTATCTGTCACTTCACCAATCACCGCTACATCCAGTTCCCATTTTTCAAAGATATCGATGATCGCCTGCTCACTTCCCTTTTTCGCACAAATAAGCATACGCTCCTGAGATTCAGAGAGCATAAAGTCATAAGGCATCATTCCCTCTTCTCTCGCAGGTACTTTGTCCAAGTGCATGATTAGACCTGCACCTGTCTTACCAGCCATTTCAAAGGCTGAAGAGGTAAGCCCTGCCGCACCCATATCCTGGATACCTACGACATGGTCTGTCTTGAAGAGTTCCAAACATGCTTCAAGAAGCAGTTTCTCTGTAAATGGATCACCCACCTGCACCGTTGGACGAAGTGATTTGGACTCTTCAGTAAAACTGTCAGAACTCATCACAGCTCCACCAAGACCGTCACGTCCTGTTTTAGAACCGACATACATCACAGAGTTTCCTATACCAGATGCAACACCCAGGAAAATCTCATCTGCTTTTACCAGCCCTAGAGAGAAAGCATTCACAAGAATGTTCCCATTATAACTCTCATCAAAACTCACTTCACCACCGATTGTAGGCACACCCATACAGTTACCGTAAGATCCGATACCGTCTACCACACCGCGAACCAGGTGTCTTTGGTATTTTGCAATGTCACTGTCACCGTTGACTGTACCAAAACGCAGCGCATTAAGGTTTGCCACCGGTCTTGCTCCCATGGTAAAGATATCTCTCAGTATCCCGCCTACACCTGTCGCAGCTCCCTGAAAAGGCTCAATAAATGACGGGTGGTTATGACTCTCCATCTTGAAGACAGCTGCCATACCTTCACCTATATCGATGACACCTGCATTTTCACCTGGTCCTTGAATAACCCACGGTGCTGTTGTCGGGAAACCCCTGAGGTATTTTGTACTTGATTTATAGGAACAGTGCTCAGACCACATAGCAGAAAAAATACCGATCTCTACGATATTAGGGTGACGACCGTCCAAGATACGCAAAATATCCTGGTACTCTTCTTTGCTGAGTTTGTGGTTTTTTAAAACTTCATCTAGATTTTCAATAGGCTGTGACATAAATAGTGTCCTTTTAGGGGGTGAAATAAGGCTCATATTTTACTCAAAAAGTACTAAATAAGTGATAAAAAGGTAGAATATTTTACTACAAATTAAAGGTGATAAATGGACAAGATTTTACAGATGCTACTGCTTCAACAACAACTCAATGATGCAACCAATGGTGAAGGTTGGGAAAAAGGTATCACCAAACACGGGAAACACATTGACTGGAAACGTTGTACCTATTTGGAGTGTGCAGAATTAATAGAGTCTTACCCTTGGAAACACTGGAAAAATATAGATGCCCAACCTGATTATGCAAACATTCAGATAGAAGCTGTGGATATTTGGCATTTCATTATGTCACAGGGACTCGAAGACTACAAGATGCAAAATCTTGGGAGTATTGAGACTTTGGCTGCAAATATCAATGCATTGCCGAATTTTCAAACATTTACAGCTGAGATCACACCTACAACGAAAGATCATTATGCACAGATCGAAGTGGTGGAACACTTGATGAGAACGATCTTCTGTGATGAACCTACAGAAAAATTCATGGAAGCATTTATCGATGTGGCCGTACAGTCCGGACTCAACCTAGATGCATTGTATAGACTCTATGTGGGGAAGAATATCTTAAACCAGTTCAGACAGGACCACGGCTATAAAGAGGGTACCTACATCAAAATATGGAATGGTGAAGAAGATAACGTTGCGATGCAACGTGTTCTTGAAGCTAATGAAGATGTGACGCCAGATGGCCTCTACCAAGCATTAAAAGAAGCTTATCCGAAGGGATAAGTAAACAGGGGGGCTACTCGACACTCCTGGTCAGATCCTGCTCCACGACTTGATTTCCAACTACACTCACTTTCGTGGCTATACGGATATTTTTCATACTCTCATACCCACACTCTTCTCCACATTTCACCGTACCTATCAGATAATAGCTTCCCGAAGGTACGCCATAAAAGGCAAAATTTCCATTTTGGTCTGACGCAGTGAATTTTAAATAGTTAAAGAGTCTAGGATCCGCTTCCTGCATCTTATACCCGCCTAAATAACTCTCTTCATACCACTGTTCAGAATAACTTGTGATCGGATTGAGGTAGAGTCGTGTACTTGCTCCCAATATACGTCTATTATAGTAATCCTTCACATAAATGGTACCCTTGATGGTTCCTTTACCTGTTCTAGCCAAACGATAATACTCTGATTCAGGGAATTCAATACGTGCCATTTTATTCTCTTCACCATCTTCGGTGATCATCATTTCAGATTCTGTAAGGTTATCATCGGACATATTGACATCATCTGCGCTACTATAGTTAGCCCAAAAATTGCTATTTTGATTAAAATGGATATCTCTCTGTACACATCCTGTAAATAAAGACATTGCCATCAGTGACATTATGATCATAGTGCCTAGTTTAAACATTTTATACCTTCATTTATAATTTCGACATTATACACAATTAACTTTACTATCGTCTATGAACAATGTTTCTTCTCACGCAGCTTTTCTAGAAAACTTTTTGCATTCTCATCACCGGAAAAAGCAGCCTTTTGGTACCAGAATGCTGCCTTTTTACAACTTTTTTTGACTAAATACCCCTTACGGTATCTCTCTGCTAAAGAGTGTTGTGCCTCAGCTTCACCCTCTTTAGCAAATCGATGCAGGTGCCTTACTTTTCTTTTTTCACCTTTATAATACTTGACCGTATTCAAGATGAACCAGATCGTAAAAAGGAACAAAGCTAACAGTATATAAAGCTCTACATTCTCCAGATCATTCAAGTACTCAAGCATCTCTATCCTATTTTCCTAAACAGAACTCACCGAACATTTTATCCAGTATCTCTTCATTGTCATACGGTTTAGAGATCGATGAGATAGACTTGACCGCTTCTTGCAAATGGTAAGAAAAAAACTCCAATTCTCCAAGCATTAAAGGTTCTTTGGCTTCTTGGATAGAGGATTTTGCTTTATTGACGGCTTCGATCTGTCTGGATGAGATGAGCATGAGCTCTTCTCCCTCTCCGATGCTGTCAAAAAGGCGTTCAAGTCTTTCTGTGAGTTTCACAAAAGCTTTTTTTGCACTGACCTCCAATACCTCATAGGCATGAAGTTTCCCAGTATCAAAAACGCTATCAAGATCCGATTTGTTCAGGGCAACCACGATATGTTTGTCTTCTACTGCTTCCAGAATAGAGAGTATCTTTGCATCTTCCTCATCAAATGGTCTTGAGCTGTCAAAAAGTGCAACAATGACATCCGCATCCTTCAGGGATGAGAGTGAGCGTTCTATCCCTATCTTCTCTATCGTATCCTCTGATTCACGTATCCCTGCGGTATCTACCAACCGTATGATATGTGAACCGATACGGACCTGCTCCTCGATCGTATCTCTGGTCGTACCTGCGATATCGCTGACAATGGCCCTGTCATACGAAAGCAGAGCATTGAGCAGAGAACTCTTCCCTACATTCGGTTTCCCCACGATCGCAACTTTGAAACCTTCTATCAAACCTCTTCGTCTGTGACTCGCTTCAACGATCTGTTCTATCTGCTCTGTGAGTGCATCGAGCTGTGTAGATATACTGTTCATGATGTCATCAGGGATGTCCTCTTCCGCATAATCTATCATCACTTCAGAGTAGGCCAAAGATCTTAAAAGTGCATCCCTGCTCTCATCCACAAAGGTTTTGAGTTCGCCTTTCATTTGCTTAGCCAGGATCTTAGCCGCATCTACACTTTTGGCTTCTATCAATTTTGAAATGGCCTCTGCCTCTGTCAGGTCTATCTTTCCGTTGAGAAATGCACGCTTGGAGAACTCGCCGGGTTCTGCAAGTCTTACGCCATAAGAGGTGATGGTATCGAGTATCTCCTGCGCAACGATCATCCCGCCGTGACATTGAAACTCTACGACCTCTTCACCTGTAAAACTGTTCGGTGCAGCAAAGTAGATCATGATCGCATGGTCTATCAGTTCATTGTTATAGTTATACAGAGAAGTAAGGTGTGCGTGTCTTGGGGTAATGTTTTCTAAATGAGATATCTTATGTGCAATCTCCAGTGCAGCATCTCCGCTCACTCTAATGATAGAGATAGAAGAGACACCATGTGCAGTGGCAATAGCGGTTATCGTGTTATGCATGGGACTTATTATTATTAAATTCGTTTATGACAACAAATTTTTTACCTTCTCTGGCTGTTTTGACTGCCACATACTTATCGGGGAATCTTTCACGTAACTGTTCGAGTGCAATTTGTACCAAGATGCCGTCAAGGAAACGTGTTTTACCTTTCCCCTGCTTTTCAACATGTTCAATGACCGGCTTGATATAATTACGTATCATCTCCTGCTGTGTCGTTAAGAACTCTGCGATCTCCAGCTTAATAAAGAGTTCATATTTTGCATGCAGCCAGTTAAACAGCATATAAGAGAGTGCATTATATCGGTATCCCTCTTTACCTATAAGCAGTGCTGCATCCTCACCATCGATGAAGATCAGTGCTGTATTGTCTCTAACATCCACTTCAACCACATCTATATCAAAACAAGAGTGGGAAAGCAGCTCTTTGAGTTGATCTTCTATCATCAGTGCCAACTCATCATAGACAACTGTTTCTTCTTCAAACGTTTCAAGGTCATCGCTATAATGATCAGCTTCAAAAAAGCTATCGACAATGGCATCTTTTTCAATTTCAGGTTCAATATGGGTAGCTTGTTCTTCTTTGACGGCCGCTATGATTTCAGATGCAACATTCTCTTCCGCAGTCGGAAGAGGAGATGCTTCTTTTTTCAGTTCATTTTTTGTATGCGAAGAAGCCGTTTTTTGGCATGTTGCTACAATGATCGCACTTTTTTTCAAAAGGCCGAGGAACCCTTTGGAAGGATGCTGTATCACTTCAGACTGAAGTTCAGAAACAGAACAGCCCAACATTTGAGAAGCTTGCTGATACGCTTCTTCCAATGTCGGTGCTTCAACCTTTTTCATCACCTAGTCCTTTGTTTTCTTGTGCGCTGCCACTGCTAACGCTTTTTGTTTTGCATACATATGGTTGATAAAGTATTGTTGCGCGATTGTAAACAAGTTGTTTACTAACCAGTACAATACAAGACCAGATGGGAAATAGATAAAGAATACTGTCATGATCACAGGGAACCACTTAAAGATCTTCTCCTGTAACGGATCGGTAAAGTTACTTGGCGTGATCTTTTGCTGGAACCACATAGATGCACCCATTAAAACAGGAAGTACAAAATAAGGGTCCATCACTGCAAGGTTCTCTATCCAGAGTATCCATCCGGCACCTTGTAGTTCATCTGCATTTAAAAGTACACGGTAAAGCGCAAAGAAAACAGGAATCTGCAGAAGAAGCGGTAGACATCCGCCCATAGGGTTTGCACCGTGTTTCTTATACATTTCCATCATCTGCGCATTCATTTTTGCAGGGTCACCTTTATACTTCTCTTTGATCTCTTTCATCTTAGGTGCCAGGTCTTTGAGCTTGTTCATAGACATCATCCCTTTGTATGAAAGAGGGAACAGTACAAACTTTACAAGCAAGGTAAAGAGGATGATCGCCCAACCCCAGTTACCCACATAGTCATTGATCCAGAGCAGTATTTTGAAGAACGGTTTTGCAAGAAATGAGAACCATCCAAATTCGATCGCGTCTGTAAGTTCAGGATGGATCGCTCTGAGTATTTTGTCCTCTTTGGGTCCGATGTAGGCATTCAATGCTAATGTATCTTCCCCCTGTACAAAGATAAGAGGGTCACCATTGGCCTCTTTTAAGATAGAAACATTCATCCCCTTTTCAAAATCGAAGAACATTGAAGCAACATATCTGTCAAAAGCAGAGGCTATTTTTGCATTTTGGAACTTTTCATACCCTTCAGCATCGCCGTCTTCGATCGTATTGATGATATTATCCGCTCCTTTTACCAATGCCCCTCTTACCAGCATATACATAGACTCATCAGCTACCGGTCTGTGTCCTGGTGTAATGAAGTATGGTGTAGGTGAAGAAGTTGTCACTGTTACATGATACTCTCCGGTAGGCTTGAAAGTGATCTTTTTTGTCACGGTCACAGAAGAGAGTGTTTGTGTCAAAGTCACTGTTTGAGGACCTTCACTCACATCTACCGTTTTACTTCCACTGTTCACATAAGGGGTTTTAAATGCTTCTTCATTCAATGCAGCATCTGAAAATCTTACTTCCAGAGGTTTGACTTCATTCACACCTAAAATTTTCAGATTGTTACCATCTTCATCATGATACTTCGCTTCTAAAAGTTCAACTTGAGAGATACGTCCGTATGCATCCACGGTCATGATAAAGTGATCAGATTTTACTGTGATCAAGGCTGTTGATGCCGTTTGAACCGGAGCACTGGCTGCTGTGGCTGTTGAAGCACTTGGTGCGGCTACATTGGTACTGGATGTTTGATCTACCTTAGGCGTTTGATGTGCTGTATTTGTTTGTTCTGTGGTTTGTGTAGGTTTTTCAGGTGGGAAAAAATAGCTATATCCTATAAATACAAAGAAAGAAAGTGCCAGTGCCAGAAGAAGTCGTTTATTTAAATCTTGTTGTTCCAAAATTATGCCTTTTATAATATATCAACGATAGTATAGTGTTAAATGTGTTAAAAAAAGGGTATATCCTATAACCCTATGGTTGCAGTACACTTCTTTAGTGCATGTAGATACGCCTTACGGGTCACAGTGTAGTTTTCTTCGATAAGCGCAGGTTTTGCAACTAATACGTAACTACCTTGAGATAAGAGGTCTATATTTTCGATGAAATGTGCTCTTAACAAACGTTTTGCTCTGTTTCGATGAACTGCATTTCCAATTTTTTTAGAGGCAACAAAACCTACTTTATACTCATTACTTCTTTTAAAGAAAAGTACAAAATAAGGTGTATGCCATGTTTTTGTGGCGTGTTTATACACGCTGTTAAACTCTTTACTGGTTTTGATCCTAGTAAAATGTTTTATAGAACTGATGGTTGTATACCAGAAGTATTATACAGATAGTCTTTTTCTACCCTTAGCTCTTCTTGCAGAAATAACTTTTCTACCGTTTTTAGTTTTCATTCTTGTTCTGAATCCGTGCGTTCTTTTTCTTGGTGTGCTATGAGGTTGGTATGTTCTTTTCATTCCGAATCATCCTTAATAAAATTTTACCTGCATTCCTGCAGTTGTTATAGTTGGACGGGATTCTACTGTAAAATCCCTTAAAACCTACTAATTATTGCAAGCTTCTGAAAACAATTTCATTAGACTTATTCGACAGTTTACTTTTTGCAAACGTTTCAAGCAGTTTAAGTATCACTTGTTTCGGTGTATAGTGTGTTGCTCTTACTTCCAGTTCAGTACAATAGACATCTGAACCCTCATCTGACTGGATTTTTCCAATCAGTCTCTCTGCAAACCGATATCCTCCATCAACTTTGGTATCTTGACAAAGCATCACGTAGAGCGGTTCCTCTTGATCGATTTCAAATAAAATATCGGTTTCACGCTTCTCTCTCTCCAATAAGGTACTGAGATCTACATCTTTCGCTGTCAATAGCATGAGCACAAATGCCTGTTGATTCTCATTCTCCATAAGATAATAAATAATATCGATCGTAGCTTCTAATTTATCTAACATTTTAACCGCAAGTTGGATCTCCTTACCGTTAAATCTCAAGCCTTCACTACGATTGTCATTTTCCCTTGCACCCATACTAATAGTTCTCCTTCCTATCTCAACAAATTATTTGTTCCATTATAACAAAATATTTTGTATTCTATTGTTATAATTTCTCATGAACAATATATACGATACTTTACCATCTCCTTGTTGGCTCTTGGAAGAAGAGAAACTGCTTAAAAACCTTGAGGTGATCTCACAGATCAAAGAACAGAGCGGCGCGAAAGTACTGCTTGCTCTCAAAGGGTATGCATTGTGGAAAAGTTTTCCACTCATTAAACCTTATCTTGACGGATGCTGTGCCAGCGGACTGCATGAAGCCAAGCTTGCGGATGAAACATTCTCCAAAGAGGTACATACCTACTCTCCTGCCTTTAAGGAAGAGGAGATCGATGAGATAGCCAAGATATCACACCACCTGGCCTTTAATTCCCCTGCCCAGTTCCGCCGGTTTGCTTCGCAGGCGAAGAAGATCAATCCGAAACTCTCATTGGGACTGCGTGTCAATCCGGAATATTCAGAGTCACCCAAAGAGATATACAATCCTTGCGGACTCTACTCCAGACTCGGAACAACCGTGCAGAATATGGATGATGCCATTTTAGACGATTGTGATGGTTTGCATTTTCATGCACTGTGTGAGCAAGGGAGTGATGCCCTTGAAAACGTACTCAAAAACTTTGAAGAGAAGTTTGCTGCCTATATACCGAAAATGAAATGGATAAACTTTGGCGGAGGACATCATATCACACGTGAAGGGTATGATACACAGAAGCTTATCGCGCTTATCAAGGATTTTAAAAAGAGATATGAGGTAGAGGTCTATCTTGAACCCGGTGAAGCCATAGGATGGCAGACCGGGCCACTGATCACCACGGTACTGGATATCGTACACAACGGTATGGATATCGCGATCCTGGACTCTTCCGCCGAAGCACACATGCCTGACACGATCATCATGCCTTACCGTGCTGATGTACGTGATTCAGGAGAAGCTGGAGAAAAGGCACACACCTATCGTCTGGCAGGAAATACCTGTCTGGCTGGAGATATTATGGGAGACTACAGCTTTGATGCACCGCTTAAGATAGGAGAGAAAGTCATCTTTGAAGACCAAATGCACTATACCATGGTCAAAGCCACGACCTTTAACGGGGTGAAGCTTCCCTCTATTGCCATTCAAAAACTCGATGGCACGATAGAAGTAGTACGTAACTTCGGATATGAGGATTTTAAACAGAGACTTTCTTAGACCAAGAGGTTTAAAAATCCCTTTTATAGAGTATATCATAGGATTGTGACTCTTCACTTACACCTATCACACTCTCCGTACGTTTCCCGTGTTCATATTTGAGTTTTACACTGGAGACCTCATCATTGACATAGATGATCGTGATCTTATTGGTCAACTTTTTACCTACCTCTATACTTTTGCCCTCACCCAGCACAAGATGGTCCAGCTGCACGCCCAGGTCTGAAAGGGCTGACTTTGCCATAGCACCTCCCATCATTTTCATCATATCTTCACCGCTGTTCGTACCGGCACCAGCCTCTGAATCAAATAAAATGATCGACAATATCTGTTCTTTGGTCAGTGAAGGTTTGGAAGTGAAATGGATATTGGGCATATCGGCTGAACCGGTGATCCTGATAGTGATCAGATGATTCAGAGATTGATAGGTTACACTTGCTTCAAGCAGAGGTTTGTTTGGATTGCCCGTAAAGTGCACATAACTCTTATCCAAAATAAACTTCTTACCCTCGAAAGTATAGCTTCCGCCTTTCAGTATCTCTACTGAACCCAAGAGCATTAACTCTGACTCTTCTGCCTTATAGAGACTCAGATCCACAGCAGCTTTAATATCTACATTGCCTTTTTTATAGATAAGAGGTTTTTTTGTCTTTATCTGTACGGAAGTACTGAGTCCATCCATAAATGGACTTGTTTTTTTCTCTTTAATATCTTGAACGATGATGATATCACTGTCAGAAGCATAGGTCTTTTGGCCCAGGTCATAGTGTATATGGCCACCTAAAAGAGTGATCTCTCCATTGACCGATGTTTTGTTCCCATCCAGCACTGTCTTAATATCTATATCACTCTCCAGATCGACGATCTCATGTACGATATGTAAGATATCTGCTTCCGCTTCGATCGTCCCTTTTCTGGCTTTTAGATCATATGTGCCCACCACCTTCAGTTCATCATTCAGCCAAATAGGTTCCATAGTTACATTTTGATCGTTCAAAAATATCGTTGAGGGTTTTGTAGAATAAAGTTTTTGCCCCCCATATGTCAAAGCATAACGGTTCAATACAATTTTTTCATCCTGCAGGTTCACTGCCAGATCTATATCATTGACGATATGTTCTGTTTTATGGTCTGGTTGGTAGCTGATCTGCGGTGATCTCAGTGCAATATCGATAGTTTTCATCTCACTCAGTATTACAGATAGCTCTCCACTCCCTTTGAGTACAGGTATATCCCCAAGCGTATAGACACGTTCAACACTCTCTATCAACGCATTGAGAGAAGTGATCTTGGTCTCTACTGTTATTTTTTCTTGAGGCATACCGTTCACACTAGCATGTAAACCGCCTAATGTAACTGTTCCTTCTACGTGAGTGCTGTTCATATCATACACTGCATTCGCTTTCACACTGCCTGCTGTAACGACAGTCTCTACACGCTTTCCTAAAAGTTCGATATCACTTTTGACAGGATCCAGATGATCCCACTTTACAGATCTGTTGTACGTACGCAAGAGTGACTCTTTGGGTATGTGTGTCACGGTTTTTACCTGCAATCTCTCTTTAAAACTTATGTTCGCATCGATATTCACCATATTGGAATCTATTTTCGCATAGGCCATCAGCGAACTGTTATTTTCAAAACTGATAGGTGCATCTATCACTATATTGGCTTTTGTTTGGTTCAGTTCTGAAGGAAGCGCTATAAATTCATTAAGCAGCAATGGTTGCTTGTTCTCTAAATGTAATGTAGCCTTTTTGAAATCAGGGGAGATAAATGTGCCTTGTAGATTGTCTGCTTCTATCTCTGTTTTAATGCTCTGTCCATCACCTTTGTATCTGACTCTTAAGTGATGAAGCGGTTTAACAAATTTTTGATCTATCCCCGTGAATTGATCAGCCTGTATCTCTCCGCTGTAACTGATCTGCTTATCCATCGTAAAAAAGTTGGTCACCAGAACATCTTTTGCATACGGTGTTGTGAGCACTAGATCACTCTTGGACTGCAGAGTGTTTTTTTCGATATCATAGCTTGCATGTACATGTAAATGATTGATATCAAGATTAAAATCATTGATGCCGGCCTTTAGGACCTGTTCCATCTTTATTTTCAGATCAGAACTTACCATAGATCGTGAGACATTGAGATCAACAAAAATATCCCCCACCGCTTCTCTTCTTATAGGCAGGTCATAGAGTTTAAAGAGTGCCTTTTTAGGTTTAAAATCCACTTTTCCGATGAGTTTATTGTTCTTCACTTTCGTCTTATAATAGATATCACTGAGATTTGTACTGCTATGCACATTCAGGTCAGCCTTTTGAAGTAGAAGTTTTTCAACATCAAAAACAGCATCCCTTCCGCTTACATTGAACGCTTTCGAATCTACAGGGCCATAGACAAAAGGAAGTGTATTGATCTTTACTTTGTCTAAATGTACCCATTTGGGCATCCATGGGATCACCGGTCTGTCTTTACCGGTATTCTCTTCCTGTGTAACTACAACATCACTTTTATTACTTTCATTACTGTCCGGAACAAAAAGTGCTTGCAGTGCAAGCGTGTCAACCTCTTTTATGGTCAATTCTCTTACATGAAGATCTCCATCTTTCAAACCTGCCTTCAAAGTGATCTTTGTCACATTAGAGTCCACCTGCAGAGCCAATGCACGTACATCCATACTATCACTGCTATACAGTACATCCTTTACATCCAATATCACATTTGAGATACCTATCCCCTGTTCAGAAAAAGGTTCAAGACTCAGTGAAGCATGGTGCACACTTATGTCTATTCCCAAAGATTCAGCAGTACTGTTTTCATTGCTTTGATTATTTTCTGCAGATGAGAGAGAAGCGATCAGTGTTTTGATCGTATCCACATTGGCTTTTTCTATCTGAAGCGTATTCACAATGATCGTCTTCTTAAAGAGTCCGGCAGGGTTCCATTTCAGCGTCAGATGTTTAGCCAGCGGATCTCTATTATATGCCAGATCCTCTATCTTCACTCCCGTCAATACATTTCCATGGATACGGCTGTAAGAGATGTTGTAATCAGGAGCAAAGGTATCGGCCACTTTCCTGACAACAAACGCTGAATTGACGATAAAATAAAGAGCGAGTCCCATCACTATAGCAGTTATGAGTAGATAGATAATGATCTTTCTCATCCATAACAACGGTCTGTAAAGTGATGAATACTTCAAAATGATTGTCCTATTTGAAATGAGATACCATACTGTGAGAAATCATTGACATTGAAACCTACATCCAGTTTAAAGGGGCCTATAGGTGTCATATACCTGGCCCCTACACCTACAGCTGAAATGATCTCTCCTTTAAAATTATAACTTTCATCCGTCAGCATAGTATTGTCCGTAAAAATGGCACCATACACATCGCCCCAAACCGGGTAATCCGCTTCCAAAGAGAGATTAGCCATGCTTGAAGCCCCATAGATACTGTCTTCTGTAGGAGAGAGGATCACTCCCAGTTCTCTAAATCCATATGCACGGTTTGAGTATGCTCCTCCGCCAAAAAAATACTTCGATTCAGGCAAGCCGTTCTGCGTTGAAACATCCACTATCCCCACCTTTCCTACAGCAGCAAGTGTAAGGTCAGAGAATGTATGGATGATCCTGCCTTCAAATAAGGTCTTCAAATAGACACTGGCTTCCTCATCATAGGAGAGGCCGAATTCAGCGTAAGCAGAGAGGTAATATCCATATTTTGGGTTGAGTTTGGAATCTCTGGCATCGTAAAGAAAATCCACATAAGGATATAAAAGTGGGAAATTACCCTCAGTGACAGCTTGTGATAACTCAGTACCAGGAGCAAGATTTAATTCGGTGATAATAATATCTTCCAATGCAACACCTGCTCTCAATGTTACCCTTCCCTCTTCATGCTCCAGATATGCTCTGACAAATGTTTTCTCTTCTTTGAATCCATCGAACTCCAGGTTTGAGTATCCCAACCTTCCACCCAGATCAGTATTGTAACCAAGGATATCCATAAGTGCCGGCTTAAAATACGTGACCATAACCAATTGCTCTCTTTGTGACAGGGAAGTTTTGAAACTTAAGCGCTGCGCATCTCCTAGAAAGTTGTGTTTGGTGATCTCACCAAGCACACGCATTCCTACATAGGTATCATAGCCTGCACCTGCTTCCAAATGGTAGGGTTTTTCCATCTCTGTAAAGGTGATATCTACTGGTACAACATTGTAGAACTTTCTATCTACATTGATAAGTACACTGTCAAAGGCATCCAGTCCATAGAGTCTATTGGATGTATCCTGTATGCGATCCGTACTGTACCGCTCACCCTCTTTGGCTTTGATGCGTGACCTGATGACATCCTCATCTATGGTCTCCAACCCTGAAGTAGTCAACTTTCCAAACGTACATATGCCGCCTTTGCGTAGTATGTAACGCAGATCAACGGTATGCAGATCCAGGTCTACATAGGCTTTCGTGTCCAGGTCATAACTGCAATACCCCTCTTTGAGTAACTGTGCGATGATCTTACTTTTGATTTCTATAAAGGTTTCAGCTCTAAAGATATCACCCTTTTTCATGGTGACCAGCGAAGAGATATTATAGTCACAGGAGAGATTGATATCTCTCACCCTTACAGGTTCATTTTCACTGATGGTCACAAAGATGGTCGTGTTGGTCTCTTGAATGGTAAAATTGGCATCATAAAACCCTTCTGATTCATAAAAGCTTTTGAGTGAGGGTCTTAAAGAGGGAATCAGTTTATCTTTTATACGAGGGGTATCATCTTTCCAAAATTGGAAAAAACCTGGTGTTGTCACACCCAAGGCATCTTGCAGATCGGATTCCTCGAAATGTTGTTGTCCGGTAAGATGTATCTCATGGGTAGGCAATTTGATCTCATCAGCACCAAGTAAAGTGAACATGCATATCATCATAAAGACTATACATTTATGCAGCATATTTTCTCCTACTGATATACTATATCCAACTTCTCTTTAATCCAATAAATCTTTCACACTCTCCAAAGGATCTTTCCCCTCTTCTATCATGGCATAGACCTCTGCTGCGATAGGAAGATAGATCTCTTTCTCTTTTGCTATTTTATAGATGGCTTTAGCGGTCGGGACACCCTCTGCTACTTCACCCAGCTCTTCAAGAATCTCATCCATACGCTTACCTTTGGCAATGCCAATTCCCACACGGTAGTTGCGCGAGAGAGTAGAACTTGCCGTAAGGAAAAGGTCGCCTGCTCCGCCCAGAGAGAGAAATGTTTCTATTCTTGCACCAAAAGCTTCCCCAAAACGTGTCATTTCCACTAAACCTCTGGAGATCAGTGCTGCCCTAGCGTTATTTCCCAATCCTAAGCCATCACAGACACCACCCGCAATGGCAATAACATTTTTATAGGCACCCGAGATCTCTGCACCTATGACATCATCATCCACATATCCTTTAATGAAATCTGGCAAAGCATCTGCGTAGGTTTGTGCCAGTTTTGCATTTGTAGAACTAATCTTCAGTGCTGTAGGAAGTGACTGTTGTACTTCTGCTGCGAAGGAGGGACCGGAAATGAAGGCCAGTCTGTCCACAGAGACGAACTCGCCATAGACTTCATTCAAAAATGCACCTGTGCTTGTCTCTATCCCTTTGGCAGCAACAAGTATCTTCTGTCCATGATCCACAAAATTCTCTTCCATCCAACCACGAACAAACTGTGCAGGAATCGCTATTACAAGATATTCGCACTTTAACGCTTCACTCATAGGCACAAAATTCTCTATATTCTTTGTATGCCTGGATGAGATCACCACGTCATTCTTCTGACTATAGGCATGATATAGGGCTTGTCCCCATTTTCCTGCACCTATAATTGCTATTTTCATTTCTGTACCCTTTTTACATTATTTTCGATCATTTCTACAAACTGTGAGGCACTTTCATCATACATATCAAAGATCTTGCTCACCCCTGCCAAAAGCAGTTTTCTATTGTCTTCTTTCGTATCAGAGAGTGCCACGATTTCATCCGTAAATCCATTGGACCGAAGCGTAATACTGTAGTAGACATTCAACGCTTCATCATTCATTGCACACACTGCGATCCCATCCTTTATATCCGGCGTTTCACTGCTTTTTTGATCGATGAAGATGACGTTGGTAAAACCGTCATCTTTGGCTGCTTCATAACTCTCATTCCCTATCTCATAGATCGTGACTTCTATCCCCTCTTCTTTAAGCATTTTACAGATATGGTCACTCTTATGGGTATAACCGAAAAAGGAGATACTTTTCTTCTCCTCTTCACTGTGCTTCTTCAAATAATGAAAAGCTCTTGTATCTATCACATCATAAGGTTCAACCAAACCATCTACTTTTGTCGCTTCATACTGTCGCTGTAACTCTACTTGGTTCATACGTGCATAGACGACAGAGTTTGCCTCTATACTTTTTGCATTGAGTATAAAGTAGATATTATTGATATCAGAACTGCTTAACGTCAGCATCGCGACGATATTTCCTCTTTCATACAATGTTTTCACCATCTTTGCACTGGAACCATCTGCATGTATCACTTGATAGCCATCCTGTTGTGCTTTATTCGCTTTGTCTTCATCATCTTCTATGATCACTGGTTCATATATTTTCTGTATTTTGAGTTTCTTTGCGATTGTTGTTCCCAAATGTCCATATCCATTGATAATGACAACATTATGCATCTTATGTACATGATTGATACTGTCCTGGTTACGCAGTTCACTAAATCTTTCAGAAAAAGCAGACACCATCACAGACGTCACAAAAGAGATCATAGCGATACCAAAAACAATACCGAACATAGAGACCACTTTACCCAATTCCGTCACAGGTGCGATATCACCATACCCCACGGTAGAGATGGTCACTAAAGCCCAATATATAGCATCTAGATAAGAATCCAACGCTTGATTGATACCAAATTCAAGCAGATAAAAGATGGAACCAAAAGTAAAAGTAACGCCCAAAAGCATATAGCCCAAAAAAACAAATTCAAAACGTTTTTTAAGCAATGCATTAAAAAGGCTTGATGCCCCATGCATGTAATGATAGAGTTTTAAGAGTCGCAAGATCCTGAATTTCGGGAAGATCGCTATAAGATCGATCAGTGCCGGGAGGGAGACCATATAGCGTAATTTGGATCTTAAAACCACCCAGTACTTCTCAGAACTGCTGGAGTCAGAAGATGATGAGACCAGATACTTATGGATATCATGGCTGATCCACAATCTCAGCAGATACTCCACAGCAAAGATAGCTGTCACAAAATAGAGATCGAACTCGACAAGCCACTCAGGGATCTTATCTGTTTTACTCAAAATGAGTATCGCAATAGATAGCACAATAAGCATGATCATAAATGCATCAAAGTACTTTTTATAGGGGTAGTTTATATCTTCAAGTAGTGAACGAAAAAAAGATTTTATCTTTTGATAGCGTACAGAACTGTCTATCTTATGTGAGAGTTTAACGATGAAATCATGCATATGTTCCTACCTCCCAAAATGTACATCCCATGGTGAAGTACCATGGATGCTTCATATTTCTATCCCAGTCTTTGTTTCAGTAACTCATTGACCTTAGCTGGATTTGCAGTTCCCTTGCTGGCTTTCATCGTTTGTCCAACAAAGAAACCAAAGAGTTTCTCTTTACCACCTTTATACTCCTCAACCTTTTCCGGGTTGGCAGCCAGTATCTCATCGATAATGGCCAAAATAGCACTATCATCACTGACCTGCGCAAGTCCTAGTTCATCGATCAATCCATCGATATCACGGCTCTCACTCTCCATCATATGATCAAGGATCTCTTTCGCACCTTTACCAGAGATAGTCTTATCTGTGATCTTGGAGACCAAGGTACCCAGTGTTTTGGCATCCACAGGCGAATCTTCTATAGAGTGTCCCGCTTTGTTCAGACGTCCAAGCAATTCAGAGGTCAACCAGGTCACGGCTGTTTTAGCCACAGCACCGTTCTCCAGCATCTCTTCAAAGTAGGTTGCCAACTCTTTATCTGCTGTGATCACATGGGCATCATAAGGCTTGAGACCAAGCTCTTCCATATACCGTTTTGCTTTCGCATCAGGAAGTTCCGGCATGATCTTTGCTTCAGCGATCATCTCATCCGTCACGATAAGCGGACGGAGGTCCGGGTCCGGGAAGTAGCGGTAATCCGCAGCTTCTTCTTTTCCTCTCATTGACTTCGTTACGCCTTCATCTACATTCCAAAGACGCGTTTCCTGGTAGACTTCCTGCTCATACACACCATCTTCATACGCTTCGGTCTGTCTTTGTACCTCATAGGCGATCGCAGCAGCCACGAATTTGAACGAGTTGATGTTCTTGATCTCTACCCTTGTACCAAATGTTTCCTGCCCTTTAGGACGGATAGAAACATTCACATCACATCTGAATGATCCTTCTTGCATGTTTGCATCAGAAATATCAAGATAGCGTACTGTAGAGTGGAGCTTCTTCAAATAGGCGACCGCTTCATCAGCACTTCTCATATCTGGTTGAGATACGATCTCAAGCAGTGGTGTTCCTGCACGGTTCAAATCCACTTTGGAGTGATTACCTTCATGCATGTTCTTCCCGGCATCTGCCTCAAGGTGCGCTTGGGTCATACCGATACGTTTTTGCGTACCGTCTTCCAGGTCTATAAAGAGCTCACCATTTTGCACGATCGCTTTTGATAACTGTGTGATCTGATATGCTGACGGACTGTCCGGATAAAAATAGGATTTTCTATCGAAAACAGAATCATGGTTGACGTTGGCATTGATGGCATACCCAAATCTCATCGCTTTGATCGCAGCTTCTTTATTGACCACGGGCAAAGCACCCGGTAGTGCTAAACAGGTAGGACAGGTATTGGTGTTTTGATGCTCTGCAAAAGAGGTGGGACAAGAGCAGAAAAGTTTTGTTTTAGTGTTAAGTTGTACATGCACTTCAAGACCGATGACGGTTTCAAACATAGTAATGATCCTTATAAATTTAACGCGTGTTTAATGAGATAGATTATAGCGTTTTGCTTATTTAAGAGAGTTTATTCTCCACTATTGCTTGATGATACGTACATCCCCGAAGAAGATCAGATCTTTCAGGACAGCTTTTTCTACCATCCCCTCTTTACCGATCCTTACATCCAGTTCACCCTGTTTGCTATGGTAAAGTTTACGATGCATCACTACCCTGCTGTACCAATCACCCTCTTGTCCCTTACCTACAAAATCTATGATCTCTTTTAAAGATTTCTTAGAAGGTATGGTGATGTCAACACGCCCGTTTTTACGGTCTTCTCCTACAGCTATAAAATGATACTTGTTAGGCCTCTGTTTGTCTTTAATATGTAATGGAAGGTTCAAAAATAGGGTCATCAGGTCATCTTTGCCATAATACTCAAGTCTCTCTGTCTTGTTGATGATAAGTCTATCGTATCTCCACTTTTTATACTGACGGGTAAGTCTCTTTTTTTTATGATCCACCCTGTAGATCGTTGTAGTCGTATAGGGACCGAAAGATTTGATCATCTGATACATGTCTGTCACTAGAAAACCTTTTGAAATGTGACCTTTCGAGATATGTCTCTCTTTTAGATCATCTGTCACTGCTTTTGCTATGCCCAGTGCAGATACATTTGCATCTATCATATAATATTTCTCATCAGATCTCAGTATGGCATGTGCCTTCCCTACCTGACCAAATATGCCATACTCCACTCTGTAGTCCGCGGCTATCTCTTCGGCACACAGAAACGCTGAGAAAAAGAGACCAATCAAAGGGATAAGCATCAAAGAGATCCGTGACATGCCTACGCTCCAAAATAACGTATCGAAGCAAAACCACTTGCCCCGGATCTTTCACATGCTTTTATCTGCTCTTCTGTCAAGATCCCGCCTAAGGCCAACACAGGCAGATCTACCTGAGACGTCATGGACTTCAGCACTTCCAAACCGACAGGGACACCTTTGTTCGGTGTTTCAAAGATAGGGCTGAAGGTTGCCATATCTGCCCCTAATGCTTCTGCTTTTTTGAGCTCATCTATCGTATGCGTACTAACCACTACAAAGAGATGCATCGCTTTTGCATCTGCTATTTCATCCAGCTGCAGGCTGCTTAAATGTACACCGTCAGCCCCTGCAGCCTTTGCCAATGAAGGATCACCATGAATGATAACTTTTTCAAAATCAAACATTTTGGCTGCTTGAACGAATGCAGCTCCGTGCTTAGAGACATCGGATTTGTCTCTGTAGACGATCATCGAAGCTTTTTGAGAAAATCTTTTGAGGTCGCGTTTTAAATGGTTGAAATCTAAGGTAGAGGGGTCAGTGATAGCATAACTGATCATTGTAAATGATGGTTCTCTTTTTGTTCGAGCATCTTTTCAAGCAGTGCTGTTTGTTTTTTCAGTTCAAAATATCTCTCTTTTCCTGTGATGATATGCTCAAGTAAAAGTACGGATATCATACCGGGAAGTGCACCTATAAAGGCAGATACAAATGCTAAAAGCAGACTCTCTTGATAAAAAGAGAGAAATGAAGTAATGGCGCCGAGCAGGACGGATGCCCATGCTACGCCTAAGAGAAAGTTCACTACAAAACTCAAAGGTCCGTTTTGCAGTCTCATGTTTAGAAGTCTCCGAAGTGATCTTAGTGATCATCTTCCATAGCTACGGCACCTGCAAGGTAGACGTAGATAAGGATCATAAATACAAACGTCTGAAGCAGTGCAGAGAACGTAAGTAGTAGGTATGCAGGAAGTGGTGCAATAAAAGGTACCAACATAAGAAGTACCCATAAGAAGAGGTCATCCCCTTTGATGTTACCGAAAAGTCTGAATGAAAGTGAAATGATTCTTGAAATGTGAGAAACGATCTCGATCGGGAACATCAACGGTGCCAATATCTTCACAGGCCCTGCAAAGTGCGCAAAGTATTTGATCACGCCATTCTCTCTGATACCTTCGTAGTTGTAGTAGAAAAATACTAAAAGTGCCAAAGGCAACGTAATATTGATGTTTGAAGTTGGCGCTTCAAATCCAGGGATAATACCGATCACGTTTGAAACAAATATAAATAGACCTACTGCAGCAACAAGTGGAAGGTATTTTCTCGCAAGCTCTTCCCCGATCACATCTCTACCCATAGCGATCACACCGCCCAGGTATGCTTCCATAACGTTTTGTGTACCTGTCGGTACTGCTCTAAGACTCTTTGTTGCCATTTTTGCAATTGCCAGTACTATAATCGCCACCAATACCAAATGTGAGACAAACAGCATTTGTCCATGACCAAAAATAGCGCCTAGGTAAGTAAATACACCTTCCATAAAACATCCTCTTGTAAGTTTATATTGCGGGATTATACCCTTTTACACCTTAGATTTATACTAATTTTTCCTGCCCAGAACAATAACAGAACAAATATACCTACACTGTATATAATGTCAATATCTCAAAGAAGATGGTAAATAGACTTTTTTCTCACTATACTCCGACTAGATATATTATATAAACTGGTAAATGTTTTATGATCTATTTTAAGAATTTATAAAAATATTAGCCGCTTCATTGGTTGATTAGTCTATCACATCAATACGTGCCTTTATCAATTGTATCATCCCCTCTTCCATAGTCGTTGTTGGAGACCAGTCAAGATATTTTTTTGCTTTTGTAATATCCATGCTCAAGGCCTGACTTGCTTGAATATGTTTTTTTATAAACAGCAGTGATGGTTTCTCACATTGACAGAATTCTGCCACATTCTGACAAATATGCCCAAGTTCCAAGTTTGTATACGCTCTATCTCCCCCAATATTCAAAAGAAGTTTATTTGGAAGTTTTAGCGTCGATATCACCTTTGATATCGCTTCCGTCAGATCGCTAATATGAATATAATTTACACTGTTTTTATTGTATGTAAAAATAGGAATGGGTTCTTTTTTTGCAACACACCCTGCATAATAATGGGGCAATATCCCCTGATATGTAAACAGTCCATCCCCATAAACTCGTGCAACCCTCAATATGACAGTTTGGAGTGTAGAGAATGCTTCTTTCATACACAACAATTCACCGGCATATTTACTTTCTGCATACAATACTTCGGGGTGTGCAGGCATCTCTTCATGCCATAAAGATGTACCTTTGGTTCCATAAACACTTTGTGATGACATATAGATAAAACGTTTGACTTTGGCTTCTTTTGCTTTTTCTAAAAGTTGTCTTGTTCCATCAACGTTAATTTGAAATAATTTTATCGGATCTTTTCTATTAAGAATGCCTGCAGTATGAATAAGAATATCGATATTGCTTATTTTCCATACATGATTAGGAAGTTCACCCAATTCAAAGGATAAGCGTGCGTCATCATTAAATAGTTTTTGTAGTTTATTTACCTGTTCTTGACTTCTAACAGCTGCAATAACGTTTACATTATCATACTCTTGTAATATTTTTGAAATCATATTAATACCTATATAACCAGTAGCACCTGTAACCATAATTCTATATGTACCCATATTATTCCCTATAAGGCGTTATAATATTTAGAGTCAAGAAAACAAACTTTAGACGGTTGCTTTATTTTCTTGATTAAATTTGATATTTATCTGTTTAAAATATAAGGGAAACAGGCTTTAAAAAGGTTTAGATAATTAAAGTAATTTTTCCTGTCCCAATCGATAAAGTGCAAAATCGTATTTAATAGGATCTTTTTCATCAAATGTACGCAACGTTTCTGTCAATTCTATACTGGCCTTCATATCGTACGTTTTACGCTTGAGCAAGCCTAAACGTCTTGACACCTGAAACGTATGTGTATCCAGAGGCATGAGCAGGTCTTTTTTATCTATCCTGGACCATAAACCCATATCTAAAGCATCTTTTCGTACCATCCAGCGTAAATACATCATATAACGCTTGTAGGTTCCTGCTGAAAGTACTTTTTTGGGTACGGAGCCAACCAAAAAACTGTACCCGCGTGTCTCTCTGGGACAGACCGATTGTAATCTCTCTATAAAATGCCAGAGACCATCTAAAATATTTTCTTCTTTTTTATACCCGGTATAAAAGATATCTTCAATACTCTCTACCCTTCTCAAACGTTTCAAGGCGATGAAAAGTGTAGAAACATCTTCATTTTTTTGAAAACGATAATAGTGGGTAGAGAGTGCTTTTTTTATCTGCTCGTCACTCGCATCCAATAAAGAAAAATTCAGACTTTGCAAAAACTGGACGATAAGCCCTGCATTGCCGTAACCAAACAATGCACAGATCAACGCGATGGATTCATCCTGGTATTGTGATGCGACAAAAAGTGGATCGGGCTTGTCAAAAGAGAGCTCAGCACTGTTGTTTCTGGCCTCAACTTCATTGTCTAAAAGGGTCTTCACTTCAGATAATTTCAATCCCATACTCCCATAATTATATCATCATGCTCTCTTTCATTTATCGTACAACGTACGCACTTGTCACGGTGAACGACCTTGTAAGCATAGCGATTCGAGAACCGTGACGATTTTTTGTTTCATTTTTTCTAAAAAAATGAAAAAGGAAGCATTATCACAGTCTGAGTTTTGTGGAAGCTCGTTACAAAAAAAAATGTTATGGTTTTCCCGGTCCTGATATATCTATTGAAAATGTACTTGGGAAAGATACATGTTCAAGAATAACAGAAAAATAGTCTCCTATTTAAAATGTAAAGTGCTCACCAAGATAATGCTTACGTACATTCTCGTCATTGGCCACTTCATCACTGGTACCTGTGGCTAGCATTTCTCCACTACGCATCACATAGGCTCTGTCGCATATACCCAGTGTTTCACGTACATTATGGTCCGTAATGAGAATACCCATATCAAGATCGACCAGCTGTTTGATAATATTCTGTATATCCAGTACGGCTATGGGATCCACACCTGCAAAAGGTTCATCCAGAAGCAGGAACTTCGGTTCTCCTACCAGTGCCCTTGCTATCTCCACCCTTCTTCTCTCTCCCCCGCTGAGACGTATCCCAAGACGGGCACGGATCGGTTCGATATTGAAGATCTCCAGCAGTTTTTCAATACGCGGCTGGATCGTTTTTTTATCAAGGTTCAAGGCTTCAGCAGCAATAAGCAGATTTTCTTCTACCGTAAGGTCTTTAAAAATACTGGACTCCTGGGGCAGATACCCTATACCCATCTGTGCACGTGCACTTAAAGGCAGTTTGGTGACCTCTTCTCCATCTAAAAAAACCTGCCCTTCAGTCGCATCGGTTAAGCCGCATACCATGTAGAATGAAGTGGTCTTTCCTGCACCGTTGGGACCAAGAAGCCCAACGATCTCTTTACTCTTCACCTGTAAAGAGATATCATGGACCAACTTTGTTTTTTTAATGGTTTTCGCCAGGTTTTTGGCTTCAAGTGTATGCATTATATATATATCCTATAGATTCTACTGTTTTCTTGGGACTCTATCTCTATGGTGACAACATTATAGCCTACACGTTCTAAAAAGGCTTTAAGCTCATCCGAACCCCACTCTACCATATGCCATCCCGGTTTTTCAAACTCTTCAAAAAGCCCCATCTGCATAAACTCCTCATGGTCCAAACGATACAGGTCATAATGATACAGACTGCTGCCGTCTTTTGCCCCATAGCACTGCTGTAAAGAAAAGGTAGGAGAAGTCACTTCTCCTTCGATCCCTTTGGCTTTTGCTATGGCTTGTGTGAGTGTCGTCTTTCCTGCAGCCAGATCACCTCTTAAAAATACGATGGCATGAGCAGGAAGAATTTCTTCTAAATAATCTACTACTTTATCTAGTTCAGATAATGATGCTGTTATTTCATTAATCATATTCTTTCCTTTGTAGTATATTTACTGTTACCATGGTTTTTCTATCTGTTTTTTTATTTTATGCCAACTGTTGACTGACCTTAGCCATATACTTTAAATGAGCATCGGCTTTACCGCTCTCAAGTCCGCTTTTGGCCATCTCTATCGCCTCTTCTATATCACGTACATGGCCGTCTACAAAGAGTGCAAAAGCTGCATTGAGCAATACGATGTCTCTTTTAGCACCTTTCTCTTTACCTGCAAAGATATCGCGTGTAATCTGTGCATTGAAAGCTGCATCTCCGCCCAGAATGGCCTCTTTTGGAGCCAGTTTAAATCCGAATCTCTCCGGATTGATCTCGCCTTCTAAAATACGCTTTGACTCCACATAGGCAAAAGAGGAGTTACAGGAGAGCGAGATCTCATCCATACCATCATGGCTACTGACGACACAGGCACGTTTCGCACCAAGTTCAACCAGTGCATCTGCGATACGCTTGACATAGGAAGGATCAAATACCCCCAAAAGGTATTTCTCCGCTCCGGCAGGATTGGTCAAAGGTCCAAGAATGTTAAATATCGTACGATGGTCGATAGACTTACGTACAGGCATAATATACTTCATCGCAGGATGATGATCGGTTGCAGGGAAAAAACAGAAGCCTGTCTCTTCAAGCATTTTTATTTTATTCTCTATACTAAGATCCAGATTAATGCCCAGTGCTTCAAGGACATCGGTTGAGCCTGAGTTGGAAGTCACACTTCTGTTCCCGTGTTTAGCCACAACACGGCCCAGAGAAGCCAGAAGAAGCGATACAGTAGTAGAGATGTTAAAACTTCCGCTTTTATCTCCGCCTGTCCCCACCACATCGATCGCTTTATCTTTCAGTGCATCCGATAAAGAGAGTTTAATGGAGTGTTCACGCATCACAGAAGCAGCCGAAGCGATGTCACTGCCGCTCTCACCTTTCTCGTACAACTCTACAAGAAAAGCCCTTGCTTCTTCTGTACTCATCTCGTTATTAAATAGTCTTTCAAATTGTTCTTTTATATTCATAGGGAAGATTTTACCATGTTTGTATTTGTATTGAAATTATATATTGTACAAAGTACACCTTATGACATCATGAACACCCTTGTAAGCGAAGCGATTTGAGAATGATGTCGCTTTTTTGTTTCGTTTTTTCTAAAAAAACGCCGTGAACGATGTGAGGAAGTGCCCTTGGGGTAGAAAAGGGAACATAACCTCAATTCGAGCTATGAAGAAGTCAATAAAAATTGTAAAAAATTGTTTTAGGTAACAGATTATTTAGTTAGAGTTCTTTAACGAACTCTTCTTTTTGACTCTTAGGTATGGTTTTGGTTGTAGGTATCTGCAATACTTCATAAGACTTAGGCCCTTTAAGATACTCTATGGTCACAGTATCTCCTACAGCAACATTCTTCGATGCTTTTGCTTTCAACCCATTGACATACACCACACCAGATTTAAGCATATCCGTAGCAATAGTACGACGCTTCACCACATTCACAGCCGATAACCACTTATCCACACGCATACTATGCTCCTAACATAATAAATAATGTCGACCTGAACGCCCTTGAAAGCGAAGCGATTCGAGAAGGTCGACGCTTTTTTGCTTCGTTTTTTCTAAAAAAATGAAGAGAGAATCAAACTCACAATCCAAGTGAAAGGAGGCTTGTAAAATATTACAAACCAAAAAGTCTTATAACTTAGTGTAAGTCAGCGTTCAACTTCACTTCTCTTGTACTTCTTCGAGCAATGATCTCACCCGTTGTCGAATCTTGTCTGAAGTGAATCCCGTTCAATCCTTGAAGCTCTTCACCTTTGAACGTTGTTTTATGCTCAAGATCTGCTTCCGGATTTGCTTCAGCGATCTTAGCCAACTCTTCTGGAGCGATCTTTATCTTCGTACCCGCCAGGATAGTGATACCTGCATCCACAATACACGCATCACCCAATGGAAGACCCGTAACTGAGTTTGCCCCAAGAAGTGTGTTCTCACCGATGCTGATAGGGTTCCCGTCCGTACCAGAAAGGACACCAAGGATACTTGCACCACCACCGACATCTGAACCGGCACCAACGATAGCAGATGAAGAGATACGACCTTCAACCATCACAGGACCAAGTGTTCCTGCATTAAAGTTGATGTATGATGCACCCGGCATCACTGTTGTACCTGCTGCAAGCTGCGCACCCATACGTACTTTAGATGCTTCCAGGATACGCGTATTATCTGCCGGGATCACATGCTGGAGGAATCTTGGGAATTTATCGACAGCATCCACTGCAGGATATGTACCGTTGAGTTTCATTTCGATCTCATTTTCTCTGAGGTAATCGAGTTCATACGGTGTATTCCCTACCCATGCCACATTTGACAAAATACCAAATGCACCATTGAGGTTGATCTTTCTCAGTTCTGCTTTCGCAAGAGAAAGAGCATAGAGTTTAAGATACACAGCCTCTACAGACTGAGGGTTTGCATCTTCGAACAAAAATACGATTCTGAAGTTTTTACCGATATCCGCCATGTTTGACAATGTCTTGATCACCTGTACATTTTTATGTGCATCCCCTGTCGCTTCTGCAACATACGGAGCAAATGCTGCCATAGCATTTTCTATAAAATTATCATTGATCGTTGCAACAAATTCCGTCCCGGAAAAGTCTACCTCACACTTCGCTTCCTGAAGTGCTTTGATAAATACTGCAGCACTTCCGAAGTTCTCTTTCCAGTTGATCAGTCCAAAGTTCGCCTGTAGTATTTTCTCAGCATTTTTCTGACCTCTATCTACTCTTGCGATACCAAATGCCATAGGCTCTTTGTATCCTGCTTGCGAAGTAACATCTGTTACCAATTGTTTAAATGCCTCTGTACTTGTCACTGTTTCAATAGCCATTGAACTTCCTTTAACTCGAATAAAATAATGTAAAGCGATTATACTTGATTTAGTTTAACTTTTTGCATTCATTCATGATTGCAAACCAATCTCTTGAAAAGTGTTTTTTTATATAGGCTTCATGATGCGGTACAGTACAGCCACTGCAATCTTGATGTATCGCCTCATCAGAGACAAACTGCGCACCATCTTTAGAGTCTATGCTGCATCTGCTGTAGAGTATTTTACCCTCTTTTTTGGTAAGCCCATTATCATCAAAACGGAAATGGGGACAGGCACAGAGATAGCAGTTCAGTTCTTTCATCTCATGACACTTTTTCTTCTCTTTATAGAGGGGACAGAAATCGGGTTCTTTCTCTACCATATTCTCAAACCTGAAGTATGCGATCACTTCATCATCACTCAAACCTTCCAGTTTTTTCATGATCTTCTTGTGTTTTTTTCCATGTGCTTCAAACCATTCACTGTAATTCATAGGCTTGCCTTTACTCAACGTTCAATAGATGATTATACTTTTTTTATCCACAGTAACACCTAAAGCAAATTGCTGTACAATCCGCTCATGAAACATCTTAGAGGCCACAATAAAAACTACTTTTCATTAGCCGTCATCGCGCTCTACTCCACACTTTCAAAGTTGTGTTGGATCGACAGCAATTTCCAGTACCATAAAAAAGCCTTTATCTACCACGAGTACAAAACCTCCCCTCCTTGTTTATCTATTTTTTACTGATCAATAAAATATTACATAACTAAATAAACAAGGAACAACCTATGACAATCAAGTCACTCAGCCTCATTACGGCTACACTACTATTCACAACACACACGCACGCAAATGAAACACTCGAACCTATCACGATTGTCTCAGCCAATAAGACCACACAATCCATCCAGAACACGACGTCAAATGTAACAGTTATTACAGCTGAAGAGATAGAAGAAAGGGGATACCAGACGGTTTCACAGGCTATCAACACTGTAGCTGGGATCTCCGTTACAAATTCCGGTGGCCTAGGACAGCAAACATCATTTTTTGTAAGAGGTGCGGACTCAGGCAAAGTACTCGTACTTTTAGACGGTATGCGTCTCAATGACCCTAGTACAACCAACGGTACTGCACTCCTTGACAGTCTTACGACAAGTAACATAGAACAGATCGAGATCATCAAAGGAGGAGCAAGCAGTATCTGGGGTTCAAATGCAAGTGCCGGTGTCATCAATATCATCACCAAAGAAGCCAAAGAAGGTCTGCATGGTTCACTTGCTTTAAACTACGGTTCATATCATACCAAAGGTACTGATGCTGACCTTTCTTATACAGATGAAAAGATCACAGCACAAGTGCTTGCTTCCTACCTCAAAACAGATGGTTTTTCTGCATTGGCTCCAAGATCAGCAGAAGAAGACGGCTATGAAAATAGAAACTATAATATCAAGTTCGGATATGCTATTGATACAAATAACAAACTGAATCTCAGCTATAACCGCATTAAAACAGAGACTGAATATGATGACAGCTTCTCGGCAGATCAAGCAGATGATGACTACAGTCATGCCACTTCCGACCAAAGCAATATTTCACTAAATTACCTCCTGACACTAGATCATTATAGTGCTACCCTCCAGGCAAGTAAAGGCGACTATGACAGAGACTATTTCACCACAGGATTTTTCGGTGACGGGCAAAATGTCTATAAATCAACACTCAAAGAGTATGCACTCATCAATGCATACGACTACAAAAACGGTAAAGCAGTCCTGGGTTTAGAATACAAAGATATAGACGGATTTAACCAATACAACACATTCCCGGAAAGTCGATCAGACTATACAAATAAAGCAATCTATCTTTCAAACATCTATGATTTCAATGAAAACACACTCTTGGAGACAAACCTAAGATATGACAACTATAGTGAATTTGACAACAAAATAACCTATAAGATAGGGCTGAAACATCAGTATAACTCTCTTGATGGGTTGATAACATCTGCGAACTATTACACTTCCTATGATGCGCCTAGTGCCTATCAATTGGCAAATACAGCTTTGGGTTCATTCTTAAAACCAAGCTACACAAAAGGCTATGATATCTCTACAGGCTATAAAGAGTTATTGACATTGACATATTTTAACAATAGAGTGGAAGATGCTATCGATTATATCACTGATCCTGTAACATTTGTCGGTGGATATACCAACATAGACGGCAGATCAAAGTTTGCCGGACTGGAAATAGAAAGTGCCTATACTTTCTCTTCTTTCAATCTTATATTTTCGGCAAATTATACACACCTTTTTGATTATGAAAAAGAGGATGGAAGTGACCTTATAAGACGTGCAGAAGATACACTGAATGCCTCTTTAAGCTATTACACTGCAAATGATATGCAGTTTGGCATCGATGCACAATATATTGGGGATAGAATGGATACAGACGGCGGATTCCCTGTAGCATCAGAAGTATCAACAGGCAACTACACTATATGGAACGCAAACTTCAGTACCAAGATCATCAACGATGTTGACCTAAGCCTCCATGCCAAAAACATCTTCGACAAAGAGTACCAATCAAGCTACGGCTATGCCACAGAAGGTCGTTCAATCTATGCAAAAGTAAAGTATAGTTTTTAAGATCTCCTCCTTCCATTAATCGTACAAAGTACGCAACATGCCACGGTGAACGACCTTATAAGCGAAGCGATTCGAGAACCGTGGCGATTTTTTTGCTTCGTTTTTTTCTAAAAAAAATGAAGAGGGAAACATCACCACAGTTATTGGTATATGGAAGTCTTATAAGATCAAGAATCACCTTGGAATTAAACATATAGATTCCCGAGTAAAATCGGGAATGAAAAAAATATTAGGATATAATCATTCATGTTAAAAATTATCCCCTTATGGTTCATCCGGTACAAATTCTTCAACTCCCTCTTTTTGGGCTTGAGCGTGGGTGCCATCTTCACCCTCTATGCACCGCTTGAACCTTCTATCTATTCCATGGGTGGTGTATTGCTCGCCATGGGTATGCTCATTGTTGCAAGGTTTTACCATACCATACTCAATGCAGAGTGGTTTTTCAGGATCTCACTCTTTGTAGAAATGGTATTGCTTCTGGCAATGCTCTATTTTATGTTTGCTTCCTACAACTATCAAACCGCACTGCTGCTTTACATCGGGTATCAGATCACTTTTGTTTTTGGTAACTACCTTATAAGAGCCGAAACACTCCTACTCAAAACAGATATCCTCTTAACCAAGCTCGACACGGTCAAACAGATAGGATACCTTTTAGGCATGGGGGTCGCATATCTTTTTTACAAGACCCTCACACATTACGGCATAGAAGATAACCAAACACAGGTCTATGACCTGCATTATTTACTGATAACGGTTGAGATCATTGTGATCATTTTGATCTGGAAGAGTTTCAAAAAAGTGTAATTCAATTAAACTATATACTCAAAAAAGGAATCAACTAAACCCCTTTTTTGTGTAAAACAACCATAGCCGTTTTCCATATGATTTTCAACTCTAACAAAATATTCCAATATTTTATATAGTACAGATCATACATCAGTTTTTGTCTGGCATCTTCTGCATTCTCTCCATAAGGGTACATCACTTGGGCCCAACCAGTTATACCTGGTGCTACTATATGTCTTTCTGCATAATATGGTATCTGTTCTTCAAATTGTTCTATCCAATATTGTCTTTCAGGTCTTGGTCCTATGAGGTGCATTTCCCCTTTTAGTATATTTATCATTTGAGGAAGTTCATCATATCTTCTTTTTCTCATATAATCTCCCCAAGGGAATATCCTGTCATCGTTCTTTGTAGCGAATTGTATACCATTTTTTTCTGCATCCACTTTCATGCTTCTAAATTTGATGCAGGTAAACTCTTTTTTATAATATCCCACTCTTTTTTGTTCAAAATATAAAGGCCCTGGTGACTCTTCACTTATCTTTCTTTTACATTTTTGGATCACAGGATATGAAAATAAAAATAACCAAAATACACCAAAAAAATCAATAGCTTTCTTTTGGATCAGTTGAAATTTGTTAAACTCTTTTATATCATACAAATAGTGTAAATCTGTATGATCTTCAGGTATATAACACTTATTCAAATATTTTTCCAAGAAACCTTCTATACCCATCAACCGAATATGTTTAAATTTCTTATCAAACTTTAAATTTGTAAGATACTTGATAACCTTATCATTTACTTTTGCTTTTGTATTTAGCACTATTAATTTCAACTTATCGTTATTCAAAAGTGTCTCTATCTCATTGATTACTTCATCTTCATCTTTATCTTTATAACTGATAAAATTTATATTACGAAATTTTTTTTCAAGTCTTCCCATTTCCAATTTTGTTAAAGTATATTTTTCCCCAAATATCAGCACATTCTATCCTATATTTTTACATTTTATTTCTAGATAAACTATTTTAGTATAAAGATGTCACATTTATGTCATGTAAATTGACGAAATATATGACTATCTAAGCGTATGGTTCAAGATCGTATTGTTCTCCCATACCTTTGCATAATCTTCACTCATGAAGAGATCACCCAGGAATTTCGTCTGCTTGAGATGATGTACATCTGAACCCAAGAAGTCGATCATCCCATTCTCAGAGAGTATCTCCGCTTTTTTCTTGGCATCTCTACCGTAGTGTCCGCCCAGAGAATTCAGATCCAGCTGAAAGAGTACACCAAGCTCTTTAAACCTGCCATACTCTTTGAGCGGATCATTCACATACCGGTAACGTTCAGGATGCGCCATAAGCGGTATATAGCCTGAAGCAGCAATTTCAAAGATCATCTCTTCTATCTGCAGAGGTTTGGTCACATACGACGTTTCAAAAAGCAGATATTTTCCATTAATGCTCATCACGTCATCACTATGAAGTTGATCATAAAAGCCTTCATCCAGATAGTACTCTGCCGCTGCTTCTATCTCCAGTTTGATCCTCTCATCCTTTGCTGCTTTCCTTAAAGCGTCCAATCCCTCTTTGATGATCTGAGGTGTATTACGGTAGACATCTATCATGATATGCGGTGTCGTGATCACTTTCTCGTAGCCTAATGCTTCCATCCCCTTCAAAAGAGAAAGGCTCTCCTCCATACTCTGGGAACCATCATCGATCCCCGGAATGAAGTGTGAATGAAGGTCCACTGTGAGTATGGGTCCTCTCTTTTTCTCTTGTGGTTTTTTAAAAAAAGAAAAGATCATTTTCTGTCCGATTCAACATTTAGTGTTTCACTGTACTGCATTTTAATGCTTGTCTTCTTCGTAATAACCGTAACCATAGCCATAACCGTAACCATAACCGTTTCTTGCCGTTTTCACATCATTGAGCAAGATGCCCAAACCGCTGATCTCCTCTTTGGAGAGTTTCTCTATACTATTTAAAAAACCTTTCTTAGAGTAATCCGCTCTCAGCAGATAGATACTTGTATCTGCAAAATGCATCAAAGTACGTGCATCAGTCACCAGGCCTATCGGAGGCGTATCAAGGATGATCACATCATACTCTTCTCTTAACCTTTCCAGTACCGTCTCCATCAAAGGGCTCTGGATCAATTCACTCGGGTTTGGTGGTACAGGTCCGGAAGTAATAATGTCTAGATTTTCATACACGGTACTCTGGATCACCTCTTCCAAGGCCGTATGACCTGAGAGTAAGGTACTCATACCTTGAGTATTTTGAAGTCCAAATTTCTGATGCAGTGTCGGTTTTCGCATATCAAGATTCAGGATGACTGTTTTCTTGTCGGCCATACTCATGATCCCGCCCAGGTTGATACTGGTTGTCGTTTTCCCTTCTCCGGCGATCGTTGAAGTAATAGCGATGACATGAGCATTCTTCTCTCTTGCCATAAACTGCAGGTTTGTACGGATATTTCTAAAAGATTCGGCCAAAGCAGATTTAGGCGATACAAATACCTCGACCGTGTCATGACTCTCTTTCATATGCGGGATAAGTCCAAGCATAGGTACCTCTGTCACTTTGGTAACATCCTCTTCCTCTTTGATACGGTCATCGAGGAACTCTCTTAAAAAGGCAAGTGCGATCCCCAGGATCAATCCCAGGATCAACCCTACCAACACGATCAACTTCCTCTTAGGTTTGATAGGGAACCCGGGATAGAGTGCTTTATCGATGATCCTGTTCTTACTGACTGTCGAGGCTTTGATAATGGCTGTCTCTGACCGCTTCTCCAAAAGATAAGAGTAGATCTTTTCATTGACCACGAATTTACGCTGCAGCTGCCCGAACATTCTCTCATCGGCAGGCAGTGTATTTAAGAGCTTCTGCTGTGTAGCCACGGAGTCTTCAAGCAGGACTTTTTGCTCTTTGATACTTTCTCTCAGATTCTTTATCGTGTCGACCATCACCTTTTTTAGCTGTGCTATGGTTTTATTCACTTTGATCACTTTAGAAGACATCTCCGTATAGTCTTCACGCAGGATCTTCTTTTCTAAGATCGCAGCCTGAAGCTCTTTGATGATACCTGTAAGTGCAGAGCCTTCTTTATCCAACCCTGCCAATGCGATACTTTCAAGATCTTCCCCCGATTGTACTTGGGTATAGAGTTTGTCTAACAGTTCCTGCTGGATCGTGATCTCCGATAGTTTCGTTTCATATTCACTCATCTGACGGATGATATTTTCTGCTTTCACACTTAAACTGACAGTATTAGAGGTTTTTTTAAACTCTTCGAGTTTAATGGCAGAACTCTTAAGATTTTCAGTGATGGTTTTCAACTGTTTATCGACAAAATCAAGTGTACGTGTTGCCTCTTGTGTCTTTTTCTCTATATTCTGTTCTATATAGGCCTCAGCCAAGGCATTGGCAAATTCCTGGGCACGCAAAGCTACATTATCCGCATAAGAGATCTCGAGCATAGTAGAGTACTTTGATTTCTGCCCCACACTGACACCGCCTTGAACAAAGCTTCCTAAGCTTTCTGGATCTATGACCACAAAGCGGTACGCTTCATCCTGCGGCTCTTTGGTCTTTACGACATTAAGATGAAAATGCTCGGTGATGATCTCCTGGCTGTAAGGAAGGGTTTCATCATAACTCCAGAGGTTACCCTCTCTGTCTTCTGACCCTTCCACCACTAAACGGTAACTTTTATCATCCACTGGAAACAGGTCAAAAGAGATACCATACCCTTTAAGCATACCTACTTGAAAAGGACTCGCTTTATAAAGTTCGATCTCTTTAAATCTTCGTGTCGTATAGTAACGATGTGAAAAATCGACCTCTTTGAGTGCTTTTTCGGTCAGGAATCTTGACTTGATGATATCCATCTCAGTATCGGCATTCATCGTTCCAGAATCCATAGCCATTGCAAGCACATCCTGACTTCCATAGCTTCGTTGATCCAAACCTACCTCAACAGTGGCAGAAGCCTGATAGACATTGGGTTTAAAATGGGCATAATAACTACTGACCAGACCAAATACAAACACCATAAGGGCAATCATGGTTTTATATCGATATAAGGTTCTAAATATCTCTTTAATATCTATTTCGTCTTCATCTATCTGCATATTATCAGTATTCATTCTTTTCCTTGGATAATGGTTCAGTAGTTTTGTATCTAAAAAGTTTTAGTTAATTTGAAAAAAGGAGATCTATACAGACCCCTTCCTCTATTCTTTCCGGAGTGAAAAGATTAAAAATTATAAGTTATACCTACAGTAAATGCATCTACATCTGCCTTCACTGTATTATCACCCTGGTAACTACCATCCATATCATTTGCAGGTAAAGTGTAGTCAGCAAAGAGAGAGAGATTTTCCATCATTTCATAACTCGCACCAAGACCCCATTGGAAACCAGTTTCATCATAATCTACAAGATAACCCTTTACCCCATCTAAATTTACCCCACCATAACCTAGAAGTGCATAAACAGAAAAGTCTTCGCTTACAGGGTACTTTGGTTTCGCAAATAAACTCCATCCATCCATCTCAGTCTGGTGATCATGCCAGAAAGATTTAGTATATCTACCTTCTACAGCAAAATACTCATTGAAATCATATCCTGCGAGAAAAGATAGATTTCCCAGTCTATCTTGTCTATTTGTACCACCCCAATCCACAGAAACTTCTGCATCACGTGTACTCACTGCAGCGACACCAAGACCCAAATAAAAACTGCCCTCATCTTCCATCACTACTGGTACTTCAACTACTGGTTCAACTGCTACCAAATCTCCACCTGCAAACCCTAAACTACTTAACGCCGCTACTACCCATCCCGAAAGCACTATCCTTTTCATTCTTTTCCCTTGTTTTGTAATACACAAATTATACAATTTTATACTTTACTTTCATTAAATAGTTTATCCTTACATCTACATGTCATGATAAACTAATTTAAAAACACAAAATTATAGTCTAATGATGTCATATTTATGTCACATATCCCAAACTCTTCTCTGAATTCTTTCCGATCAGAGAATACACCCGGTGTATAATCCTTAAAGCTTAATTCGCTCTCACTAACGATATAATTTTAAATGCCAATTAAACATCAAAAAACACAACTAAATAATGAACTATCATTTCTCATTGCCTGTTGTCAAACTGAACCATCTGAAGAGGATATTAGCTGTATCTTTTCATATCTTAACGCTGAACACTTAGATCTTAACGTTTTGATTAATTTACTTAATGCCCACGGTATTCTTCCGCTTGTCTACAAAACTATCAAAAAAATCGTTGAAGATGACTCTTACCTTAACGCTACACACTTAACGCTGAATGATGAAATACTCATCGAGCTGAAAGCTCACTATATGAGTATTTCCCAAAGAAACATGCTCATGTCTGCTGAACTCATTCGCATTATGAAACTGCTTGAAGATAATGGTATCGAAGCCCTAGCCTTCAAAGGTCCTACCCTTGCACAGCAAGTGTATGGAGATATCACACTACGGCAGTTTGGAGATCTGGATGTCTTGATAAAAAAAGAAGATATCTACAAGATAGACGATTTGCTTCAATCACACGGCTATAAGCGATTACTAACACTCACACCTGTACAAGAAAAGATCTGGATAAAGTATGCCCATGATCTTGGACTGATCCACAGTCAAAAAGGTACACATTTTGAAATGCATTGGTCATTTTTAGATGAAGACTATCCGATGCAACTTAACTTGGATTCCTACTGGAACAATCTACAGAAGATAGAGATCAACGGAAAAAAGATCCCTACCTTTTCTTCTGAAAATCTTCTTGTTTATCTCTGTATTCATGGTTCAAAACATCTATGGGAACGGATAGGGTGGATCAAAGATATCGATCTCTTGATCAAAAACTATGAGATAGACTGGGAAAGAATTAATGAGATATCTAAGAATACAAACTTTGAAAGGATGATCTATCTAGGTCTCTTATTAAGTAATGAACTCTTTGATACACCTTTACCTTCAGACATAAATACTCAGATTCAACGTGTTCCTAAGATCGATATAGTCTCAAAATTCATACTAGAAAGCTGGAATATACCAAAGAGCACCTTTGCCAAGACCTCCGCAAAACTAAAGCTTTTCACTAAAACTAAAGAACAAATCATATACCTACACAAAGTAATCCTTAAACCATCATTTAATGAATACTGGTTTATAGATCTTCCAAAAGGACTTTACTGGGTTTACTACTTAGTTAGACCTTATCTTCTCTTAAAAAAATATTTTTCAAAATCTATCTAGCTACTACGTTTTTAACTGAAAAAACAGATTCCAATAATTTTTAATATCCTAACATATCTGTCTTCTATCATTCGTTGCATAATCTAATATTAAAACATCAAAATATTAGGAGTTTATCTTCACAAATGACTACTATTCCTTCTCTACCAATCTCTCTTAATCATATTAATTCATTCACAATACGAACTACTTCTTTTGCTGCAACTTCTCGTAGAAACTTTTCTTTGATTAATTCTCTATTTCTTTGGGAAACAATACTTACCTCCTCTTCACGCTTTTGTTTTATTGCCCCAACAAGAGCATTAACATTATTTGGTACTATTGCAACGGCATGCTCTAAAGATTTCATAAAAGTCTTTGCCTGACCAACTCCACCATAAATCACTGGTAAACCTATTGAAGCATACTCGTAAAGCTTTGAAGGCATGGCAGAAATATACTTTTCATCTAGTTGTGCGTACAATACAGAACTCTTTTCATAGTATTCTTCTAAAATATCCCAAGCAAGTTTACCTGTAAATTCAACATTATTAACATTCTCATTTTTAACATAATTTCTAAGCTTATCTGCCTCTATGCCATCACCTATAATTAAAATTTTGACATTTGGTAATTGTATTGCAGCATCTATCAAAACCTTTATATTTTGTGCTAAACCGATATTTCCTACATAAGTAACAGTAAAAGAAATATCAGTTGCTGGCTTTATTGTTATTAGCTTTTCATACCGTTCTCTATCGATACCATTTGGAATAACATCTATATTATTTGATAATGCATATTTATTAGAGAGAAGATTTAATTCATAGATATTAGTAACTGTAATATGATCGAATTGCTTCATTCCTAATTTCATAATTAAGGTTAATACTTTTTTAATAACTTTTTTTACCACACTCTTTTCATCAAGATATTCCCAAACAATGTCCCTAATATCTAGAAGTTTCGTTCCACGTATGCCAAAACCTACTAAAGGAATCATAAACATATATGGAGATGTTGCTAAAGTTATATCACTTGGTAAGGTTTTTGAAATCTTAATGAGCTTTATAATATATTTAATTTCATTTAACGCCCGTTTAAAGAAATTCTTTCCATCAAAAGCTGCTTGATTTACGTAATAGATCATTACATTTTCACTGTACACTATCTTTGTATTTTCTTGAATAATACCTTTTTCACTTAAGCATATAACATTCACTTTATAATGCTTTGCAAGCTCTTGTACTAATGAAAGAACACGATTAGTACAAGCGGTATTTTCTGGTATGAAATGGGATGTCAAAAAATTAATTGTTTTCATGCTTCCCTCTTATAGTATTTTCTATTACAATTTTAGTAGACAACTTTTTATTAAAACTTATCACTGCACATTGTCCTGTATATGTTTTATTGAATTCTGGTGCATACTTATATTTATCTAAGCGAATACCCGTATTACCCTGAAAATTAATTACAGCTATATTAGTAATTAATAATCCCTCACTTTCCGAGACCTTGATATCTGGATGAAAATGCAGATAAGCTACACATTCATGATCCGTTTTAGAATCAATTTTGTCAATTATGCTAACTTCATCTATATTTGATTTAAATGTACGAGTATGTAAAATATCGATTCTTTTATACCCATCATGTGTAGCTTCTACTTGATTGGTACTTTCATTAAAATCAATTATCTTTGCACGATTAGCCACACGAAATCCACCCCAGACTTCACTCTGATTCAACCCATCAACAACAACAGTATTATGAGACTGAGTAGATCTTTCAAATTCTCTTCTCATATTTGCCTCATATGTCGACAATCCAGTATCAACTATAAATGGTTTATGGTCTATATACATTTCAAAATTAAATGTATCACTATGCGCATGTCCTGGTATATAATCAGGGCCAATGTTACCTACATCTACGACCAATTCATACTTTGACTGAAAGAACTTTCGATAACCACTATCAGATAATTTTACACTGCTATAGTTAAAATCATCATCGAGCTTTCGAGCATAATCATTTAACTGCTTAGTTGTTGGTGCAACATTATTTGTACTATCATTAAACAAAGGTATTGCACCATTTTGAAAAGTCAATGTATTAATCCAACCAAGCATTACTTTCGCTTTATCTTCTAGCACTGCCAGTAATGCATGGTTTTTATACTCATTATATTTCACTAAGTTTATACAATCCAAAATTCTAAATAGCATCAACTGATGATACATTGGACTAAGTTCAAAGTGTCCGCCATCATTAAGTATTTCTTCTTTCAGTTCCCTCAATAAGATCTGTTTGGCCTTTTCATAGAAAATCTCATCTTGAAAATAATAAGCACCAAAAAGAAGAGAAAAACCATTTTCAAGCAAGTGGTTTCCTAAGATGTGATATTCTAAATTATCCATTAGTATTTTATATTGAGCATAAAGACTATCATTGATCTTTTGATCATTTATTTTATGATAACTTAAAAATTTAATCCAATTGATACCTCGTAATGAAATAGGAAACGGCTCTAAGCCCTCTTTGTTACTCTGAATTGAACCTATAAAATCATAAATTAAAGTTAGGCCTTTGTCAGATGTCATCTCACGTTGATGCAAATACTCAAAATAATTTAGATTATACGCCCAGAGTTTTCCATGACCTAAATAATTCCAATCGATTCTATCTTCGAACTGTTGTTCTAAATTTAAAAAAGTGAATTTATCATTTTTTAGTGATAGAAAAGAATCCAAAGAAGGTAAGAGAGTGAGCGGTTTTGCCTTGGATAACACACTGTATCTATAAGTAAAACTACGCACTTGACGTAGTTTGTTTCTAATGATAAAGTACAATCTGTACTTTATCTGTTCAATCTTCATAAACTTGACAGTATTTATAAGTCTAAATATCTGTTTAGATTTCAATAGCTTGTCCCGAACGTAATGACTCTAGAATTTTAAATGTCGTTTTAGTAGTGTTGTAAATACTCTCAAAAGGTATAGATGGTTGAGCGGTTTTGATTGCAGTTTTAAACGCTTCAAACTCAGCAACAAAGCCTTTGTCTTGACTAGCATTTTTAATTTTATCTTTTTTACCATTCTTAAAAATCATTAGCTCTTTATAGTCATTCATCTGTATGGCAATTCCATTGGAAAATAATTCCATATATTCTTTAGGCATCGTACTGTCACCATAAGCAAAATAGTTTATTGTTGCTGTTGAGCCATTTTTGTATTCAAGAATAATGCTTACATTATCTTCATCTGGTATTGACTGGTCATTTTTATGAACACATGAAGCATAAACTTTAGCAACATGGCTACCAATTAAATAGCTACAAGTGTCAATAAAATGGCAAACTTCACCTACAATTCTATTACCACCAATCTCTGAGTCCTGTACCCATACATCTTTTGGGATGACTCCTGCATTTACCCGATAAGTAATGCTCATTGGAGCATCTCCAATAGTCTGCTTCATTTTCTGAACCAATGGTGCAAAACGCCGATTAAATCCTACCTGTAAGACATGTTTTCCATCATATGCTGCAGCAATGTTCTCTAATTCTTCCTCTTTTATACACAACGGCTTCTCAACAAAACAATGCTTCTTAGCTTTTATAGCCTTCAAAACTTTGTCAGCATGATCGTTATGTCGTGTCGTTATTAAGACTGTATTAATATCATCATTAGTCAATAATGCGTCACTGTCCGTAGTGATGTATTTAAAGTCATATTTCTTACCTGTTCCATGTCCACTTACTCCTGTAGCAGTGCATAAGCCTACAAGTTCGTAACCATTAACTTTTTTAAGATTCGGAAGAAGAACAGCTCTAGTAAAGTTTCCTGCACCAATTAGCCCGATATTAACATTTTCACTTGCAATTATCTTGGAAGAGATCTGCACATTTTTATGCTCCTCAACCTTTATATCATTATCATATGTTAAAACGATACCGAGATATTTTTCTTTAATCTTTCCTTCTAAAAGATCATATGCTCGCATTGCATCATCAAAGTTAATTAGATGTGTAATTAGTTCTTTCGGATGTATCTTCCCTTCAGCAACAAGTTCAAGAAATGACTCAAAATTTCTTTGTTCTGTCCAACGTACCAAGTCAAATGGATAATCCTGCCCTTTTTCTTCATATTCTGGATCATAGCGTCCAGGCCCATAAGACATAGATAAACGTAAGTCTAATTCTTTTTTGTAATAAATATCTCTCGGAACATCCATCCCTACCAAGCCGACTACAACTACTTTACCACGCATACGTGAAATCTCACCAGCATCTGCTATCGGTCCATTACTTGAGGTAGAAGCAGTAATAATAACACTGTCAACTCCATAACCATTACTAAATTCAGTAGAAGCTTTGATTAGCTCACCCGCATGACAAGTTTCATCTGCTCCTAATTTTTTTGCCAACTCTAATTTATCAGGATCAACATCACTACCGATAACTTTACAACCATTTGCTTTAAGTAGTTGAACAGTAATCTGTCCTATCAATCCAAGTCCCATAACTGCAACTCTTTCACCAAGCTTCGGCTCACACTGACGTACACCTTGCATGGCAATTGCACCTACTGTCACAAAAGATGCATCAATATCATCTACCCCGTCAGGAATTTTAACCATAAGATTTTTTGGAATATAATTAATTTCACTGTGGTTCGCATAGCCAGCACCACCACAAGCTACACGATCGTCAACAGATAATCCATCTACATTAGAACCTACTTCAATGATTCGTCCTGCACAACTATACCCAAGTGGGATAGGAGTATCTAATTTACTAAAAACTTTTTCAAGTGTATTTTTAACACCTTCTTTTTTCATCTTGTCAACAACTTGTTTAACTAAGTCTGGACGCGCTTTTGCTTTTCCGATCAGTGATTTTTTTGCTAGATCCACCATCAGTTTTTCAGTACCAGCTGACACTAAAGATGCTGTTGTTTGAATAAGTACACCATTTTCTTGGCATACTGGAGCAGGTACATCAAAAAGTCCTAACTCACCTGTTTTATAACTTTGTATCAATTGTTTCATTTTTTATTTTTCCTTTGTTAGATTGTGATAATATATTAAAAGATGACTAGCATGGTTAACTAGGTCAATGCAATATTTTCACATATTTTCAAATATTTTTTTGCTCTGGATTCTGCTGTCTCCATTTCTGACAATCGTTCTGCTCCCTTTACAATTAAATCATTTTGCAGTTGTTTATTTGTAGATAATTCTATTATCTTGTCTGCAATATTTTTAGCATCTAATGGATCAAAATAAAGTGCAGAATCTTTACAAATGTCTTTTGCAAAAGATAAATCTGATGTCAAAATTGGTTTTTTCATTTTCATTGCTTCAGGATAAGATGCTGTAAAACATTCTAGAAGTGTTGGAAGGAAAAGTGCATCACATTGATCATATACAGAAGGACAAAGATCAGTGTTTATTGGTTTAAGCGTAATTACATAGTCTTGTACATCTGAGAATAGTGATTCGTAACTCTCCTGATCAATAGTCAATATAAATTTGTATTGTATTGGCTGTTCTTTCAAGTAAAGAATGATTTCTTTAATAATCTTCAAGTTTTTGTGAGGATAATTATGAGAAATTGTAACTAGTCGAAACTCTGATATTTGACGTTCAGGAAGAGAGGTATTTTGATTAATAGGCTCATTAAAGTATGAGCTATAAGTATTACCAACTACAAATATCTTATCTTCATTTATCTTATGGAATTTAGATAATCTAAATTTTGTATCCTCTGTTTCTGTTACATAAAAATCTGCATTCTTTTTTATAAAATATGCCTTATATAGATTTTCTATTCTCTTCTTGACTCTTTTTAAAAAAGATAATTGACCAAAAGCAGATGAATCAGGATTGATCAACCAAGGTAAAGCAAATCCCATGACGTGTACTGTTTTCGGTGTCCAAAAAGTTGGTCCAAAAATGGAAAAAACAACATTTGGCTGGATAGACTCTTCTAACTTATCCAACTGTTTAATTATCTCTTTTCTATGAGCTAAAGATGATGGTGACTTCTCTATAAGATAAAAATTAAAATTACTTGGAAAGCTTTTTTGATCTATCTGCTTATTTGCAGCTTTCGAAAGAAAAATATGAAAATCATAATCTACATCTAGTAAGCGTAGCTCATTAATAAATGAAATAGCAACTTGTAATCCACCGCCAACATAAAGATTCGAAGTATTAATAATAAGTTTCATATAAGTCCCCTTTGCTCATACTTTATTAATTGTTCTTCAATAGTTCTAATTTTGACAGCAGGATTACCGATATAAATTCCATTTTTTTCTAATCTTCCACGTACTACACTACCTGCACCAACAACAACATTATCTTCAATAACTGTTCCTGGCATTACAATAGAACGTGCTCCTATAAACACATTTCTACCTATTTTAACCGGTGACAAAATAGATTTTTCTTTTTCATTCGCTTTAAGTCTATCAACCGCATAAAGCATTCTTGAAACTGAAAAATCATGTGTAAGGACTCTTACACCAGAAGAAATAACTGTTTTGTCTCCGATCTCTATTAAACTATAGTCAGTCCCATCAAATGAAACTGTTGCAGAAATATAAATAGGATCACCCTCAATTTTCATGCCAAGCTTTTTCATTAATATATTATTATTTTTCATATAAAGACGATGATTAAATTTCCAAACAAGTTTATTTATAAAAAATAAAAATTTATATATTTTTCTCATTAATACCCTTTATAGATTTTTCAATAACTTTTAAAATATTCTTTTCATAGTTTTCTATACTTATTTTAGGAAGTGTACTTTCTACTCCATTCACTAATTTATTATAATATTGAATATCGTGATAGATCGTCTCTAATTTATTTTGTATAGCTTTATAATCAGTAATCGGAACAATACAACCATTAAATTCATCTATAATAATTGAACCAGAATTTACAGTTGTAATTACTGGTACTCCACTTGCTAATGCCTCATAAACAACTGTTGCAGAACCTTCACATAATGATGGGAAAACAAATAAGTCCGCCCACTCATACAATTTCATTATTTCAATTCGTGGTACCATACCGAGAAACTCAATATTTTTATCAAATTTCGAAATATATTCTGATGTAAAAGTTGTTGCACCGGCTAATTTTAAATTTACATTCATATCCTTTACCTGAGTAACTGCTTCTAATAAAGTATGTGCACCTTTATGAATACCAACCTTACCAACAAATAATATATTAAGACTGTGAAAAGGGCCACTTCGTTTTTTATCATGAAATTTAAAAGTATCCGTACTTACACCGTATGGAACCAAATGACATTTATTTCTATTTACACCCATCTTAATGAGACCTTGTAAAACAAAATCAGAAGGGACAATAATTATGTCAGCTAAATCCCATTCACGTTGTTCACGTACAATGTATGGGTGATTATCATCAATAAATATAGAATCATCAATATGATTCCATCGTTTACTTTCGGATTGAAGTAATTCTTGTTCTATTTTTTTAGGCGAACTCATTTGTTCTAAAATACACATAATATTTTTATTTTTAGCAAACTTAAAAATTTCAAGAGATGATACATTAAACCCATATATTGCATCGACTTGATGAAAGTCATATTTAGACATTTTTTTATTAAACAATTTACTTATTTTAATAATTAAATTTGAATGATCTAATCCACTTTTAATTTTTCTACTTAAATACTTTTTATATAAGCCGAGTAAATCAAATGATACAATTTGACTATTATCCAGCTCATTAATTTGTCTGCCTTGTGCCGCTTTTAAAAGTTTCGATTTTGAACTAAATAGAGAAATAATTTTTAATAAAAAAGCTTTATTTCCTACAAAAAAATCGGTATACATTTTATGTAACATATTATTTCTAGCTAAAATCTTTGGAACAGCATAGTGCATGCGAGCTCCTAAGGTTGCGACATCAATTTTAATAGTCTTTTTCACTTATTACCTTTTTTATATTTATTGTTAAAAATATCTAATACATATCCCTTCTCATAAGAAGTCATACTCGTTTTAATAAAATACAACATCATAAAGATAGATATAATAAAAGTAAACAAAACCTTTTCACCAACATCATAATATTTCAATCTATCAACTAAGTATAAATTAAACACAATAAACAATATTATTGACGGAAGAAATAATTTTAATATTTTTACTAAAAGTTTCCAATAATTTTCATTTATTTTACTGCATGCAAATTTAGGTATGAAAAATGTCATAAACAAAAAATCAGAAATTATTAATATATAAATAAGACCATATAATCCAATTGTCGGTAATAATAAGTAACTTAATATCAAAAAGAACAATGAACTTAAAAAAGACAACAGACCAAAATATTTAACATTATTATTTGCCATAAGCACAAAGGATGATGGGATCCATGTATAAAGAACCATAAGATAACACAATAGTAAAGAAATAAGATTGTAATCAAGGTAATCATCTGTTGATAACCAAATACAAAATATATCATCAATAAAAAGAAAGATGAACAGACTAAAAAACGTTACTAAGATGATAGATATTTTGACAATTAACAAATGTAAGAATCTAAGCTTTTCATAATTTCCTTCAGCAAAAAGAGATGTTAATTCAGGCCAAATACTATGATTAACAATTTGAATGATTTGCCGACCAAGTCCTGATGTTATTGTTCTTGTAATAACGAACAAGCTTACTGTAGCTGCCCCCAATTGATGACTGATCAATAAAACACTTCCTTGCAGTATAAAAAATTGTGAAAAAGTAATTAATTGAAAATAGCTACTCGTCTTGATACTAGTTAAAATATTTTGAATTTTAAAAAATACACGATTTGGAACAAGTTCTGGATTTTTAATTATAAAAACAATTAAACTTATACCTGTAATTGTTACAACTGATCCCAATACTATTACAGACATTGCAACAATTCCAAAATTAAAATACGACAATATAATAATAAGACATAATTGAATTAGAAGGTTTACGGATGACAATAATGGTTGAACACTGTACTTACCAATAGAGACATACAGATATGAAATTATTTCAAGAAAGATACTCCCAGCAATACTAAGCCCCAAAAGGAAAACAGCTAATTGAACATCTTTCTTTGGCCAATCAGTAATATTAAGTATTTCTATTAGATTGACATTTTCAATAATAATAAATAAACCTACTCCAATAAAAAGGAAAATCACCAATGCCAAAATAATAGCTTCAGAAAATAGAACCTTATAATCATCTACTTTGTCTTTTAAATATAATTTACGTAAATTATTACCATAAAACTTAGCAATACCAAAGTTAAGAAGAGATAATGATGTAACGAATGAAAAAATAACTAACCACTCTCCATATTTAATGTTACCCCATGCACTTAATAAAAATGGAGTAATTAAAAATTTATAACTAAAATTAACTATTTGCAATAAAAAATTGAAAATCATAGTAGTATAAATGGTTTTTCTTCTAGACATTTTTAGAGTTCCAAAGTGCAGATTTAAAAAATTTTATATAAATAAAAGGTAGTAACATATAACCAAACGAAATTACATACCCTGGTAAATATCCACGAGTTAAAAGTTGAAAGAATGAAACTATAATTGTAAGATAAAATGCTAAATGAACTGAATTTTTTGCTTTTTTTATCTTTTTAGTCAAAATCCCAATTAAATAACCAATCACTATATAAAAAAGAATAATACCAATTACTCCAAATTCATAATAAACACCTCCAGTTGCTGCATATGCTTCACCTGCAAACTTACCTTCAGCACTTTCCCAAGATTCTGCAGATACTTTAACAGCTGGGGGGAACGGTTTTCCATCTGGAAAGAAAAAACTTGGAAGCATTCTAACAAAAATATGTCCAAACATTGTTTCTCCATAACCATATTCAATATCATTTTTTTCCATATATTTTACTAATGATGCAAAAGGCATATAGTTCCTTGTATAATGGCCAAACGTACTTAAAACTGTTTCATTAGCATAATCAGAGGATACTCGTTTTGCTTCCTGTCCAAGAATATTTGCACGGATCTCCCATCTATAATATGTTAATTGTGTCACAGTATATAAAGTTAATATAAGTAATAACCCTGTACTCATAAAGAATTTCTTATATGACTTAACATAAAAAAATATATAAATAAATGTATACGCAGATATTAATAAAATAATTCTATATCTAAATCCTTGTGATATATATATAATCAATGCAATCAAAGTCCAAATTGCAATTTCCTTTTTTTTCATATTGGAAAAAAAAGAAAGAGTTAGAATCGGAATAAATATCTCAACCATTTGGCGTAAATAATTATTCCCTTTTTCAATATTCATAAAGTTATCTAGATTATTACTTGCACCAAAATAGTCTAATAAAAATATATTATAAATAGAACGTCCAGAGGTTACTGCCCAAAGTATATAACCTAAAACTCCAATTAGCATACCAAATCTAATAAAGTTTTTATCAATATTTTTCAAAAGACTAATATTTATTTTTTTATTTTTTTTAGTATTTTTTATTGATAAAATATAACCAATAAAAAACATACTAATACCTAAAATATAATAAACAAGAACATCATCATAATAATCCCATAAATAATTTCCAAATAATGATTTGATATTATTAACATAACCATACAATGGGCCCAAAAACATGAATGCAAACATAATTGTAATAATATAAAAAAGGGGCAAATTATTCTTTATATTATTTTTAAATATATATAAATATATTGATAGGAATATGCTAAATTCCACGATAAACAACATAGTTACTTCAATCATATTCTTTATTTTTCCTTTGTAAGATTAAAAAAAGTATAAAGTTTAGATTTTATTAAAAACGTTTTCTTTTCAAAAAGTATATACATAATGAATGAAAATAAATATGTAATTATTATAGCGCATATAAATAATGGTAATTTATGATTAATAGTTTCTTTTGAATAAGCAAGAACAAATACTATAAGTGGAAAATGAAAAAGATATAATGAATATGAAAATTTTGCTAAATTACTATTTATTTTAGAAAAAAATATTCTAGTATTATTAATAAATGCTAAATTATTTATTAGGAATGCCAAACTTAATGAAATTATTAAATCATGTAAGAACTGGCTATCAAATAAATTTATTCTTGAAACTATAAATGAAACTAAAAACAATAAGATACTAATATATATAATAAAAGGAAAATGAAACTTTTTTTTAAAAAGAAATACTAGTGCCCCTAATAACCAAGTTGAAAAATAAATTAATAAATTGTTATTTAAAATAAATATCATTATAAGAACAACTATAAATAATGTTGCTTTTAGAAAAATTTTATTTTTATTAAATATTATATAAAGTGCGGGCAATAGCATATAATACCACCATTCATTGGCTAAACTCCAAAGTGGACCATTGCTACCAAATGTATTAGACAGTGATGTTTGCATCATTAATATATTAAAAATTAACGTATTTATAGATAATCTATCTATCACACTATAATTCATAGCGGAAAAATGATACATGTTACTATAAATACCATTTGTATTCAAATAAGTTATACCAATATAATCTAATATCCCTCCAATAACTATTGCAGGGAGAAACACAGTAAAAATTCTACTAAACCTTTTAATAAAATATATATAAAATTGTTTCTTACACTTATGCATACTTATAAATTCTCCACCTACTAAATATCCACTAAGTACAAAAAAAATAATTACTGCCTCATGTCCTAAACCTGTAATAAAATAGAATATTGTTTCTAAAAAAGATGGATTGATAACTTGTGAATATTCAGGATATATCAAACTTCTTAAATGACCAATAACAACTAAAAATGCTGCTATCCATCTCAAAAAATTTAGATAATTCGATAACACTGGTGCAATATTCATTTTATATCTATATCCCACAAAAATCTAAATTTGTTTCAATATCCAAACTTTTAAACTCTTTGTGTGCGACAAGGAAGGAAATAATATCTGCTTTTTCTACAGCTTCTTGATAATCAAAAATCTCAAACTCTTTAAAATTCTCAATATTTGGTTCTACTGCTAATACATTCAATCCATCTGCTATCAGACGTCTTGTGATGTATAATGCCGGTGATTCTCTCAGATCATCGATGTCTGGCTTAAATGCCAATCCCATACAAGCGACCTTTGCTTTTCTACCATTTACATTTTCAAACTTAAGTGCAGCATTTTTGATCTTCTCTATTACCCATTCAGTTTTGTAGGTATTTACCTCTCTGGCAGTTCTTATCATTTTAGCATCTTCACCACCTGCATGGACGATGAACCATGGATCTACTGCGATGCAGTGTCCACCTACACCAGCACCCGGTTGCAAGATATTTACTCTTGGGTGCCTGTTAGCAAGGGCGATGAGTTCCCATACATCAATGTCGAACTTGTCACAAAGGATGGAAAGCTCATTGGCAAAAGCGATGTTGGTATCTCTAAAACTGTTTTCCGTCAGTTTCGCCATCTCTGCAGTTTTCGCATCTGTTTCAAGTACCTCACCTTCTACAAATGTTTTGTAAAACTCTGCCGTTGCCTTGGTCGCTTCAGGGGTAATCCCTCCTACTATACGGTCATTCTCTACCAACTCACGCATGATGTGTCCAGGTAGAACACGCTCAGGACAGTGTGCTACATGCACCTTGTTTGTATCAATCCCATGTGATGCCAACGCTTCTGCCACCTTATCTGTCGTGCCCACTGGTGAAGTAGACTCCAAAATGACAATGTTCCCTTCTTTTACAAAAGATGCTATCGCTTCAGTTGCAGAAATGACATAGTCTATGTTAGGAACATACCCTTCATGAAATGGAGTAGGAACAGCAATGATGAAGACATCAGCTTCAGTCGGTTCTAGGTCAGCTTTTAACTTACCACTGTTGACCGCGGCATGAACAAAAGTATCTAACTCCGGCTCAACAATGTGGATCTCCCCACGATTGATAATGTCTACTGTACTCTGTACCACATCTACACCATGTACGTCATAACTACGGTTCGCAAGTAGTGCCGCAGTAGGTAACCCGATGTAGCCTAGACCTATGACACAAATCTTTTTTTCACTATGCATTTACATTTTACCTTTTAAATATTCAATAACTTTTTTACATGCCTGACCATCACCGCAAGGATTACTTGCTTGACTCATCTTGATATGCACCTCTTCATCGTCAATAAGTGTTTGTGCCTCTTTTATAATGAGATCTAATACAGGACTCATAGATTACATAGACATGCATAGAAATAAGGATATATTAAAAATATACCCCTTTATATACCCCTAAAATTCAATGTCCCACTTTCTCATGCTAAAATGCTACCCTTGTATTTTTTCATAAAAATAATTCGTCGCTTCCACAAACCCATCCACAGAACCACAGTCAAAACGTTGACCCTTAAATTTATAAGCGATCACTTTACCTTGTTTGGCTTGTTCTAAAAGTGCATCTGTGATCTGAACTTCTCCATTTTTACCCGGTTTTGTTTCTCTAAGTATATCAAAGATATCCGGTGTAAGGATGTATCGTCCGATGATAGCCATGTTGGTCGGTGCGTCTTTTGGGTCCGGTTTTTCTACCATGTCTGTTACTCTGTAGGTATCATCTGTATTGTCAACCAGTTTTCCGGCTATCACACCATACTTATATGTCTCTTCCTTAGGCACTTCTTCAATGGCGATGATGGAGCATTGGTATTTTTCATACACTTCTATCATTTGATTAAGTACACCATCATCCCCATTGGTACAGAGATCATCCGCCAAAATAACGGCAAATGGCTCATTTCCTATAAGTGTTTCTCCTGTAAGGATAGCATGTCCCAGACCTTTCATCTCTACTTGTCTTGTGTAAGAGAAGGTACATTGGCTGATGAGAGAACGGATCTCATCTAAGAGAGGCTCTTTGCTCGTACCTTTGATCTGCTGCTCAAGTTCATACGAAATGTCAAAATGGTCTTCTATCGCACGTTTACCGCGCCCTGTAATAATCGCCATCGTGTTGAGACCTGCTTCCAGTGCCTCTTCTACCCCATACTGGATGAGTGGTTTAGTAAGGACCGGTAGCATCTCTTTAGGTGTAGCTTTTGTTGCCGGAAGGAAACGGGTACCGTATCCTGCAGCCGGAAATAGACATTTTTTGATTTTCAAATTTTTTTCTCCCATTCTAATGTTGTTTGACAGATGACTTCCAGATCATCATAGCGCGGTTCCCAGTGCATGGCATTTTTTATTTTTGTATTATCAGAGATAAGGATAGCCGGGTCACCTGCACGTCGCTCTTTTAGTTCAACCGTAAAATCAACACCGGAGACTTTTTTCATCGTATCAATGACCTCTTTAACCGAGAAACCTCGACTGTACCCTACATTGAACACATCGCTTTCATACTCTTCAAGATACTCTAAAGCCTCTATATGTGCCTGAGCCAGATCTACGACATGTATATAGTCTCGGATACCCGTACCATCAGGAGTAGGATAATCATCTCCGAAGATATACATCTTTTCACGTTTACCAGTGGCTGTTTCTGCCGCTACTTTGATGAGCAGTGTAGCATTCTCAGTGGACTGACCGATACGCCCGTCAGGGTCAGAACCCGCTACATTAAAGTAACGCAGTGCAGCATACTTGAAATCATCACGGGCAAAAGCCGTATCTTTCAGTACTCTTTCACTCATGAGCTTGCTCATCCCGTAAGGGTTGATAGGGTCTGTAGGGTCACTCTCTTTAAGGCCTGTCTCCAAGTTGACAACACTTGAATCAGGTTCCCCATATGTAGCTGCCGTGGAGGAGAATATAAATTTCTTGACCCTGTTTTGGGTAGCATATTTTATAAGGTTAGCTGTATTGGCAGTATTGTTAAGATAATATTTTAAAGGGTTCTCAACGCTTTCCGGTACCACAAGAGAAGCAGCAAAATGGATAATGGCATCAAACTTATTTTCATGCATGATCTTTTCGACCTTGTGAAAATCAGAAAGATCTTCTTTGATGAAATTCAAGTCTACACCATTTTCTTTTGCGATGACCATTAAGGTATCGATCGTCTTTTGAAATCCTGTAACTAGGTTATCAAGAATGGTAATTTGATGATCACTGTTTTCAAGCAGTAACTTAACCACATGGCTACCGATGTACCCTGCTCCACCTGTAACAAGAATTTTCATAAACTACCTCCCTTTATTTAATCTAACTATTGACATCACTCAAAAAAATGCTGATACTTTAACCAAAAGATCTCATATTTGTGTCATACAGAAACTGCAAACAATATCTGCTCTCTGTTCTTGCTGTAAAAGAGTCTTTTATTTTATAGTCTCCAAGTAGGATTATCAATAATACCTTTGATATCTATCAGTACAGGTTCGCCTGCACTAACTTGTTCCAATTTACTGTGTTCAAGTGCTTTAAACTCTTTATGTCCTACGGCGACGATAATAGCATCATACTTTTTATTTTCTTTTATAGGGTCACTGATGAAGGCATAGTTTTTCTGATCCACATCTTTTTCTTCGATCCATGGATCATAAGCATCAACTGCACATCCATAATCTACCATCTCATCTATGATATCAAAGACTTTGGAGTTTCTAGTGTCTGGGCAATCCTCTTTAAAAGTCAAACCAAGCACTAGTACATTAGCACCTTTAATTTTCTTATCATGTGCGATCATCTCTTTGATCGTACGTTCAGCTATATACTTACTCATACCATTGTTGATCTGACGTGCGCCAAGAATAAGGTTTGGTTTATAGCCAAGCTCTTGTGCTTTATGCGTTAAATAGTAAGGATCAACACCGATGCAGTGCCCGCCAACCAAACCAGGAGCAAGCTTGATGAAGTTCCATTTTGTTGCAGCAGCATTAATGACTTCAGTCGTATCTATCCCCATCGTGTCAAAGATGAGAGCAAGCTCATTGATCAATGCAATGTTTACATCTCTTTGGGTGTTTTCAATGACCTTTGAGGCTTCAGCTACTTTGATAGATGATGCCAAGTGCGTCCCTGCTGTGATGATGCTTTTATAAAGATCATCCACCACTTTTGCGATCTCAGGTGTAGAACCAGCAGTGACCTTGAGGATCTTAGTCACTGTGTGCTCTTTATCTCCTGGGTTGATACGCTCTGGAGAGTAACCTGCAAAGAAATCATCATTGAACTTCAAGCCACTCATCTTTTCAAGGACAGGTACACACACCTCTTCAGTGACTCCAGGATACACTGTAGACTCATAAATAACAATATCATCTTTTTTTAACACTTTCCCCACAGACTCGGAAGATTTAATAAGTGGTGTAAGATCAGGACGATTTGAACTGTCGATAGGTGTAGGAACAGTCACTATATAAACATTACAATCAGCAATATCATCAAGATTAGCAGTAAATGACATACCGTGTCCCAAAGCTTCTTTCACTTGTGTTTCACTCAGTTCAAGCGTACGGTCCACTCCAGAGTTAAGCTCATCGATCCTCCACTGCGCAATGTCAAATCCTACAACTTCATATTTCTCCGAAAATGCATGTGCCAAAGGCAAACCTACATATCCAAGTCCGATCACAGCTATCTTATGGGGCATATGTATAATTCCTGATTTAAATTGATAATATTATATCTAAAAGGGGTTAGACTCTAATGACCTGACACTCAAAACAAATACACATCTCTTGAATAAAGATGAAATTACAATGAAAAGGTGGCATATCTACAATGTTTCAATAAATACTTCCAAATAATAATTATGAAAAAAAAGGAACTTGCATAACATTATTTGAGTATTACCGCTGTTAGACCTAAGTCTTCCAGCAGTTCATCTGATCGATCCATTGTTATGATCCTTAACCTCTTATAAGGACAACCGTTCGATATCCTTCACTGTAACTTGAGAGATCACCTGAATATCCTTACGTTCATCCTCTACATTGGCTTTCTCTTCTCCTGCTTTGGTAAAAAGTGCCAACTCATTGAGTGTGTTGCCTACGATACCACCCTTGTTGAGTTTCAACTCTTTTTGCGTATTGTTATAGACAACAGTATCTCCTTGACGTATCGTTAAAGTTCTGTCTATCGTCGGAGCACTGACTGACACCGATCCCATATTAAAGTTACGTAGATAATTGATATCTAGATCCAAGGTCAAACACGATGGTGTACCTTGACAAGATCTTCCAGCTTGTTTCAGATATTTTTCTATATCCTCTTTAAAAAAGCTGGCTAACTCTTTCTCGTTCGGATAATGCTTTTCTTCTTCACTGAAGTCATAGAAAACATGATCGGTCAATGTGACATTCACCTGTCCTACCTGATACCCTTCTGCACTTTGCAGTGTCTGTTTCGCTTCTGTACTCGGAGAGCTGCCTGCACACCCAGACAGCCCTACAAGACCAACCATTCCAAATACCATACTAACTACAACATTTCCAACTCTTTTTTTACATTGATTTAATGACATTTCTACCCTTTTTTTTCATACTATTACAAATAAACATACTACAGAACAAGACCAGCTAATGCTGTGTAATCTGTTCATCAACATACTACCCCTTAAAACCCAATATACCCATAGCCTCCCCATAACTATCTGCATATCTCTTGTCATCCTCCTTTTATTTATTTTTCATTACCACTCATCTTGGATGTAAAGAGAGTCTAGTGTACGTTTCGCTCTTCTTTTGAGATCTTCGTAAGTGTATTCTTTAGTTGGTTGGAGGTCACAAAATGTGACCTCCATTTTTTGCGGTGCCAATTTGACACTGCAAATTACAGAGAATATTTTATAACTAATTTCTTATATGGTGTCTATTAGGTTTAACCTGATCGCAATATGCGACTAGTTTATTTTTTATAAAATTATATCTTGAACTTGAAGTCACAATTTGTGACTTCAAGTTTTAAAACTCTATTATGTAAATACAAATAATGTTAGAATACTCACATGAACCAAGATCAAGACCGTATAAAGTCCACTATCAAATATTATAATCGAGCTGCTCAAAGACTTATACCAGCCTATGATTCTGCAAAAATGTCAATTTTTTATAATATATTACTCAATAACCTTACACACGGATCAAAAATATTAGATATTGGATTTGGATCTGGGAGAGATCTTGCATTTTTAAGAGATGAAGAATTTGAAATCTGGGGTGCTGATCCCTCACAGCAATTTGTAGACCATGCTAAAAAACGTTTTGAAGATATCTCTGATCATTTCTTTAATACTTCTCTACCTAATCTTAATCTACCAAAAGAATTAGAGTACTCTTTTGATAGTATCATCCTTATAGCAGTTTGGATGCATTTACCCAAAAGTACGTATGAGTCATCTATTAAATCACTCTGTTCTTTCTTGAAACCTGGTGGAAAGATAATACTTAGCTACAGCATTACAGCAAGAGCAGAAATAAGTGATCGTTACTTTGAAAATATAGACACTACATTACTTGAAGCACTTTTTGAAGAATATGAGTGTAAGAAAATCTCTAAAAACACCAATAAAGATGGTCTTGAGGAAAGAGAGATTACATGGGTAACAGAGGTTTATAGTTATGATAAGCTTTGAATCACTTAGCCAAATCAACAAAATCATCGAACAAGATAAAATCTCAAGTACTTACAAGTTTGCACTATTGAAAAATACTATAGATGTCTGTCAACGTTATGATCATCTTATCAAGATCGAAGGAAGTCAAGCAAATCTTCCTTTGGGATTAATAATAGAAGGGTGGATCTTTGACTACTTTCCATTTGTATTTAACCGCATACGTCAACAAAACAGTGGTCGAGTACTCAATAAACAAATTGAATCCATCTATGCTGAACTATTTGAATATATGAAACTCTATCCTGAAAAAACTTCTTGGCAAGATGCGTATGCAAAAGTTTATATGAAGTACCTTTCGATGGAGCTTGATGCTATTCAATCCTCATTATTAATAAAATTATCTAAAGAGATGGCAAAAACCATTACTCAAATGCCAATGAAGTACTCTGGTGAAGAAAAATATGAAATTTATTTGCCAGAAAGTAAAACCTTTGGGAAAATATCCAAAACAGAAAAATTCAATAGAGAGTTTCTAATTGAGAACTTTGGAAAATTCACTATCAAAAAAGATCATTATCATATCTTTCGATATATGGGTCAAAGCCTCTATGGAAACTCTACTATTGCCAGACGTTGGAGAGAAACTACCTACAAACTCAATCAAAATAATTTTGCCACCGATAAAGTAGATGCAATGATTTATAAAACCATTTTTTCAGACAGGAACACTACTGTTGGAAGAAAATATCTACCAGATGAATGTCAATGTGTGTGGAGTGGGAAAAAATTACATCAAGGTAAATATGATATTGATCATGTATTACCTTACTCTGTCTGGTTCAATAATGACCTGTGGAACCTACTTCCTTGTGATCCAAAAGTAAATGCTAAAAAGTCAGATAAGATCCCTTCACCTGAACTCATACTAAAACAAAGTGATTTGATTGTGTCTTATTGGGAAATGTATGAGGAAAAAGCTAAAGAACTTTTTGAATATCAGATCAAATCATCACTAATGTCAGCAGAAGACAAAGTGATAAACAAAATAAAACTGATAGAAGCACTTAGTGAAAAATCAAATTATTTAATTTCACAAAGAGGATATAGTGCTTTCTCTCTTTAATTACTTATAATAAATATAAAATGAATTTAATACAAATTATCATAATAATTTTAAAATTTTTATGGGATTATTTTTATGAAGTGGCTCCGGCACCAGGATTCGAACCTGGGACCAAATGATTAACAGTCATCTACTCTACCGCTGAGCTATGCCGGAACAATGGTTGAAAGAAGCGTATGCTTGTTTCGTGGGTGAGATTATAGGGAAAAAGTCCTTTAATGTCAAGAGTTTTTTAGGCTTTTTTGTAAAATTCTACACCATTTGTTGAAACTTGCTTTATTTTCTTTTTATCTAGAAGATCTTCGACTCTTTTTTGGCTCTCTTCATCAAAAAGCGCTTCGATGTCTTCTGCCGTCAAAGGACGTTTTGAGAGCGTCTCGAGGATCTCCTCTTCAGAGTAGCTCGAAGCGGAGATCTCTGCTTTTTTTCGTGAGGCGATGTAGACCGGTAAAGAACTGTCAAAAAGGTGACTGATCTCCAGAAGCTTTTCATAACTCACTGGCTTTACATCATAGGCAGGCGGTCTGTCTATGGTTCCAATGTCGATGCGTGTGGGTTGGAGTTTCAGCAGGTATTCGTTGAGCTTGACAATCTCCTCTTCAGAGTCGTTGAGTGTTTTGACGATGAGTATCTCTATAACGAGCGGTCCTTTGTATCTGCTTTTGAAGGCCAGCATCCCTGCCTTGATATTCTCTACATCGATACCCTTATGGGAACGGTCAAGTTTATGCAAACACTTTTGTGTGGCACAGTCCAAAGAGAGTTTCACTTCATCGAGTTTCAAGAGTGCATCCTGCACCTTCATAACATCGATGTTGGCTGCATTGGAAAGGATGAGTGTCTTGGTAGTGCCTTTGAAGCTGTTGATCTCATCTATCAGCTCTGAAAGATAGGGGTAGAGTGTGGGTTCACCGTTGGCCGTGAGCGTGATGAAGTCTATGTCACCATGCTCTTTGAGTGCTGCTTTCAGTGCAGTGGTCACCTCCTCCACACTCACGACATCCTCATAGGTATCCATAGTCTTGGCCGGGTCAAGTTCACAGTAGAGACAGTCAAAGTTACACTGCTTTTTACCCGGGCTCAGGTCAACCCCTAAGGATTTGCCAAAACGTCTGGAATGTATGGGACCGAAGATCACCTTTGGCACGTTTTCAGTTTTATCAGACATCACTTCTCTTTTTTAGTAATCTTTGACGCTTTTTTTCCAATTTCTTTTCAAAAGCCTCTACCGTATGCTTCTCTACCAGTTTGTCACGGTTTTCAAGTTTATACCCAAGCTTTGCTTCAAATTTCAAGAGAGCGATCTTTTTGTAGAGTTCCATGATCTTCAGGTTGGTCAATCCTCCCAGAAAATTCCGCATCAGACTCAATTTCTCTCTTAGATAAGCTTCTTGCGTTACATCACTTTCACTTAACGCAGTCAGCTTCTCTTTATAGGTATTGCTGTCTATCAGCTCCATCTCGAATTCTTTGTTGATGAAGTAGTCAGCCACGGTCGTAAAATAGTGAGTGAAAGGTTTCTTGATCTTCTGTACCTTTTTTGAACCCCACAGATACTTAGCAGCGACCTTCTGGAACTCTTTTCTTAACGCTTCTATCTCATCATCCACTGGCACCAGTTTTCCATCTTGACGTAATCGAAAGTTCCTGTTAAAAGCCATGGAGATGGTATTCATGGTATTTTGAAACTCCGTTTTGGCATTGCTGGAACGGTTCAGCAGTGCGATAAGAAGATCTTTGATCTTCATCTTATCATAGTGCACGCTTTCATAGCCAGGTACGCTAAGTGTTTTTAAATGAACCAGTTTACGTATATCTTTCACCCGCACTTCACTCTTGATGGAACGCAGGAGTATCTCTTGCAGTTTTTCTTTGGTGTAAATGTTGAGCGAATCGATGATGTCTGTCACTCGGTACCTGTTCTCATCCGCCAGGTCCATCGCCTGGCACAAAATGGTTTTACCTGTAATGTTTTGGACCGTAATGCCTTTGGATGCAAGATACTTCTCTTCCAAAGCAATAGCATTAAGCACATACTCTTTTAAATAGAGATACTCAGGGTACTCTTCCAGCTCATACACACGCTTGACCAAAGAAGCCAACGCATACACTCTGACATCGTCCGGAAGGTTTTCATAGAACTCATACTTGAAGATACGTCTGAAGTTATTGAGGTTCGCGTTGAATCTAAGTGGTCTATCGAAAGTTGCTGAAGCCTTTTGCAGCATCTTGTCCAGGATCACCTCACCGTCATGGCTGAATGCCGTATGTCCAATATCATGCAGAATCCCTACAATCTTCCCTATCTTGAAAAAGTTCAAGTCGACATCATTTCCGAGTTGTCTGCTAATATGGTTGAGGATATACTCTGTGCTCAATCCTACTTCCATCGAGTGGCTGTAGCGGTTTCGTATACTGTCTTTGGTACGCTTGGAGAGATACATCGGGATATCTTTAAGACGTACGAAGACTTTGTGTCCTACGATCCCGAGTTCACATTCCTCAACCGCAATGTGATAATGTTCTCTCATCATCATGCCCTTTCAGGGATTATTTTTTACTCACCCTCTGGCATTCGCTTACGAAGTGTTTTGCATTTTCTACAGGAACGTCCGGGAGGATACCGTGTCCGAGGTTAAAGATGTGTCTTTTACCACCCATGATCTCCTGGATCGCTTCTACACATGCTGTTGTTGCCTCTTGAGAGTAGAGTCTGCATGGCTCCATGTTCCCCTGAAGGACGTATTTGTCACCCAGTTTCTCTTTAGCCAATGCCATAGGTGTTCCCCAGTCCACACCGAAGACATCAAAGTTTCCATACACTTTTCCACTCGCTATAAATGCTGCAACACCTTTAGGGAACATGATCACCGGAATATGCGGGTACTTCTCTTTAAGATACTCCGCGATCTCTACCATGTATTTCCATGAGAACTCGTCATACTTGCCCGGTTCGATCGCTGCTGCCCAAGAGTCGAAGATCTGCACGACATCGACACCCGCTTGTATCTGCTTCTCCATGTAAAGCTTTACAACATCGGTGACTTTTCTAAGGATATTGTGAAGAAGTTCAGGATTTGAATACATCATCTTCTTACAGATATTGTAGGTTTTGGTTCCCTGTCCTTCTATCATATAGGTTGCCAGTGTCCAAGGAGCACCGGTGAACCCGATAAGCGCTTTTTCATCACCTCTTGCATCGAGCTGTGCTCTAAGAAGTTCGATCGTCTCATAGACATAGGTAAGTTTGCTGGCCGCTTCTTCACCGCCGATAAGTCTGTCCAGATCTTCCTGTGATTTGAGCGGGTCGGAAAATTTCGGCCCCTCCCCTTTTACAAAGCTCAGATCCATACCCATCTCATCAGGGATCACAAGAATATCCGAGAATAATATAGCCGCATCCACACCCACGATATCAAGCGGCTGGATCGTTACTTCTGCTGCCTTTTCAGGGTCATGACACAAGTTAAGGAAGTTTCCTGCTGCTGCACGTACTTCCATATACTCCGGTAGGTAACGTCCTGCCTGTCTCATCATCCATACCGGTGTGTATGGTGTCTCTTTCCCTAGACATGCGTCTACAAATATTTTACTCAATTGTTTTTCCTTAAAATAATTCTCTTCTTTTTTACAAGAAGGACTTTCAGAAGAAATCATTTAGTGATTTCTTTGCATCATGCTTTAACATGGAAGTAACCTTAACGGTACAGCGAAGCAAAAGGAAGCACTTCCTTTTACCGTTTCTCTAGTGTTTACCTACTTTACCTAAAAAATAGAGCCCTACTGCCAATGCGGTAATAGAAAGTGCGAAATACATCATCTCGATAGGTGTAGCAAAGTTCGTATGCAATACCCTTTGAAAGAAGTTCACCACTAAAACCATCACGATGACCTTTGCGATCTTATCTTTAAGCTGGTCCAGTGAATCAATCGCCAGCAGTTTCGATCCGTTCTTTCCGCTTGCCTCATCGATATCTGAAATGAAAAGCTCATAGAGTCCAAAAGAGAAGATGAACATCACCACGGCGATCAGATAGAGGTCGACCGCACCGATGATCCCGGCTACGATATCTTCATGAAAGTTTTCAGGGTGTGCATGTGTGATGATCGTGTTGAGTGTATAGACACCTACATTCCATATATCCATGGATGCGACGACAAAAAGGATCACTGCACCCACTAGACCAAAGACCACAGCCAAAAGTACGATAAATCTACTTCTCCAGATAGTACCTTCAAATAGTCTTTCAAGCATTAGGCATTTTCCTCTAATTTGATCCATTTTTGTGCGATTCTTACCGCATTGGTCGCAGCACCGACCCTTACCTGGTCTGCTACACCCCAAAGGTGTAAGATATTCTTCGCATAGATATCTTTTCTGATACGTCCTACATACGTATCATCTGTATCTGTTGCGGTCAAAGGCATCGGATACTCATTTTTAGACATGTCATCTACCACTTTTACATTTTCAAAGTTACCCAATGCTTCTCTTGCTTTGTCTACATCCACATCTACATCCTCTCCAAATGTGATCGTGATAGATTCGGAATGGCTTCTGAGAACAGGTACACGTACACAGGTTGCAGAGACCGCAAAGTCACTGTGCATGATCTTGTTGGTCTCGTTGACCATCTTCATCTCTTCTTTCGTGTAACCGTTCTCCTGAGGCACATCGATATGAGGGATGACATTGAGTGCGATACGGTGGGCAAATGCTTCCACTTTCGCATCATCAAGTGTAAAGTTGAAGAAGGCCTGCATCTGTTTTACAAGCTCTTCCATCCCTTTTTTCCCTGCACCGCTTACTGCCTGGTAGGTACTTACATCCACTCTTTTGATCCCGTAAAGGTCATGAAGAGGCTTCAGAAGCTGTACCATTTGAATGGTCGAACAGTTAGGGTTGGCGATAATACCTGACTCTTTCCAGAGTGCAATGTCTCCAGGGTTTACTTCAGGTACCACAAGTGGTATATTTGGATCCATTCTGAAGTGGGAGGTATTGTCAATGACCACTGCTCCGGATTCTACTGCATACTTTGCATAGTGTGCAGAGATACTTCCACCCGCTGAAAAAAACGCGATATCTATACCACGCCCTTCAAACACCACTTCTGTCAATTCTTCTATCTTGTACTCGTTCCCTTGAAACTCTATCGTTTCACCTGCCGATCTTGCACTTGCCAAAGGCAAAAGATTTGATACAGGAAAGTTTACCTCTTCCAAAACTCTAAAAAGCTCTTCACCTACGGCACCACTTGCACCGACTACTGCTACGTTATATTTCTTCACGCTATTCTAATCCTAATGTATTATCTGTATTTTCTGTATCTTCACCGTTATTCTCATCCGGCGTCTCTTCTTTTTGGCATTTTGCAATGCTCACCACTCTGTCTTTTGCATCTACGTTAACAATCTTCACACCTGATGTGTTACGTCCCGCTTTACGGATGGTTTCCATGTCCACACGTATCATCTTACCGATACTCGTCAGACACATGAGGTCTTTGTCTTCCTCTACAAATACAACACCGACCACATCACCTGTTTTAGGTGTGAGTTTCATAGAGATAACCCCTTTACCTGCACGGTTCTGTTCACGGTACTCACTTGCAGTGGTACGTTTACCCAGACCTTTTTCACTGATCATCAGAAGTTCATCATTCTCATCTTCGATGGTCGTAGCACCGCAGACATGGTCACCCTCTATCTTGAACTTGATCGCAGTCACACCGCGTGATACCCTACCGATCTCCCTTGCATCTTCTACTTTAAATCTGATACAGAGACCTTTTTTCGTTGCCACAAAGAGCCATTTTGTATCTGGCTTCACGATCTTCGCATCAACGATCGCATCATCTTCGTCAAGGTTGATCGCTCTTACACCATTGCTTCTGATGTTCGAGTACTCAGAGAGGTTGGTTCTCTTCACGATACCGTTTTGTGTAAAGAAAACCAATCCTTTGTCCGCTTCAAAATCCTCCGTAGGGATGATCGCCATGATCTTCTCATCCTGCTGAAGGTTGATAAGGTTCACTACTGCTTTACCTTTAGCTGTACGTGATCCCTCAGGGATACGGTAGACTTTGAGCCAGTAGAGCTGTCCTCTGTCTGTAACGAACATAAGCGTATCATGGGTATTTGACGTAAAGAACTTCTCGATGAAGTCATCATCATAGGTCGTCACAGCGATCTTCCCTTTACCGCCACGGTGCTGCTTCTCATACTGCTTCACCGGTACACGTTTGATGTATCCACGGTGTGTGATCGTTACGACCATCGGCTCATTTGGAATCAGGTCTTCGATATCGATATCATCATAATCATCCACGATCTCTGTACGGCGTGGGGTTGTGTATTTTTCACGGATCTCAATCAGCTCGTCACGGATGATAGCGTTGATCTTCTCTTCACTCTTCAAGATCGCTTCAAGTTCTGCGATAAGTTTAAGCAACTCATTCAACTCATTCTCGATCTTCTCTATCTCTAAACCAGTCAGACGTCTCAGTCTCATCTCCAGGATCGCTTTTGCCTGGATCTCTGAAAGTTTGAAGCGTGACATGAGGTTTTCTCTGGCTTCCACATCATCTGAAGAGGCACGGATAATCTTGATCACCTCATCGATGTTGTCCACAGCGATCTTGAGACCTTCCAAAATGTGTGCTCTTGCTCTTGCCTTTTCAAGATCGAAGATCGTTCTTCTGATCACCACTGTTTTTCTGTGTTTCAAGAAAAGGTCGAAGAGCTCCATAAGATTAAAGACTTTTGGCTCTTTGTCTGCGATCGCAAGCATGATGATACCGAACGTCACTTGCATCTGTGTACTTTTGAAAAGGTTGTTCAGTACGATCTCACTCATCGCGTCACGCTTAAGTTCGATCACCACACGGATACCTTCTCTATCTGACTCATCACGAAGTTCTGAGATACCCTCTATCTGTTTGTCACGGACAAGCTGTGCAATGTTTTCTATGAGTCTTGATTTATTGACCTGGAAAGGCAGTTCATCGATGATGATGATCTCTTTAGAACCTTTTTGTTCTATGTGTGTCTTCGCACGCACTTTGATACGTCCGCGTCCTGTCGTATAGGCATCTGTGATACCCTTGCGACCAAAGATGATACCACCTGTTGGGAAGTCAGGACCCTGTACGATCTTCATCATCTCTTCTACTGTAGAGTTCGGGTCATCTATCCTTGCGACCAATGCATCCACAAGTTCATCCAATCTGTGCGGAGGGATGTTCGTAGCCATACCGACCGCGATACCGCTTGAACCGTTAAGAAGCAGGTTCGGTACACGTGAAGGAAGTACATCAGGCTCTTGGATGGAATCATCGTAGTTTGGTACAAAATCAACTGTGTCTTTGTCCAGATCAGAGAGAAGCTCTTCAGCGATCCTTGTCATACGCGCTTCAGTATATCTCATCGCTGCTGCATTGTCCCCATCGATCGAACCGAAGTTTCCTTGCCCATCCACAAGCGGTGCCTGCATAGAAAAGTCTTGTGCCATACGTACAAGTGCGTCATAGACCGAAGAGTCACCGTGAGGGTGATACTTACCGATCACATCCCCGACGATACGTGCGGATTTTTTATACGGACTTCTATGTGCAAGATGAAGATCATTCATTGCATAGAGGATCCTTCTGTGTACAGGTTTCAACCCGTCTCTCGCATCAGGTAATGCCCTACCAATGATGACGCTCATAGAGTAGTCAAGGTAACTTGACTTCATACTATCTTCAATTAACACTTGTCCGGTATTTTGTTGCTCTTCAAACAGATCGCTCATGCATTTCCTTGTTGTGTAAAAAATTGTATTGATTGTATCTAACATCGGCTTAAATAAAAAGGCTAAAAAGCGCTTAAAATGGACGCTAGGTGTCTTAAAATGGATTTAACATAGTTTTAACACTATATTCTATATAATGCAGACTAAATTCATATATGAGGAAAAATAGTGCCAATTGAACAACTGAAAGATATCGTAGATTATGGGATCATAGGATTTCTCTTTTTCTTAAGTTTTATTACTTTTGCCTTTGCAATCGAGAGAGTACTTTTCTACCGTGGTCTCAAAGTGACAGACTACAAAAATAAAACTGCATTGGAACTTGACATTTCAAAACGTTTGGCAACCATTGCCTCTATCGGTTCGAATGCACCCTATATAGGACTGCTCGGTACGGTACTTGCGATCATCCTTACATTCTACATCATCGGTGACCAACAAGATACGATCAATCCCGGTGAGATCATGAAGCACCTGGCACTGGCACTTAAAGCGACCGCAGCCGGTCTGGTGGTGGCGATCCCTGCAACGGTTATCTATAATGCCCTGCTAACAAGAGTCGATACGATCTTGGCCCGATGGGAAATCGCACAGGATACAAACGCCTAATGAGGAGAGAACGCTTTGACAAAATGAATGTCGTACCATTCATAGATATCGTACTCGTTCTACTGGTCATCGTACTTGCAACGGCTACGTTTGTAGAACATCAAGCGATCAAAGTGGATCTGCCGACTGCAAGTTCTAAAAAAAGTGAAGAGAAGAAAAACATCCAAATCGCTGTCGATAAAGATGGAGTCTACTCCTATGAGAAAGAAGTACTGAGTCTTGAGCTCATTAAAGAGAAACTGATGAAGCTAGACCCTAAAAAAGACCTTATTTCACTGCGTATGGATAAAAGCAGTGAATTTCAGTACTTTGTAGACATCATCGATATTCTCAAGACCAAGGGGTTTGAGAATATTTCGATCATTACGAAACAGTAATCAATTGTAGTTATTTTATCAAACTTCCGATCATCTAAACTGTGGCCTTGTTCTTCTCTTTACTTTTCTAGAAAAGTAAAACAAAAGTCGACACTATTCTCAAATCGCTTCGCTTACATGGGTGTTCATAGTGTCAGAAACGTACTGCGTACGATTTATGAAAAAGTTATTAATCGCACGAATGTGCGCCTTTGTCATGGCGAACGCCCTTGAAAGCAACGCGATTCGAGAGCCATGACGCTTTTTTGCTTCGTTTTTTCTAAAAAAATGAAGAGGGGTAACACTGCCGCAGTTTGAATGTTTAGGAAGTTCAGTAAAACGTTAAAAGTCTAAAGTTTCGGATGACGAACTGATACTATTCCGTCATCATCCCATACGGCCGCTTCAACTTCTCCGTTAACTGATGCATACTGACCGAGCGTCCTTCTCTGGCAAACTCTCTTCCATCCATAAAGACGATCATCGTAGGCACGGAAAAGACTTGAAAATGTGCAGAGATCTTCGGGTTTTCATGTGCATCCAAATAGATCTGTTTGAGCTGGGGAAAATGCTCATCAAAGACCTCTTTAAATTTGGGTCTGAGCGCATGACAGACACTACAGTGCTCTCCGGAAAAGTAGAGTAAAACCCCTACTTCGGTTCTTATAATCTCTTGTAGTTCTTCCAATGTCATTTTTGTTCCTTTATTTCTACTAATTTCGATACCGCTTCTCCATGTTCATACAAAACTACTTTTCCATTCCTGAATGAAACATAATTAAGAGACTCAAGTATCACTTTTGATGGTACTGAATACTGAGCATATTCACCATTTAAATTCTCTTCTAAAATCATATCAAATAATCTAGCACTCTCTTGTATGTATTGTTTATATCTAATTCCATAACTAAAAACGATTGTCCTTACAATCATATTGATAAAAAGTGCAATAAAATCAAATCCTAATGTAGATGTCTGTACAAATAATTTACCTCTGTTGATATCGTCTTTAACACTAAAAGGATTATCTAACATTCCCATAGAACTCATCCATCCCAGATCATCATTTCGATATAAATGGTTATGTATATTATGCACTTCATGAAGTTCTACGTCATAATATGTAAAGGATAAATGATATATCGTTAATATAAAAAATACAAAATATATTATTGTTAACATAACACTACTGGCAAAGATATAAGGTAGTATAGCTATCACCAAAGACAAAACAAAATATCTAATTGCCTTGTTAAAATGTTCTTTATTGACTAAATGTAATTTTTGATCTTTAAAATACATGATCAAAAAATAAAAAATCAGCAAAATATTATAGGGTAATAAAAACAATTTTGTATTACTTGCCATCATGATGAATCCATGATTAAAAAATGGTAAATCTGCATGAAATAGAAGTCCAAAAAACCACCAAAATGCCATAGGGACAATCACAATCAACAAAACCAAAAAGGAAACCCCACTAACAAATATCATGGTTTTTTGTTTCTCAATATCGATTTGGATCTCATTATAAATAACAGAACCATCATAATTGTTTTGTTTTTGCATGTATGTACCTTTAATATTGAAAAAAGGATACAGTATGTTGAGTTAAAATAGCTTAATATCTATTGTAAAAATTTTAAGAACTACAACTCAGCTTCTGGTTTTTAAATGCATCTGGGGTAGCCCCTGCCCATCTTTCATGGGCCTGACGTTCAGCATAGGGATCTTTAGCGATCTCAAATAACCTGTCTACGACACTAAAATCACCATCTTCAGCTGCTGTGATGGCTTCTTGCAGCATATAGTTTTTGAGTACGTATTTTGGATTGGTCTGTAACATAGCACTGTGTCGCTCCTCTGTGGTGGAGGTATTTGCTTTCAATCTCTCATCATAACTGTCCAGCCACTCATGCATCGGCTTATGGAAAAGCCCCAAGCTCAACAGTGTGCTTCTCTCTCCCTCATAGTGACTGAGGGTTCTAAAGAAGAGTGTATAGTCTATCTGCAGTCCCTGCATCATCCCCAATAAGTGTTTGATAAGTTCCAGATCTTCATCTTTCAATACATCCAAACCCAGCTTTTGACCCATCAGCTGAAGGTATCGGTCGGTGTAGAGTTCCGTATACTGTGCCAATGCTTTTTCCAACTTATGGATATGTGCCATCGGTGAGAGCGTATGCATCAGTGCCTGCAGGTTCCACTCCCCTATATTGGGCTGGTTTCCAAAGCTGTAACGTCCGCCCTGGTCTGTATGGTTGCAGATGTACTTAGAATCATAGTCATCCAGAAAGGCGTAGGGACCATAGTCTATGGTTAGACCTGCAATGGACATGTTGTCTGTGTTCATCACACCGTGGTTGAAGCCTACTGCTTGCCACTCTGCCATCAGTCTGGCTGTTCTGGCTACCACCTCTGTGAAAAACTGCAGGTATTTGTTGGGTGCATCTACCAGGTGCGGGTAGCTCTCTGCGATAGCATAGTCAGCCAATGCTTCCAACTCTTCATACCTTTTTTTGTGCGAAAAGTATTCAAAGGTACCAAAACGTATCCATGAGGGAGAGACACGAAGTACGATGGCACCGGTCTCCCATACTTCTCTGTAGACCTTGTGCTCTGAACCTATGAGTGCCAGTGCCCTTGTACTCTCTATACCAAGTCCATGCATCGCTTCGCTCATCAGATACTCTCGAATGGAAGAGCGAAGTACCGCACGGCCGTCTCCTGAACGGGAATAACGTGTCTGACCCGCCCCTTTAAGCTGGAGATGCCACTGTTTGATCGTCCCAATGTTAATGGCCCGTCCGTCTCCCAGACGAGGTACAAAATGGCCGAACTGATGCCCTGCATAACACATCGCGAAAGGATCAGACCCTTCAAGTTGCCAAGCACCATTGACAAATTCGACAAAAGCATCACTGTAGAGCTCTTCGCTGTCTATATCCAACAGTTTTGCCACTTCTTCATTGGCATGTATCAGAAATACATTCTCCAGCGGTGTGGGTTTGACTCTGGTATAGCACTCGTCTGGTAATGCCAAATAGGGATTGGTCAGTTTTATTTCACTCAGTTTCATAGTTAAATTCTACACAGCACGGCTTTGATGCTACTTAAGCCAAATAGGAGTATAATCACACAATTAAATTTGTAAGGAATCACTAATGGGTAGAGCGTTTGAATACCGTAAAGCAGCGAAAATGAAAAGATGGGGAACCATGTCTAGACTTTTCCCTAAATTAGGAAAGATCATCACGATGGCAGCCAAAGAAGGCGGTCAAGACCCTGACATGAACCCTAAACTTCGTACAGCGATTCTCAATGCCAAAGCGCAAAACATGCCTAAAGACAACATCGATGCAGCGATCAAAAGAGCTTCAGCCAAAGATGCTGCAGATATCAAAGAGTTGACGTATGATGTCAAAGCCGTACATGGTGTGCAGATGATCGTAGAGTGTGCGACAGACAACAATACAAGAACGGTTGCCAATGTCAAGGCCATACTTGCCAGAAACGGTGGAGAGATGCTTACATCAGGTTCATTGAACTTCATGTTTACACGTAAATGTGTTTTTGTATTTAACAAAACCGATGATATGGACCTTGAAGAGCTGGAATTGGAACTCATTGACTTTGGTTTAGAAGAGATAGAAGAAGATATAGAGCCTCAAGAGGTAGGTGATGATATCAATATCGTGAGAGTCTATGGTGATTTTACTGCATTTGGCGAACTGAGTAAAGCACTCGAAGATATGAATATAGAGGTCAAAAAAGCGACACTTGAATATATTGCCAATACACCCATAGAGCTCAGTGACGAACAGATGGAAGAAGTCGATGTACTTATCGATAAACTAGAAGAAGATGAAGACGTTCAATCGGTCTTTACGAACATCGCCTAAAAGACAACATAACTCATAGTACTTACAATAGATAATAAGGGGAGAAGCATATCCGTGATAGTGGATATGCTTAGGAGAAGTAGTCTTTCTTAATAAAATGTCATCAAAAGATGTGGTGAATCCTCATCGATATTCCACCCTGCCGTATCAGACTGTGCCATATGATGTGCAGAAGCACTTGATGCTAAACCGATAGCCAGTAGTAATAGTGTGATTAATTTTTTCATAATTGAAATCCTTTCTTTTTTAAAGATGAGGAAGTATAGAATAGAAGTATGAAGAGAGTGTGAAGAGAGATTACATATTTACAATGTCATGATCACAGCATGGTAGGCTGTGATCACTGAAAGAAGAAAAGTTTACTGTTCGTGCTGCTCCACGAACGCCTCATATCCGCCCTCAAAATCGATCATCGTTCCATCTTCATTGAGTTTGATGATGCGGTTTGCAAATGCATCGATGAGTTCCCTATCGTGAGAGACACAGATCACACCGCCCTGGTAGTTATGTAATGCTTCACCTAAAGCAACGATCGCCTCAAGGTCGAGGTGGTTGTTTGGCTCATCCATCACCAGGAAGTTCGAAGCATCCATCATCATTTTAGACATCATGACACGGTGTTTTTCTCCACCCGAACATGCATCTATTTTCTTTTTCTGCTCTTCACCGCTAAAAAGCATACGACCCAGTGTTTTTCTAATATCATCAATGTGCCATTTAGGATCAAACCCTTGTATCCATTGTGGCAACTCTTCATCACCCACGACAAGGTCTGTCGTATTTTGCGGGAAATAACTGGTGGTAATGGTCTGTCCCCATTTAAACGTACCTGCATCAGCTTCACTCTCTCCCATAAGAATTTTAAGGAGTGTGGTTTTCCCTACACCGTTGGTACCAATCAGGGCAATTTTATCCCCTTTGTTGATCTTGAACGTAAGATTTTCAAAAACTTTTTCATCATCATAGCTTTTAGAAAGACCCTCTACTTCCAGTACCTCGTTACCGATCTCCCTGTGTGCCTTGAACATAATCGAAGGATCACGTCTTGAAGAGAGTTTGATCTCGCTGACATCCAGTTTGTCCAGTTGCTTTTGACGGCTTGTCGCCTGTTTCGCTTTAGAGGCATTTGCAGAGAATCTTGCGATGAACTTTTCAAGCTCTTCTTTCTCTTTAAGGGCTTTACCTCTATCTGCTTCTGCCTGTTTGGCGATAAGGTTGGCTGCAATATACCACTCATCGTAATTTCCTGTGAACTCACGGATATTTTGGAAGTCAAGGTCAAGGATATGTGTCACAACACCGTTAAGGAAATGTCTGTCGTGAGAGATCACAAGCAGGGTTCCTTCATGACGTTTCAGTTCATTCTCCAACCAAGTGATCGTATCCATATCCAGGTTGTTCGTAGGCTCATCCAGAAGTAATACATCAGGCTTCAAGAAAAGTACCTGTGCAAGCAGGATCTTGAACTTGTCCCCGCCTGTAAGTGAAGACATAAGCTCATCATGTTGAGATGCAGGAAAACCTAAAGCTTCAAGCAGTTTTTCTATCTTGACATCTGATTCATAGGTAGGGTCTTCGTCTGCACAGATCATTTCAAGTTCAGCCAAACGGTTGTTGACCTCATCACTCTCAAAGTCACCTTCCATATAGAGCTTTTCTTTCTCTTTTTGTGCATCAAAAAGTTTTTTGTTCCCATAGAGTACAGCATCTTTGAGTGTATAGTTTTCAAATGCATACTGGTTTTGACCCAAAACACCCAGTTTGAGTCCAGGCTGAAGCTGCACTTCACCATCACTAGGTTCTATCTCACCCGAAAGAATTTTGAGGAAGGTTGACTTCCCTGCTCCGTTCGCTCCGATCAGGCCATAACGTTTTCCTGCATCCAGAGTGATATTGATCTTATCAAAAAGCACTCTTTTTCCATAGCGCTGTGTTAAATTTACTGTACTAAGCATCTCTCATCCTTGTATATAATTATTGGAATTTTAACATAATGGTCTGAAAGTGTCAGAAAGTATAAGTGAAAGGGGCTTCATGGAAGAAAACCCTTTCGAAATAGAGATCAACCGAGCAGGTCGATAATATTTTCAATAGGACGGCCAATGGCAGCTTTGCCATCCTTGATGACAATAGGTCGCTCTATGAGCTTGGGATTTTCCACCATGGCTTCTATAAGCTTCTCCTCATCTGTCTCATCTTTTAGATTCAACTCTTTATAGATTGCTTCTTTGGTTCTCATCAGTTCCCTGGCAGAGATACCCAGCATGTTAAGCACTTCTTTAAGTTCCTCTTTGCTTGGAGGTGTATCGAGGTACTTCACTACCTCTGCTTCGATGCCTTTTTCTTCTAAAAGTGCAGCTGCGTTTCTTGATTTTGAACATCTTGGGTTATGCCATATGGTTACATTTGCCATAGTATTTTCCTTTGTTATGTAATTTGACCATTTTTTTATCTACACCGGCGATCAGTTTCTTATCCTTACCGATATAGTCTATATTATCAAGCAAGTATCTTATCGCATTGATACGTGCTCTTTTTTTATCGTTGGCATCCACTTCACACCAAGGTGCATGTTTGGTGCCAGTTATTCTGAACATCTTATCACGCAGGATTTCGTAAGTATGATATGCGTTCATGGATTTATAATCGAGTTCAGAGAGTTTCCATCCTTTGAGTGGATTGTTTTCTCTATCTTTAATACGAGCTTTCTGTGTTTCGTGTGAAATATTCAGATAGAATTTGAAAAAGAGTATACCGTCATCTCTCAGCATCTCTTCTACACCGTTCACCTGTCTGTAAAAATGGTCATGCTGTTCTTGTGTACAGAAACCAAACACCTGTTCAATCCCTGCTCTGTTGTACCAGCTTCTGTCAAAAAATACAATCTCACCGGCATTGGGTATCTGTTTTAAGTGACGCTGAAAATACCACTGTCCCAACTCTTTTGAGTTTGGTTTTGGCAGTGCGACCGAACGAGCTTCTCTAGGGTTGAGATAGTTGTTGAACTCTTTTATGGTAGAACTTTTCCCTGCCGTATCCATACCTTCAAAGATCACTAAAAGCCTCTTATTGTTATCGATCACCCATTTTTGCAGTTTGACCAGTTCATGCTGTAGTTTCAAAGACTCTTTTTCGTAAAATTCCCGTTCTATCTTCCCGGACTTCTTGAAAACTTTGGAAGGTTTCTCCTGATACTCAGGAAGTTTTTTTGTGTACCGTATCTTCTGATTAGTCATCTTTATCTCCACCCAACCCTTTAGGGATATGCTTGTTTGTCTGTGCACCCAGTTCTTTGAGCTGTTCCACCTGTCTTACAAGGTTTCCTTTACCATCACTCAATTTGTTTCGTGCCGCAGAGAAACTGTTCTGAATTCCGTCGATCTGCTTGGATATCTTCATCAGATCTTCAGAAAAGCCTACAAACTTGTCATACATGGCACCTGCCCTTCTTGCTATCTCTTGTGCATTCTGATTTTGCCGTTCGTATTTCCACACATTTTCAACGGCTCTCATCGCTACCAGCAGTGTGGTCGGTCCGACAAGCAGTATCTTGTTTTTAAAGGCATTGTCATAGATGCTGCTGTCGTGTTCCAGTGCCACAGCCAATGCACCCTCTATAGGCATGAACATAAAGATGAAATCCAGGGTATTAACCTCTTTGAGACGTTCATAGTTCTTATTGGCAAGTCCTTCGACATGCGCCCTGATGGAATTCAAATGCGTGGCAAGATGGAGTGCTCTTGCATCATCATCTGCTGCATTGACAAAACGTTCATAAGCCACAAGCGATGTTTTTGCATCAATGATCACATCTCTATTGTCAGGCAGATGTACCACCACATCCGGCCGTAAGATCTCATTTTCGTCCGTACGCAGACTCACTTCACGTTCAAATTCAAACCCTTTACGGAGTCCTGATGCTTCCAGTACATTTTCAAGTACCATTTCACCCCAAACCCCCTGCTGTTTACTGTCACCTTTGAGTGCATTGGTCAAATTGATCGCATCTTTACTAATCTTTTTATTGAGCTCTTTGAGCGAATTGATCTCATTTTTCAACACTGCCCTGTCCTGGCTCTCCGTATTGTAGGTGTCCGCTACCTGTTTTTTAAACTCTGAGATCTGCGTTTGAAGCGGTTTGATCATGTTGTCCAGGTTCTCTTTTGAGAACTCAGCGAACTTCTGGGAATTTCCGTCAAAAACCTTTTTAGCCAGCGCTTCCAACTCATCTTTGATCTCTTTTTTATGGTTGAGCATCATCTCTTTTTGAGAGGACGCATGCCTCTCTTCACTCTCAAGCTTCATCAGTAGACGTGCATTGTTTGTACGGTACTTACTGTTCTCTTCAAGGATGGCATCCTGACGGCCCTTGAGCGTGTTATGCTCCTCTAAGAGTGTTGCATAGATCCCTTGGGCACTTTCAAGCTGTGTTTTTGTCTGACTGAGTGCTTTTTCCAGTTCGTTGTATTTTCCCTGTAGCGCAGTCAGTGTTTCATTGGTCGATCTCAGTGCATCTTTCGTTTCTGCAAACTGTTGCAGCTCCTGTTCATTACTGGCATTTTTGATCTTATAGGCTTGAAGCTCATGCTCCAGTGCAGAGATATATTCTGCTTTCTCCTGGTTATCCACCTTGGTATTCCAAAATCTGTCTTTATAGATCTTGACTTTCATGGCAGAAAGCACGACGACAAGCACAATGACCAAGAGTACAACCAATGCCAAACCTGCCATCAGCATCAAGGTAGAATCATTCTCTATTTTCATCAATAACGCTTGCATACTTATCCTTGTATCATGTCATACTCTATGGGGTAATTACATTTCATACTTTGTGCAGGCAGATTTCCTTTTCCGTATTTCATCTGTTTGAAGAGTATCTGTACTTTGTTATCCAGGTCATCAAAATAGGCGATACTGTGCAGTTTTTTCTGGGCATCGACCTGTATGGTGTATTTTTTATTTTCATACGCTGCTACATAGATATTTTTACTGTGTGGTTTTGCTTGTTTTACGATCTTGGCAATATTGATACCGTTTGATATACGGTAGGCAGAAACCTGCTCGAGGTCATGATCTACCACAAGCAGCTCCAAGCCGTCGGTACATACCTCTTTTTGTGTAGGTTCTTTATAGCTCCATTTGAAAAGTGTCTCATTGGAGAAACGTACGTTCCCGCTGTAGGTGATCACTTTGTTTTTTGTATTGGTTATTTTCTGTATAAAATCTGCTTGGAAATTTTCTGGTAGTTCTATACTTGCAGATAGCAGAGAAGATGCCAATAACAGTAACGATAATAGTCTCATTCTTTTTCCTTTTAAATGAACCTAAGGTTCAAGTTGAAATATACCAAATTAGCACTTGCAGAGTGTTAATATCTGTCATATTGTCATAAAAATGTGAAACAAGCGTGTGGAGCACTCACCATTTCTTAACGGAATATTAATCGCTATTTGGATAAAATAATCACAATTTATGCAAAGGCAAAACCTACAATGATAAAAAGCGTACTTAAACTCTTTGGCACACAAAATGACAAGATCGTAAAAAACTATCTTAAAAAAGTAAAACAGATCAATCAACTTGAACCGCAATATGAAGCACTCGATGATGATGCACTCAAAGCTGCATTTGAAACACTTAAAAGTGACGTACAGAGTGGCACAAAAGCACTCAATGAAGTACTTTATGACTCTTTTGCTATCACCAGAGAAGCGGCGAAACGGGCTTTAGGTATGAGACATTATGATGTACAGATGGTCGGGGGGCTGGTACTCAATGACGGCAACATCGCAGAGATGAAAACAGGTGAAGGTAAAACCCTTGTAGCGACACTGGCAGTCGTGCTTAATGCCATGACAGGGAAAGGTGTCCATGTCGTTACAGTCAATGACTACCTTGCAAAAAGAGACTCCGAAGAGATGGGTAAACTCTATGAATTCCTGGGCTATAGTGTAGGATGTATCACGGCGGACATCCATGATGATATGGGTAGAAAATCCCAGTACGATGCCGATATCACCTATGGAACGAACAACGAATACGGTTTTGACTACCTTCGTGACAACATGAAAGTAAGGGTTGAAGAGAAAGTACAGCGTGAACACCATTTTGCCATAGTGGATGAAGTAGACTCCATCCTCATTGATGAGGCAAGAACACCGCTGATCATCTCAGGACCTACACAACGTGACCATAACCATTATGCCAAAGCGGATGCTATTGCGAAGCAGATGAAACGCGGAGAGAAGATAGAGACAAAACCGGGTGAACCGGAGCAGACCACGGGTGATTTCATCGTGGATGAGAAGAACAGAACCATCGTCATGACAGAGGACGGGTTACAAAAAGCACAAGATCTCTTTGAAGTAGAAAACCTTTACAGCCTTGAAAATGCCGTACTTTCCCATCACCTTGACCAGGCACTCAAAGCACACAATATCTTTGAAAAAGATGTCGACTATGTTGTACAGAACAATGAGATCATTATCGTGGATGAATTTACAGGAAGACTCTCTGAAGGTCGTAGATATTCAGAAGGATTGCACCAGGCACTCGAAGCCAAGGAAGGTGTAGAGGTTCAGGAGGAGTCACAAACACTTGCTGAGATCACCTACCAAAACTACTTCAGGCTTTATGATAAGCTTGCCGGTATGACCGGTACGGCACAAACGGAAGCTACGGAGTTCTCACAGATCTATAATCTGGATGTTATCTCTATCCCAACCAATCTGCCTATCGCCAGAATAGATAAAAATGACCTGATCTACAACACGGAGCGTGAGAAGTTGGATGCTGTCGTAAGACGGATCAAAGAGCTCAATGAAAAGGGACAGCCCGTACTCATAGGTACCGCTTCCATCGAAAAATCTGAAATGATCCATGCACGTTTGAAAAAAGAGAAGATCGCGCATAATATCCTCAATGCAAAAAACCATGCACAAGAAGCAGAGATCATTGTCAATGCCGGACAGAAAGGTGCAGTGACCGTTGCTACCAATATGGCTGGACGTGGGGTGGATATCAAGATCGATGACGAGGTAAGAAGTCTAGGCGGACTGATGATTCTGGGTACCGAACGTCATGAGAGTAGACGTATAGACAATCAGCTCAGAGGTCGTTCCGGACGTCAGGGTGACCCGGGAGAGAGTCAGTTCTTCCTAAGTCTAGATGACAACTTGCTCCGTATCTTTGGCGGAGAGAAGATCAGAAATATCATGAACAGACTCGGGGTGGAAGATGGTGAATACATCGACTCTAAGATCGTGACACGTTCGGTAGAGAAGGCACAGAAAAAAGTAGAGAACCAGCACTACGAGTCAAGAAAGCACATCTTGGAATATGATGATGTGGCCAACCACCAAAGAAAAGCGATCTATGCCTTTAGAAACCAACTCCTTGATCCGGAGTTCGACATTGCGGCAAAGATCAAAGAGAACCGTACAGAGTATATAGAGTATCTTTTAGCAGAAGCGGAGATCTTTGCAGGTATGCCGACAGAAGATTTTGATGTAGAGAGACTTGCTGCATTGATCAAAGAAGAGCTGCGTATTGAAGTGCAAAGTGAGCAGTTCAAAGAGAAAGAAGTAGAAGAGCTCACTGCTATGATCACAGAGATGATGGAGAACCTCTACGAACGTAAAATGTCTCAGATCGATCCGGAGCAGAGACAAGAGATCGAACGTATCCTATACCTTCAGGTACTTGATCCACAGTGGAGAGACCACCTCTATGAAATGGATGTACTCAAAACAGGTATCGGACTAAGAGGGTATAATCAAAAAGATCCATTGACGGAGTACAAACAGGACAGTTATAAACTCTTTACAGATCTTGTGTCACGTATCAAGATAGAAGCGGTAAAGGTACTTCAGCTTGTACAGTTTGATTTTGAATCTCCTGAGGAAGAGGAAGCTGCAGTTGAGCACATTAGAGAAGAGTTGGAAAGTGATGTTGCAAATACGACACTCAACCAATCTTTTGAAGAAGGTGTCATTACTGAAGATTCATCAAAACTCAGTCCTATCACAGGCACTAAAAAACCTAAAAGAAATGATCCGTGTCCATGCGGTTCGGGTAAAAAATATAAGAACTGTTGTGGACAGAGCGGACCTAAAAAAGGTCTTTTGGCCTAATGTCCACACCTGCCAAGATCTCCTCGCCTAATAAAAAGTTTATTAGGCATATCATCAAGCACTATCTCAAATATGATAAAGAGAACCCTTTTATCTTTATCTCTGCAATGTTGGCTTTCTTGGGAATCGCTGCAGGTGTGATGGTACTGATGATCGCTATGGGGATCATGAACGGGACACAAAAAGAGTTCACCAAAAAACTTTTTGTGATGAATTATCCTCTGACCGTACTTCCATTGGAAGAGAATACTGTCAACGATGCACTCATCACATCATTGGGAGAAAAATTTCCCCATCTTCAGTTCAGTCCTTATTACACCACGCAGGTTATTACAAAAAATGACGGTGCAGTACAGGGCTCATTGGTCTATGGGGTAGATTTTGATAAAGAGAGCAAAATCAATGCTATCTTCAAAGAGGCTACAGGCCATGAAACTAGCAAGTTCAGGGTGGTCATAGGGGAAGGACTCTCTTTTGAAATGAATGCCCCTAAAGGTGAAAAAGTCACACTTTACTTTTCAGAGCAGCAGGCTATCGGTTTCGGGACGATGCCGCTTCAAAAACGTTTTATTGTAGATGGTATTTTCAAATCCGGTCTTAAAGCCTATGACAAAGCGATCATGTATACCTCTTTGGAGGCTTTTGAAAAACTCTTGGACCGTACACATGGAAGCTATGACGGTCTGCATATCTATACGGAAAATCCTCTTGACGAAATAGACGCTATACGAAGAGTATTACCTGAAATGGTCGTCATAGAAGGTTGGTGGCAGCAGAATGGGAATTTCTTTGCAGCCATGGAAATGGAGAAGAAAGCACTCTTTCTAGTCTTGCTGCTTATTATCCTTGTCGCCTCGCTAAATATCATCTCCTCTTTGCTTATGACAGTGATGAGCCGAAGAAGAGAGATCGCCCTTATGCGCACACTGGGTGCCACAAAGATAGAGATAAAAGTGATTTTCTTTAGATTAGGACTTATTATTGGAAGTGCAGGTATCGTGGCAGGTACACTGCTTGGCGGACTTGGCATCTGGATACTCACCACTTTTGACATCATCTCTATGCCTGCGGATGTTTACGGTACTTCAAAACTGCCTGTGGATCTTACATTTAATGATTTTGGATTGATCATTGTAGGTACCAGTATCATTATACTTCTTTCCGCCCTCTACCCAGCAAAAAAAGCATCTCAGACGGACCCGTTGACTGTACTTAGAAATGAGTAATAGAAGATAAGATCTGATCAAAGATCTTTTCATTATACACCATGCTTATTCATTGATAATATGTTCCGGTGACTCCAATGCTCTTTTAAGTATTTTGAGTGGTAAAGAGAGTATATCTCCTCCTGCAGAGGTCTTGACCTGCGGATCATCCAATCTACCTATAATTTGGAGTCCAAAGGTCATACTCTTGTCTTCGCCCATGATGATATAACCTACCAGAGGTAAACTCCCTACCAGTTTACCCAACTCTCTTGCTGATTGGATAGCAAGATTCAGATCGATGGTTTTTTTCTCAAGGTCAATCTCTCCTGTGCCTGCGATCGTTGCCGATACCCCTTTGATATAAATAGAATCAAAAATGATCTTATTTTGTTCGATCATTCTATACTCGGCTATTCCCTTCTCTATCGTAAACCCTTTATCGGAATACCCGGGGCTCTGCAAGGAAGCTAAGGCAGGTATGGTATTGATAAAGGCCAGAGTGTTATTGTAGGCCTTGAAATCTTTCATCACTCCGCCCTCTATAATGATCTCACCCTTCATGGTCTTTTCAGGATCACCCGAGAATTTTAATGTATAGCGTCCATTCTGTAACCCCTGAAAATCAATAAGAGGATGGAGTGCTTTATCCTGTATACGCAGTGCCTGTATTGAAAAAATATCTTTCTCTTTAGAAAATTTAATAATGTCCCCGGATGAACTTCCTATGGCCTTAATATCTCCATTGGGTTTGATTTCCACATCATAACTGTCGGTCACTAAGCTGTGCTTACCATACCTTAATTGACTGTTCTCTCCCAAAATGATCAAACTCTTAGCCGCCTTGACTTTATCTTTCTTTTTCCTCTTTTCACCAGCAGCTTTTTTTGCTTCTAGAGTTAAAAACTTTTCAAGATCAAAATTGAGATTGGTCAGTTTAATACGTGCATTGGCTTTGTTGTAATGAAAACGTTTATCAAAGGCATAGAAATCCAATCCTTCGGATGTAACTGTACCCTCAAAAGGAACCCTTGTTTTACATTGATCATTTTTTTCATAGAGAAAACAGGATTCTCTTTTCAAGTTGCCTTTAAAGGTATAGGTAGTGAAGTCTTTTGTTTGAATAGTCACTTTCCCGCCATTTTCAATAGGACCCGGATCCGGTAGATAGGGTTTGATCTTATTGAGGTCATTGAGTTGTATGGAGGTTTCATTGGTATCATTTGTAAGTTTTAAAGAGAATTTAGGTATCTTGATCTGGATGTTTTTTGCATAGTTGAGTGTAAACGGCAATGTTTCTTTGTTTAGACTAAAAAACGTCTCTTGTTCATCTCCCAAGGTAACACGCTTGGCATCAAAGATGAAATCTGATTTTTTCTTTTGCAGATCCAATGTACCATCGAGTTTCCCTTCATAGAATATCCCTTTTAAATAGATATTATTAAAAGAGATCAAGCCTTTTTTATACTGTACATTTCCTTTTTGAATAGGCAGTTTGACTTTACCCAGCAACACATCACTTTTGTTAAAATCAACATTGACAAAATAATCTTGATAACTGTTCTTCAAAGCCAAATCTGCCATGAACAACACATTGGCTTTCCCACTTTGTTGATCCACTGGCAACACAATATCATAGGCTTTGAGCAAATGCTGCATAGTAGCATCAAAGCGGTGGTCAGATCTTATTTTCAGTTTTAAATTCGTGTCGGCATTGAGTAGATTGAGTATGCTCACTTTGCTGCCCTGTAAACTGATACCTTCATAGGTCGGATCCTTCAGATCAAAATAGAGCCCTCCTTCGTGATAGGCTAATACAAAACTTGGTGCCAAAACCGGTGGCAGTGCTTCTTTAAAATGTATCTGTGTATCTGAAAAGAGAACTTCCCCCTTCAGTGCATCAAAATCCATTTTAAAGGTGCCATCTTCCAAGGTTCCTTTACCCGTTAACGAGAGGAGTTTATAGTGATCGGCTTTGACCTTATCTACGACCCAACTTCGCACACTTTCTTCAAGATCAAACATATCAATGATACGTTTCAAGTCACTGAAACTGTCACTCTCCAGTCCAAAATCGATCTTTTTTCCATCTTTGCTCGCGTTGAACCTTCCCAATACATCATAAAGCCTGAAAAAACCTTCTGTTGCTAATATCTTTTCATGTAGGTCATAGGTCAATTTTCCGCTCATCGTTACATTATGTTTTTTCAAAAAAAGTAGAGGGATGGTCGCTTTTAACATCTTTCCTTCACGTCTTGCTGTCCCAGTGATCTCATAGTCTTTGCTCGATAGCTTTAAAAAATCATTACTAAACTCAATACTCAAGACATTATTGTTGAACACTATATGTTTCAGTTCAATCGATTGAAAAAAGGTAAGTAGATATTTTATACGTTCGAATGTGTCATGTACACTATTAAAAGAAGGGTTGGCTTTACTTTGGGGGAGAATAACATGATCCGCTTTCACTATAAGCTTTTTATCGAGTTTAATGTATAATCCCTCTACATAGTAGTCAGCGGCTTTTACCGTATCCAATTTGATACCTGCCATAAGCCATATAAAAAAAGCGAGAAAAAGGACAACCAGGAAGATGAGTGTATTACGTAAAAGCACATGGATAGCATGGGCAGAAAATATTACACTGGTTTTGATCATCTCTTTTGCCTTTTATACAACACTACCCATTCAAACAACGCGGACACTTTTAGTACCGCAGGGATCTATTACTCACATTATATCACAGCTGACACAAAAAGGGTATGCATTAAGCCCTATTGATAAATATATTTTAGTCTTTCTTGGAAAACCTCAAAGTGGGTGGGTAGATATAGGTGCGACCCGTTTGAACCGTATCGATTTTTTATACAGACTTACGACCGCAAAAGCGAAGATGGAAGAGATCACACTGATCCCGGGTGAGACCACAGAACTCTTCTTCACTACTGTAGCTACTGACCTGAAACTTGATAAAACAAAACTGGATACCTATTATAAAGAGTTTTCAAATTACCCTGAAGCAGGCATCTATGCAGATACCTATTATGTGCCTTACGGTATCAGTGAAAAACATTTTGTCCACTTTCTTATTTCTGCCTCTGAGAAAAGATATCAAGAGATCTCTGAAAAGATCTATGGAAACTATAATAAAAAACAGTGGTTAAATATACTCATTATTGCCTCTATCATCCAAAAAGAAGCGGCCAATACAGAAGAGATGCCCATCGTTTCATCGGTGATCTACAACCGTCTTAAGCGAGGTATGCGTCTGCAAATGGACGGGACACTGAATTACGGTAAATATTCTCATGTCAAGGTCACGCCGGAACGCATTAAAAATGACACCAGTAGATTTAACACCTATAAATATAAGGGACTGCCTCATATGCCTATAGGTGCAGTCTCTCTTGATGCGATCATCGCAGCGATCAAACCGGCGAAAACAAACTATCTTTACTTCATGAAAAATGCTAAAGGGGTACATGACTTTACCCACAGCTATAAAACGCATCGTAAAAATATTCAAAAAGCGCGTTGATCTAGAACCACAAAAGTTGTACGATATTCAATACGATCATCCCTATAAAACCTATACGGCATGCAAGCATTGGATTTCTCTCTAAAATAGATTTACTTTTATCAAAGTAGGGTTTTACTTTCAAAGGGTTGCTTACTTCATATTGCATTTCCGAGTAGTTTCTGTAACGTTGATCCGTATCGGTATCCAGTGCTCTTAAAATCACACTCTCAAACCATGCAGGAATTTTAGGATTGAGTTTGCACGGTGCTTTGATACTCTTATCAAACGTAGGGTTTTGAAAAGGTTCTATCTCACCAAAGGGAAACTTTTGTGTCAAAACCTCATAGAGTGTCACACCTATGGCATAGATCTCTGTCTGCTCATTGATCGGCGCTTGCCTGAAACGTTCCGGGGCCAGGTAGGAAGGTGTACCTGCCCGTGTCACATTGGAGTAGGCTTCAGTGATACTCCCGAAGTCAACCATTTTAAATACCGGCTTTCCTTTACGTTCAGTCACTATGATATTTTCAGGCTTGATGTCCCCATGGACCAGATCGTATTTCATGAGGAAGTTTGACATCTTGAGTAAAAAGCATGCCAATGCGACACTCAAATCTACAGAGAGCGGTTTTTTTGCACAATACGCTTTGAGTGTCTGACCTTCTATAAAACTCATAATGTAGTAACGGTGTGTACGATTTTTGGGGATCACTGCTTTAGGGAAAAAACCTGCTTTAAGTCTCTTTGCCATCCAAGCTTCTTTTACAAACAGGTCAAGTATCATCTCATCGTCCATCGCTTCATTCGGTATGAACTTCATCACATAATTGAATCCCCGTTTTTCACAAAGCCAGGTACGTTCATTTTGGACCAAAGGTTTGATCAATCTGTAGCCATCGATCACTTCCCCCGCTTTATAATGCTCACGTGTCATGAGATCACTCTGTTTCAACCTGAACCGGGGATCCACCTCTTTGATCTCAAGGACAATGGCTGTGGTATCATCAGGAAGATCATCATGATGCAGTTTACTTGCTTTTTTTACTAAAAAAGAGGCACCCATTTTCATATCGGATCTTAGTTCATCTTCTGAAAGCTCATGGTAGAGCCCATCGCTGCAAAGTAGTATCAAGTCTCCGGCTGCAAGGTTGTTTTCAAAATAGTAGGGTGAAACACTCTCCTCAAGTCCCATCGCTGCCATGAGTACATTTTCCATACCCTCTTCATCCATAATATGATCTTCAGAGAGTTGGGTCAGTTGCGCATCACCATCAATATTTCTGTGTAGATAGATGCGACTGTCCCCTACATTTGCACCATAGAGTCTGTCACCTTCTATCACAACCAATGCAAGTGTAGTGACAAGTTCTTCACGCTCATATTCTGCCATCGAATCAAGATAGAGAACTCTGTTGATATTTTCTATAAAGTGTTTGATGGACTTTTCCATCGTCCAGCTTTTGGGTCTGTTCTTCAGTGCATTGATCAAAAAGTTGGTCGTGTGTTTGGCTGCCTGTGCCCCTTGTAATGCAGACCCTACCCCATCACAGACAACAGCGACAGTAATGTTCTCCATCACTTTTACTTCAAAAAAATCATCTCCTCTGAGCTGTGTACCCTTAGCAAGTGTGAATCCCGATGTTTCGATGCTTTGTTTTGACATAGGCTGCCTTTATGCTTATTCTAAAGTATATGATAAAAATTATGACATAATTTAAAATAATAGTGAAAAGAGTATCTCAGTTTATATGGATATAGCATGAACGTAATGTTCATGCTTATATTACACCAATGGAGATTTAGATCATGCCGCCTGCTTTCAAACCCCAAGTGGTTCTCCATCTTGTCTTCACAAGTGAGATACCTGCGATCGCAATAAGAACCACTGCCGAAAATATCATAAATCCTGCGGTATACCCGTCAAAAGCACCTTTCGACCACCCTAGGGTCTTGATCAGTGCCGTACCGCCAAGACCACCGGCTGCACCGATGATACCTGTCATAATACCGATATCTTTACCAAACCTTTGCGGGACCAGCTGAAAGACTGCACCATTGGCCATACCCAAATTCGCCATAATAAGGAAAAGCACCACGATGGCTAACCCGAACGGTAATGAGATCGTAGCATTCACTACAGCCAGTGTTGCAACCGTACCAAAGAAGATATAGAGAGATTTTACACCACCCATTTTATCTGCAACAGCACCGCCTACAGGTCGAAGTACTGCACCGGCAAAAATACACAGTGCGCCAAAATAACCTGCAACGACTTTCACATTGCCTTCATCCAGGATATCAAGTCCAAATGCACTCATATCTACTTGATAGGTGTTCATCAAATAGACTTTCATATACCCTGCAAAACCTACAAACCCGCCAAAACTTACTGCATAGAAAAGGTTAAACCACCACGTATCTTTATCTTTAAGAAGTTTTCCATAATCAGAGAGCTTTTTAGGTCTGGCTTTATAGACAGATTCCGGTGCATCTTTAGCCAAAAATGCATATGCTATCCATACTACAATAGCCATGATGGCACCCACTAGAAATACAGATTCCCAACCCCATTTTTCTGCGATCTTAGGTGCAAATAAAAAGTCAATGACCACACCGATGTTACCTGCTCCGGCAAGACCAAGTACAACGCCTTGTAACTTAGGTGGATACCACTGACCTGCCTGAGGAAGCGCCACAGCAAACGATGCCCCTGCAAAACCAAGTCCAAGCGCTACAATAAGCAAGGCATTGTAAGTAATGGTCTCACCCATAAAATATGCCATAAGCAGTGCTGCGATCACTACAGACTGTGCCATGAGTGCTGTCAGTTTTGCTCCGAGTTTATCTACACCAAAACCAAGTAAAATTCTTAACAATGCACCAGACAAAATAGGGAGTGAAAGTAACGTAGCTTTTTCACCTGCTGTTATCATATAACCTGTAGCTGCCAGTGCCTCACTTATTTCTGTCGAAAGTGGGCCTAGCATGGTCCAAACCATAAAACTCATATCAAAATATAAAAAAGCCATGAACAATGTCGGTGTATGTCCCTGTCCTTTCAATGCCTTAAATCCTGCCATTTTTTTCTCCTTAAGATAAATGTTCCGTGAAGTATACAATGATAAAAAGACAATATTAATGGGTACATGATTAATTTTTAATCAATTATTTCTACCTACTTTTAGCTCTGAATTGATGTCTATATTATATGATTTGAATACATTGATTAAAATATAATCAATTTGATGGATATCTATCCCTCCTTTAAGAGATATAATTACATCAATTATAAAAAGGATAAACAGAGAGATGAAAGAGAGACGAACTTTACCCATATTATTGAAAGAACAGCATATTCTTTTGATCGGCGGTGGGAATGTTGCATTACAAAAAGCAGAAGTATTGGCAGAGAACCATATCTCTTTTTCTGTGATATCCAAAGAGGTACATCCCAAGATAAAAATATTGTGTGCTGAGATACAGATCAAAAAGTTCAAAACAAAAGACATTCAAAACGAACTCATCGTGATAGATGCAACTGGAAATGAAAAAGTCACAAAAAAACTTTTGAAATACAAACAGAAACACCCTCTTTTGCTCAACGTGGTGGATCAGCCTAAGGTCTGTGATTTCTACTTTATGGCATTGACAAAAAATGCACCTCTGCAGATCGCAGTGTCAAGTTCCGGTGCAAGTCCAACAGTGGCCAAATATTTCAGAGACAAATGTCAGGCATTTATGCCTGAGGATATGGAAACATTTTTAGAATCGCTGCAGGCACAGAGGAACAAAGGTATTATTGAGATAGATAAAACGCTTGAAAAGATCGAACAAATGACAGCAAAAGCGTATCTGGTAGGATGTGGCCTAGGAGACCCTGAACTGCTTACGATCAAAGCCTATAACATTATCAAAGAGGTGGATGTCGTTCTCTATGACCACCTCATCAGTGATGAGATCATGAATATCGTACCAGAGCATACAAAAAAGGTCTTTGTGGGTAAAGAAAAAGGATTTCATACCAAACCTCAAGAAGAGATCAATAAACTCATACGCAAATATATCAAAAAAGGCTACTCTGTTGCACGACTGAAAAGCGGTGATCCCTTTATCTTTGGCCGTGGTGCCGAAGAGTTGCTCTACCTTTCACAAAAAGGGATCAACACGGAAGTGATACCGGGTATCTCTTCGGCAGTATCAGGACCCCTGATGGGAAATATCCCTGTCACGGCAAGGGATTACAGTAATGCCTTTACCGTAGTCACCGCCCATTTAAAAGGAAATTCCATCAATCTTGACTGGATACCGATGCTGAAAAACAGAGATCATACGGTCATTGTACTGATGGGACTTACACGGATCAAAGAGATCGTACAGCAGGCTAAATCATTAAACATAGAGATAGACACGCCTTGTGCCATCGTCTCCAATGCAAGCCGAAAAAACCAGACTGTACTCACCACTACACTCGAGAACCTTGAAGAGGTTTCTCTAGGGGCGTCAAGACCATCTATTTTGGTCTTTGGAGATGTCATACACTATACAAACAGATTGAAAGAGAGTCAAAAATGAGCATTCTAGAAAAAGCCTCAAAGGCAAGAAATACCAAAGTCAACAAAGTAGAGACGACCAAAGCACTGAAGATGCCGATGGATGTCTATAGTAAGCTCGAAGAGATCGCTGCAGCCGGGTATGAAGGTCTGGCCAAAGAAGACAGTGCCTATTTTTTAAAATGTTTTGGGCTCTTTGACAAAGGTGAAGACTTTATGCTTCGTGTGCGTGTACCTGCAGGACAATTGAACTACGAACAGGCTTTGCGTATAGGTGAAGTGGCACAAAAGTATGGGAATGATTATATCGATCTGACGACACGCATGCAGGTCGAACTGCGCTATTTACAGATAGCAGACATTGCCAAAGTACTACAGGAACTCAAAGAGGTCGGTATCTCTACTTTTCAGACCGGTGTGGACAACCCGCGTAACATCGTGACAGATCCGCTTGATGGCATCGCTTACGATAACATCATAGAGACAAATCCCATCATTAATGAACTCCAAGCGATCTTCGGAGAAGATCCCGAATGGATCTCTGTATTGCCTCGTAAATTCAATACAGGTATACTGGGATCCCTTTCCAACTCCTGTAACATCTTTGGACATGACTGTTGTTTTGTCTTAGCACAAAAAGACGGGGTATTTGGATTTAACATCTATTTAGGTGCCCGGGTAGGTGTGCAGGCACAAGATGCAGATCTTTTTGTGAAGATAGATGAAGTGGGTCTTTTTTATAAATCTCTTCTAACTGTGTTTAAAACCTACGGATACCGAGACAACCGTAACAAAAACCGCTTGGTTTTTCTTATCAATGATGTCGGTATAGAAAACTTTGTCAAGGCTATTAAAGAAGAGTCTAATGCCCAGTTTGCCCCTGCAGGTACCACTATGGTACAGTCTCAAAATATTGCACTGGGATCCAATAAAGTATTAGGACGCAACGGTAAATATAATCACAAGATCATCGTACCATCCGGTATATTTAGCGGTACAGACATGATAACTGCTGCACAAGCGGCAAAAGCGTATGGCTCAGGAGATATAAGACTGACCTATGACCAGAACCTCTATATCATCAACGTTGACAAAACAGACCTGGAGGCACTAGAATCTGCAGATATCATCAAGACGTATGAAAAATTTAACAACCTCTACTTCAATGACATGATAGCCTGTGCAGGAACACAGACATGCAGTTTCGGGGTGATTCCCAACAAACCTGATGCCATAGAGATGGCACACTATCTCAATTCTGAAATACCTATAGAGAATGCAACGGTACGTATGAACTGGTCTGCCTGTCCTAAAGGGTGTGGCGTGCATGGTATCGCTGATATAGGATTTGAAGGATGTAAAGCCAAAGACGATGCAGGGAACCGTGTGGATGGTGTACATATTTTCGTCGGTGGGAAGATCACCCGTGTAGCAAAAGAAGCACATACTTTACATAAAGCCCTACCCTTGACGGAGGCTAAATATCATGTGAAATATCTGCTTAAGACCTATGCAGCGTTTAAACAAAGAGGTGAAACCTATGAAGCCTTTGATGACAGATTTTTATCGGCGAACTACTCTTTTCAAGCCCTTGGATTTTACACAAAGATAAACTATATCCTCAATGAAAAACTGGGATTGGATCTTTGGTTTGAACTTGAGAATGCACCCAAAACATTTAAAAAAGAGGAGTTTGAAATTTTTACGTTTGGATTGAAGCTCTTTAAACTGCTTACCGGTGAAAAACGTTATGAATCGGTAGAAAACTTTGAACCTGTGCTGACCAAACCTAGAAACATTACAAGAGATGAAGTCACGAAACTCAATCCGAAAGTCCCTCCAAAGCTTTCAGAAGTCATCTACAATATGACCCATCAGGAGAAAAGAGAACGGGCACAGGTATTCTCTGAACTGATCGTGGCACTTAAAGAGGTATAAATGGTCGAAGCACTCAGTAAGCATACCCCGTTAGAGAATTTCATCGAGCATAAAACCAATACCGGTATGCAGTGTGGTAACTACAGTATCGACTTGCCCGAACTTGGTGATGGTGAACAGTTCCGTTTTCACTTTGATGCCACTGCCTGTGTGGGTTGTCACTGCTGTGAAGTCGCCTGTAATGAACAAAATGCAAACCCCGATGAGATCAAATGGAGAAGGGTCGGAGAGCTGGAGATGGGTGCATTCCCTGATACGCTTCAGCTTTTTAACTCTATGAGCTGTAATCACTGTATAGAACCCGAATGTCTCATAGGCTGTCCTACAAACTCATACATCAAATTTGACAATGGTATCGTATGGCATGATGATCCTTCATGCATTGGATGTCAATACTGTACTTGGAACTGCCCCTACGAAGTACCTACGTTCAATGCAGACCGGGGTATCGTCACCAAGTGTCATATGTGTGCCGATAAACTTGAAGCAGGCCAGAGTCCTGCCTGTGTACAGGCCTGCCCGAGTAATGCGATAGAGATCGAAACTTTCAGTGTCCAACAGTGGCTTGAAGAGGATATGAAAAAAGAAGGTGTCGCCCCTCACCTGCCGGATATAGAGATCACTAAACCTACGACACGTTATACCTTGCCAGAGCTCCAAGAGGGAGAAGCGTTGCGCATTGCAGATGAGCATTTGCTCAAACCTGCACATCCTGAACTCCCACTGGTTTTCATGACCGTACTGACACAAACAAGTCTGGGTGCATTTTTGGCACTCTTTTTGGGAGAGTTACTCTTTTCACTTGGCTTTAACTTGCCCAAACCTACGTTTGCTATGGCTCTGCTAGCCTTTTTGCCTTCTGCAATCGGTTTACCGCTTTCTGCACTCCATTTAGGCAGACCGGGTATGGCACTTATGGCAATGAAGAACTGGAGAACGTCGTGGCTTTCCCGTGAGGCCATAGCCCTGGGTGCCTTTACAGGATTGGCTGCACTTGTGGCGATATGCTACTTTTTCAATGTCACTGGTTTAGGACTGCTTCTCCTTGAGGCCCTTACCCTTGCCACTGGAATCTACGGTATCTATGCACAATCAATGATCTACCGTATCAAAGCGCGTCCAAGCTGGAACAGAAAAAGTACCACCAAACGCTTTTTTGGTTCAGGCTACATAGGTTTTTTACTCATTGCCACAGCCCTGCTCATAGCGAATGGTACACAAGGTGTGATGGTTTTACTCTCTATCACCCTACTTGCAGGTATGGGACAGGCATTGGCCATACTCGAAGAGGTCATGTTCTATCGACACTTAGACAAAGAAGACCCGCTCTACTACCAGTATAACAGAAGCCGTATACTGCTTCAAGAACATTTCGGTACAGTAAAGAAGTTTAGGATTTTCTCATTGTCACTCTTTGCATTAGGTTTGCCCCTCTTGGCTATTTTATTTACCGCAAGCGGCCTAATACATTTGGCAATTCCCACACTCATCGTCTCAACACTCGGTGCATTGACCAGTGAATTAGCAGGGAGATATCTCTTCTACAGAACAGTGGTGCCTTTAGGTTTGGCAGGAAATTTCTTTGCCGGTAACCAGAGACACTAGAAAGGAATATACAATGAGTATCATACAAAAAATAAAAGACTTTTTAGGTACAGATATCAAAGAGGATAAATATGCCTTGTTCGATGATCCTATCTTTGGTAAAGTCGCCAAAAGCAAAGCACCCGATAAATGGGTCCGTTCAACCTGTGGATACTGCGGTGTAGGATGTGGTATGTATATCGGTGTAAAAAACGGTAAAGCCGTTTACTCCAAAGGGGATCCGCTGCATCCTGTCAATATGGGTACTCTGTGTCCCAAAGGTCTCAGTGAACACCAAATGGTCGAAGCCGACTCTCGTGTACGCTCTCCTCTGATCAGAAAAAACGGAGTGCTTACATCCGCTACATGGGAAGAGACGTTTCAGACAACCTCTGATGCGTTCAAGCGTATACAAGCAGAACACGGGAAAGGTGCTGTTGCTGTCATCTCCACCGGGCAATTACTGACAGAAGAGTTCTATTCTTTAGGTAAATTTGTTCAACTCGGACTTGAAACTAATAACTACGATGGAAATACCACACTTTGTATGGCTTCTGCCGTCATGGGGTACAAACAAACTTTTGGTTCTGATGGCCCGACCGGCTGTTATGAAGATTTTGAAAAAGCAGATGTTATACTGCTTATTGGCGCGAATATTGCAGACAATCATCCCATCTTAAAACTTCATATTGCAAAAAATGAATCTGTCACCGGAAAAAAACCGACTATCATTGTTGTAGACCCCCGTAAGTCCAAAACATCACAAATGGCCGATATCTTTGTCCCTCTGGCTCCACGAAGTGATCTGGCACTGATCAATGGTCTATGTTACATTATTATGGAACAGGGTTGGGAAGATGAAAAATTCATCATGGAACGTACGAACGGATATAAAGCCTTTAAAAAACATATACTGGCAAACTACCCTCCTCAGGAAGTTTCCCAGATCACAGGTATCGAGGTGAAAGAACTCTATAACTTGGCAAAAGTTTACGCCACTGCGGACAAAGTAATGAGCGCATGGACCATGGGTGTGAATCAAAGCAGTATAGGTACAGACACCGTATCTGCTATCTGTAATCTTGCTTTGATTACAGGGAACCTTGGTCGTGAAGGTGCTGCACCTATGTCTATCACAGGTCAATGTAATGCGATGGGTACAAGAGAATTCGGTTTTACCTCTTCCATCCCCGGATACAGAAATTATGCAAGCCAAAGTGACAGACAAAACTTTGCAGAGATCATCAATGTCCCTGAGGAGCTCATACCTACAGCAAGAGGTTATGCTTATCCTCAAATCATAGATGCGATCAATCGCGGTGAAATAAAAGCTTTATGGGTAGTAGCAACCAATCCTTTAGTCTCTTACCCTGACCAGAATGCTTTACGTTCAGCACTGAAGAAACTTGATATTCTTGTCGTTCAAGATGCCTTTTTGTCAGATACGGCCCAAATTGCGGATGTGGTTTTTGCTGCAGCCACCTGGAGTGAAAAAGAGGGTTGTTATACCAACTCTGAAAGACGTTGTAACTATGCTAAAAAAGCGGTAGAACCTCTAGGTGAAAGTAGAGCCGATCTTGACATAGTCAAAGAGTTTTCAAAATACTTTGAAGGCAAATACGATCTTCTTTTTAAAGATCTTCATACCCCTAGAGATGTCTTCAATGAGATTAAAAAAGTGAGCAAAGGCCAACTGTGTGACTACAGCGGTATGGACTACGAGCGTATCGAAGCGCTGGGTGGTATACAATGGCCTTGCAACGAAAATGCACCCGATGGTACCAAGCGTCTATATTCTGAGGAGATGGCGTGTAATACATCGGACGGAAAAGCAAACCTCCTGGCTGTAGACTGGGAACCACTCTCTGAAACAGCAGGTGAAGGTTTACCTTTCATGCTCAACACAGGAAGAACCGTTGAACAGTTCCATACCAGAACAAAAACAGGAACTGTAGGTATACTCGATGCTCTTGCCCCGGAAGCATGGGTAGAGTTAAGTCCAAAAGATGCAGCTAAGCTCCAAGTACACATCGGTGACCGTATAGCACTCTCAGGTAGACGTGGTCGAGTTGAAGATGTCATCGTAAAAGTAAGTGAAACAGTCAGAGAAGGTCATGTCTTTGTCCCTTTTCATTTCAACGAACAGCTCATCAACAAGGTCACCATCCCTGAGTTTGACGCCAAGTCCTTTGAACCCAATTATAAACAATGTGCGGTTCAACTGCATTCAAAAGCAGTACCTGAGGGGATCGCCTATGAAGCTCCAGAGATAACGGGTTACCTGGAAAGCGTTAAGGTCGACAAGGAGGAGGTATTCAGTGAAGAAAAGGTTGAAAGTACTAAGAAGTAAGTGCTTTCAGATCATTCAGATCAAATAAAAGCAGGTCATCATCCTGTGTTTGTAACAGCTCATTTGAAAAGCCGCTTTTGGAAAACAGTGCATAGACATCCACGTTTATACCTGACTCTGCTGCTTTGGCTTTAAGCTTGGTGAGTTCGTTCTTACAGACTTTTCGGTCTTTGTATTTGCACTCTCCCAAGATGACCTTTTTATCTTGACTTACTGCTAAAATGTCAAATTCACTGTGAATGTTCCAAAAACTTCCACTATCCACTATACTATTATGCGCTGCATAATGCTGGATTAAAAGTGCATCACAAAGCTGTTCATAGACCAAAGAACGTAAACGCTCATAATGTTTTTCAAAGTTCTTTAAAAAGGCATTCCCTTTCCCTAAAGCCAGATCTTTTTTATAATAGGTCACAAAACCGAACCAGAAACGCATGAATGGCTGTACAAAACGGAGTTTATCCTGTACACGGTAGGAGCGTTGCTCTTTTTTGAGTTTGTGTTTGGGATGGTTGCGCAATGGAGATTCTCTTGAAGCTTCGACTCTCAGCACATTTAAGTCTACCAGTTCCTGGACTATCTTCTCTCCCAGAGCCTCACTTACTTTTGCCTTTCTAAGTACGGAGTAAAGTTTTCCGTCCCCTCTGGCTACTGCCATGAGAATTTCACGATACGGACTTTCCAAAAGATATGAGGGCGAGACAAGTGCTTGAAATTTTGAGAAATTTTGCACAAAATTTGACTCAACCATAGAAAAGACATCATCAAAATAGTCCAATTCTATATCTTTGCCGATACCGCCCAAAATAGAGAAATACTCAACAGCCTGTTCTAGTTCCAAGTAAGAAAAATGTCGGTAAAACCTTTGAAATGATGCTTTGATGAAATCCCTTTGTTCATAAACTAAGTTATTTTAACATACTTTTATTTTAATTTTTGTATTATAAATGATTAATTATTAAACACCCCAAAGAGTATTATGGAAACATTTTTTAGCAAATCAGATAAAATACAACATATCATCAAGAGTTTTACCCTCACAAAAACACTTTTTGTATCATCGATCATCATCGGTGAAGCACATACAGGTAAGAAGTCACTTGCACGATACCTTTTCCCCGATACACCTTTAGTGTCAGGTAGTGATCAAAAAGAAGTGGAAGAGGCACTTGAACACAATGATGAGCTTATCATCACCAACTTTGAAAAGCTCAGTAATCAAAATTCTCTTGACTTTACCAATAAACGCATTATTGCTACAGCAGATTATATGGGCAACCCAGAGCTCATTGATGACCTTTTTGCTTTTATCTATACCATGCCATCACTGCAAGAGCGTCCTGAAGACATCGATTATTTAAAAGAGCTCTTCATTAAAGAGGCATGTTCCACGTTGATGATAGAAGAGGATACATGTGACTCTGAGCACATCCCTCTAAATCTTACTAAAAACACTAAAAGTCTCAAAAGGTCAGTCTATATACACATTATGAAACAAAGCATGCATGCGCAAGATATAGAAGAGATACTTTACCACTATTTACTTACACACCTTGACGGTAATGATGCATACAGGGAACACCTAGGCTTATATGAGAGACCTCTTATAGAAGCGGGACTTCATAAGTTTGGGTCACAGCTGCAACTTTCACAGGTTTTGGGGATCAACAGAAACACACTTAGAAAGAAGATACATGAGCACAACATCGATTGATTTTAAATCTTTTATAGAATGGGACAACAATCCTTTCATTCTTTTTAATGATCAGGGAAAAATACTCTACCTCAATAATGCTGCAGAGATTTTATTTGGGTATGTCACTAAAAAAGAGCTTTATGATATTGCTTTATCTTATGCACCTCAAACTTTTGGTTATAAGACCACCTCACTAGCACTGAATTATGACACCTACAACTTTCATGCTATTGCAGTAGGATATGAGAATGAAGAACAGATCTCTTTACGTCTATACAACACTCCGCGTATCAAACCAGCACGTAAAATAGAAAAAGACAAACTCATTACCACCGATATTAACATCCTGCTTGAGGCAAATATAGCACTCTTTAGAACAAAAAACGCCAATCCTCTTAAACTTCTAACCGATCAGGATCTACCTCAATTTAAAATAGACCAAAATAATTTCTCTAAACTCATAAGAAAAACACTCAATGCATTTAGGTCTTCAGACTCCATTGATATCTCTCTGACGCTACTCGTTGGTCAGCATGTCATAATAGATGATAAAAGAGTATCTATCGCCCAGCTTTCCATACTTGCCAATGGACGTTACGCAGATACAGATGATGAGATATGCAGCCATGCAGAGACGAGCCAGATCAAATGTGTTCTTAAAGAACACTCGATTAAACTGGAAATACCTCTTATTCAATAAGTTAGGCCTATTGATTAAAAATTAATCAGAAAGCAAAGATAAAAAATTATCATTCATGTTACTATTGTCTTGTTAAAAATTAATTTAAAAGGAAATAGCATGAAACTAAAACTTTCGGCTCTTATGGCAATGTTTTTGCCTATCTTCGCTTTTGCTGAAGATAAACTGGACACAGGTGATACAGCATGGATGATGGTATCAACAGCATTTGTACTTCTTATGACACCAGCAGGACTGGCACTTTTCTATGGCGGTATGACAAGAGCTAAAAACGTACTCAATACCTATGCAATGGTAATGGGTGCATTTGTAGTAGCCTTTGTAGTATGGATCATTGCAGGTTATTCTCTCGCATTTGGAACCAATGAAAGCGCTATGCTTCAAAATGTGTTTGGTGGATTCGGTAATGTGATGCTTGATGGTATTAAGTGGACTGACCTTTCTGGTTCATACCCTACGTATGTATTTATTGCATTCCAAGGTACGTTTGCTGCTATTACTGTAGCGATCGCTGCAGGTTCTGTGATCGAACGTATGAAGTTTTCAACTTGGATGGTAGTTGTGATCCTTTGGGGCCTTCTTGTATATGCTCCTGTGACTCACATGGTATGGGGTGGTGACGGTGCACTTCTTTTTGATGCCGGTGCACTTGATTTTGCCGGTGGTACAGTTGTACACATGAATGGTGGTTTAGCTGGTCTTGTGCTTGCACTATTGGTTGGTAAGAGAGCTGGATACCCTAAAGTTGCTATGAAACCATATAGTATCCTTCTTACTGCTGTGGGTGCCGCATTATTATGGTTCGGTTGGTATGGATTTAATGGTGGTTCTGCATTCGGTGCAAACGCTATCGCTGGTCTTGCTGTCATGACAACAACTGTTGCAACTGCTGCTGCTGCTGTAACTTGGATGCTTCTTGAGTGGTTTGTCTTTAAAAAACCGACACTTCTTGGAATTGCTTCAGGTATCATTGCCGGTCTTGTTGCGATCACACCTGCCGCTGGTTTTGTAAGCGTTGGTGGAGCATTCATCGTAGGTATCGTTGGTTCGATCGTTGCATTCTTCGGTGTTGTAACATTGAAGAAAAAACTTGGTTATGATGATTCTCTTGATGCATTTGGTATCCACTTCCTAGCAGGTCTATGGGGTGCGCTTGCAACAGGTCTTCTTGCACTTGATGACAAAGATCTACTTTGGGACGGTCCACTTAAAGAGAGCGGTGACAGAATGGGACAATTCATGGTACAACTTGAATCAGTTGTAGTTGTTGGTCTCTTTACACTTATCGGAACTGTGATCGTTTACTATATCGCTTCAGCAGTCACAGGTGGTGCAAGAGTAGATGAAGAAACTGAGTCAACTGGTCTTGATGAAACTGTTCACGGTGAAAATGTAGTGAATGCCTAAGGCATGCACTACGCTATAATTTATAAAGGATTGAATAATGAAAAAAATTGAAGCAATAATCAAACCATTTAAACTAGAAGATGTAAAAGATGCTCTTGTAGAGGCTGGTATTGAAGGTATGACTGTATCTGAAGTCAAAGGTTACGGAAGACAGCAAGGGCACTCAGAGCTTTACAGAGGTGCTGAATATGTGGTTGAATTTATCCCAAAAATTAAAATTGAGATTGTCGTAAGCACGGATGCCTATGCAGAGACTGCGATCAAGATCATCAATGAATCTGCTAAAACAGGTAAAATTGGGGACGGTAAGATCTTTGTAAGTACGATCGACCATGTCGTTCGTATCAGAACAGATGAAACTGACGCTGACGCACTCTAATCTTTTAGGGGGAGGAAAACAATGCCTTTCGAACTCTAATTTTTTAGAGGGAGAAGTAAAACGCTTCTCCCTGCTCTAATGATTAATTTTTAATCACTTTTCTTCTTAGTTAAACCATTATATTTTTTAAACTGCTACATTTTCGAGCAATATCCACTTCCAATCTATTCCAATAATCGATACAATACCAACATCTAGAATATAAGGAACTAACTATGGAAATAAATTTCGTCATAGATACCTTCTTCGCACTCTTCGCCATGACCCTTATCATCTTCATGGTGCCGGGTTTTGCTATGCTTGAAGCGGGATTGGTACGAACAAAGAATGTCACATCAGTACTGACTGTAAACGTAATGATCTATGCGGTCGCTTCTCTAGCATTTTTACTGATAGGTTATGAGCTTGCATTTGGAAGCTGGGATCATCAAAACGGTATGAGTAAATGGGCATTTTTTATGTTTCAAATGGCATTTGTAGGTAAAGTAGTCAATATCATGAGTGGTGGGGTAAGTGAACGTTCCCGTATCCTGCCTTTGGCTATATTCACCATTGTTGTTGGAGCATTGATCTATCCGGTTATTGTAAACCTTACATGGGGAGCAAATTTTTTAGCCGGTACAGCCTTGGATATCTCATCACTTTCCGATCTTGCAGGATCCACAGTGATACATTCTACGGGAGGTTGGGCACTGCTTGCAGCCATTCTCATCATGGGGCCTAGACGCGGAAGATACAAAGACAATATCGTTCGTGTTATCCCCGCATCCAATATCCCTTTGGTCACATTGGGAGCGCTTTTACTTTGGATCGGTTGGTTTGGGTTTAACGGTGGTTCTGTGGGAGCGATCTCCTCAAAAGAGAATGCTGATGCAGTGGCACTCACTATCATGAACACCAATACAGCGGGTCTTGCAGGTGCTATCGCAGGATGGCTACTGACGTACTTTAGATATAAGAAATTCGATATCACGGTCATACTCAACGGTGCACTAGGTGGACTTGTCGCCGTTACAGCCGGACCAGACCAATATGATATCCATACCCCTATTCTCATTGGTGCGATCGGTGGGGCCTTGGTTGTCCTCTTTGTACCTATTTTTGATAAATTCAGAATGGATGATCCTGTGGGTGCATTGTCTGTTCACTTGATCAATGGTATCTGGGGTACACTTGCAGTAGGTATTTTTGTAGCAGATGTAAGCATCTGGACACAATTAAAAGGTATACTTGTTGTAGGTATGATTGTTTTTCCACTTTCATGGATTACAATATACATTATTAACAAAGTCTTTGTACTTCGTGCAAATGATGAAGAACAACTTGAGGGAATCGATGCGACAGAGTGTGGTATAGAGTCATACCCAGAATTTAAACGTAGCATATAAGGAGATAACAAATGAAAAAAATTGAAGCGATCATCAAACCATTTAAACTTGAAGATGTAAAGGATGCGCTTGTCGAACAAGGTATAGAAGGGATGACAGTCTCTGAAGTAAAAGGGTATGGAAGACAGCAAGGTCATCCGGAACTCTACAGAGGTGCAGAGTATGTAGTAGAGTTCATTCCTAAAGTAAAAATTGAGATTATTGTCAGCAATGATGACTATCTAAACAAAGCGATTGAAGCCATTAAAGAACATGCTAAGACAGGTAAAATCGGTGATGGTAAAATCTTTGTATCTGATATCTCTAAAACGATCCGTATCAGAACCGGTGAAGAGGATGAAGAGGCATTATAGGGAGAATATCTCTATAAGAACGACAAGAAGGCTTTATAAGCCTTCTTCTTTCAACTGTTCAATTTTCTTTTCACTCCCAGTTAACTTCCAGACCACTTTATCCACACCAAAATCACGTTCATAATGTGTTAAACCTAAATGTTTCAGTCTATAGAGTGTTTTGTCCACTTCTGAATAGCCTGTTTCAAACTCATAGGTTATCTGCTTTTCATAAGGCACCAAAGTTGCCTCATTCAAGACATTTTTGACCGATTCTGCATAGGCCCTGGCCATACCGCCTGTACCAAGCTTTATGCCTCCAAAGTAACGTACAATGAGTACTGCACAATTAATAAGTGCTTCGCCACGCAAAACATTCAGTGCAGGTACACCTGCACACCCCTTGGGTTCTCCCTCATCAGAAGCGTTTTCAACAATTTGTCCAAATTCATTGAGATGGCGTACAGCATAGACCACATGATTTGCTTTGGGATGCTCACTTTTCAGTTTGGCTTGTAACCCTTCATACGCTGCGATAGGTACGAGATGCGTAATGAATTTCGAACGATTTACTTCAGTAGTATATACACTAGGGGAGGTGATGGTAACCATCAATACGTTGTCTCATCATGCTGTCCCGCTCCACAACAGAGACAGATACTGCAGTCAGCACAAGGAAACATAGGCGTTGGTTCTTTTGAGACATACTTTACAATGAGATCTACAAATGCATCACTGTCATTCATACATTCGGCTACGATATAATCATCATATTTAATTTTTTCGGCGATCTCGCGATGTTCTATATCCAATTCAAACAGTGTTTCAGAGTTATCAATGGTAAATGCCAAAGGATAGATCAGTACTTTACGATTGACAGGATTACGTAATACATCCACCAGGTTGGGTTCTAACCAGGATGCAGATCCAACTTTAGATTGATAGACCAGCTTCACATCTTTAAACACAATCCCTTTCACTGCTAACAATGTTCTAATCGCACTGACATTCGATTCAACTTGACGTTGGTAAGGATCTCCTGCTTTAATGATACTCATGGGTAGCCCATGTGCAGACAAGAGCAGGTCATATTCTCTAGTGTCCTTATCTCCTATCGCTTTTTCTATCTGCGCTACATTTGCTTGAATGTAATCTATATCATCAAAATATTGGCATGTAGACATAGTGATCTTTGGATGATAATCCAAAGCTTTACATCTTCCAATAATGTCTTCATAAGAGGAGAGTGTGGTAGTGGTTGAGTATTGTGGATACATCGGAAAGAGTATAAGCTCATCTACACCCTCTTCTTTGCACTGCTTTAAAGCATCTCCTGCAAAAGGGGGCACGTAACGCATGGCAGCATAAATAGGTATATCCAACCTACATTGCAGTTTATCGATAAGTTTCTGCGTCAACTCAGATAAAGGGGATTTCCCACCCAAATGCGTATAGCTCTCTTTTGCATCATCTAGACGTTTAGTTATAATGATTTTACGAACCAATGCACGTGTCATAGGGTTAGTTGGCAAAATGTTTTTATCTGAGAACATATTATGTAAAAAAAGTTCTACTTCATCCAGATCATTGGGACCACCCATATTGAGAAGAAAAAGTGCTTTGTTCATTGACATCCTTTAAAGTCTTGTATCTTAGCATAGAAAGTGTAAAATTCATTAAAGTTATAACATATAAAGGTTAAATTATGATTATTATCCCTGCACGCATAGGATCAAGCCGCTTTCCCAATAAAGTTTTAGCAGATATCGGAGGTGTACCGATGGTTGTCAGAACAGCAAAGGCTGTTGAAGATATAGATACCGTTGTCATAGCCACAGACTCACAGGAAGTCATAGACATAGCACTTACTCACGGAGTTCAAGCCGTACTCACGTCCGATACACATCAGAGCGGTACTGATCGTATCTACGAAGCAGCACAAAAATTGGATCTTGATGAAGATGAGATCATTATCAATGTACAGGGGGATGAACCCTTTATCGAAACTGATGTCGTACAGGCTATCTATGATCTAACAAAAAAGAATAAAGAAGATGCACGTATTATGATGAATTCCTGCTACAAAACCATTTCAAATCCGGAGGCGGATGATCCAAATATCGTAAAGGTTGTCACAGATACCAATGACCTGGCACTCTATTTTTCAAGAGCAAAAGTTCCCTATCCAAGAGACCATCACTTTGATGCCTACAAAGGGCATTTGGGTATCTATGGCTTTACTGTCAAATCATTACATCAATTTTGTATGCTTGAACCTGCACCATTGGAAGATATAGAGAAACTCGAACAACTTAGAGCCCTCTATCATGGATATGAAGTTGCTATGATAGAGGTAGACACAGAGAGTTTTGGTATTGACACCATGGAGGATTTAGAAAAAGCGATTAAACACCATCGCTTATAATTAAGAAAAAGAAGAGAGAAAATTATTCTCTCTTCTATGGTCTATTTTACCGCTTGTCCAAGATCCCACATTGGCATAAAGATACCCAGAGCCATGAGAAGTACCAATGCTGCAATAAAGAAGAGCATGATCGGTTCTATATAGGCAGCAAGATTATCGATCAGATCCTGGAATCGCATATCATAATAATCGGTCACTTTATCCATCATGGCATCTAATTGACCACCCGCTTCACCCGCTTTTATCATCTGAAGCAACATATTTTCATACAGACCGGTCAACTGGAATGCTTCAGCCAGACTCATACCACGGCCAATGTTTGCATTCACCGTTAACAACTTTTCTTTGATCACAGCATTATCAACCATACCGACAGCCGTCTCCAATGCTTCAGAGACAGGAATTCCTGATTTAACCAACTGGCCAAAGACCAAATTGTATTTATGCATAGTAGAGAGAAAGATCGCTTTATTGATCAAGTAAAACTTTGGGTGTATCATCATCTTATCCATCTGGTATTTAAAATCTGTATTATTTTTATAGAGATATTTTACAACAACGACAGAAGCAAACAGGATAAAAAGAATGAGTAAACCATAATTAGTGAATGCCCATTCCAGTTTAAGCAGTATCTGTGTAGGAATTGGAAGTTCTGTTTTAAATCTAGCAAAAATATCTTTAAATTTTGGTACAACCACCATGATCAAGATAGTAAATGCAATAGCCATTGCGGCCAATGTGATCAATGGTGTTCTAATGGCTTTTTTAAATTTTGCCGTATTATCTCTGATCGTTTCAAGTATATCTGCAAGCTTGTGATAAGACTCTGAAATATTACCTGTTCTCTCTCCAAGATTTGTCATAGCGATAGCAACATGCCCAAACTCATTCGTATACGGCTCTATCGCATTTGAGATACTATTACCTGAATTAATATCTTTATTGATCGTTGTATAGATCTCTTTAAGCTGTTTATTCTCAGTATTTTCTGCAACTTCCAACAATGTATCATTAATAGGAATACCCGCATCGGTCATGACGGCGATTTGTCTTATCGTTGATATTTTATCATTGAGTGGTATCTTGGATTTAAATGACTTTTGAACTCCTGAAAGGAGTTCAGATAAACTATCTTCAAGAGGTGCTGATGTCTCCATAGCCTTCATCACCATTGTCATAGGAAATTTTTGTTTCGCAAGGTCAATGGCTGCCATTTTATTGACGGCTTTCACTAGCTCTTGTCTTTTTTTACCCTTTTCCATTACTGTTACATTAAAATATTTCATCTTATAACCTCGCTACTCTATAAATTTCTGCAATGGTCGTTTTACCTTCCAATGCTTTATGGACACCATCTTCAAACATCGTAATGAATCCTTCTTCCTCAGCTTGTTGTGTCAATTCTTCTTTAGATGCGTTATTTGCGATCATACGTGACATCGTTTCACTGACAGTTAACACTTCAGATATCATCTCCCTTCCTGCATAACCGCTATGTCCACACTCTTTACACCCTTCTCCTATATAGAAAGTAGGGTTTTCAGGGAGGTACTCTTCTACTGATTTTCTAAGCGTTACATCAAGTACCGTCTCTTTCTTACAGTGAACACATATTTTACGAACAAGCCTTTGTGCCTGAATCGCAACCAATGCACCACTGACCAGATACTCTTCAATACCCATATCCAAAATTCTTGTAACTGCAGAGATCGCATCATTGGTATGCAGAGTAGAGAGAACAAGGTGGCCCGTCAATGCTGCTTGAATGGCAATTCTCAATGTCTCCTTATCCCTGATCTCCCCAATCATGATTTTGTCTGGATCCTGTCTGAGTATAGATCTAAGTGCATCTGCAAAACCCAGACCAACATTTGGGTTGACATGTACTTGCTGTAAACCACCCATCTGGTACTCCACCGGGTCTTCCACTGTGATGATCTTATCTTTTACATCTTTGATCGCATTGAGTGCACCGTAAAGCGTAGTCGTTTTACCAGATCCGGTAGGCCCGGTAACAAGCACAATACCATAGGGTACCTTGATCGATTCAGAAAATCTGTCATAACAAAATTTACTCATACCTGCTTCTTCAAGCCTGATCATCGCTTTGGACTTATCCAAGATACGAAGAACAATTGACTCACCAAATATCGTAGGCAACGTTGAAACCCTAAAGTCAAAATCTTTTTGTGATACGGTCGCCGAGAACCTACCATCCTGTGGTTTTCTTTTTTCTGCAATATCCAGGTTTGAAAGTAGTTTCATTCTAGAAGCCAACGGGTTAAAAATATCTTTATCGAATGTAAAACTTTGACGTAATATACCGTCTACACGGAACCTGACAATACAGTTTTTTTCCATTGCTTCAATATGAATATCACTGGTACCTGCAAATATAGCTGATTTCAATATCACATCGATCAATTTTAGAACCGCAGGCGATTCATCCGCTTTTTCATCAACCTTTCCCTCTTGTGCCAGATCCTTACGAATATCTGCAACCAACCCTTTAATACTCTCATTGATCTCTAGACGCTGCAAATGCTGGTTGATCTGCGATGGTTTAGCAATAGCAATACGTATAGGTTTCTTCGGGAAAAGTCTTTGTATGGCATCTTGGGCTGCCATATCAAGAGGATCATCAAATACAATAAGTACATGCAAGTCACTCTCTTCTATAGGTATAATATTATATTTGAGCAATTGACTGTATGAAATTTTTGAAAAGAGTTTCATATCAATTTCAACATCATCCAGATCAATATATTCTACATGCAGTGTTTTTGCCACCTCTTCTATGATAGGAATAATGTTGATTCCTTCGATCTTCTCAAGATGTGACAAAGTAATCACACCCTGCCTTATCTTCTTAGCCAGAAAGATCTCCACTGTATGCAGATCTGTCATCCCTTCTGCTAAGAGGTTTGCAAAGGAAATCTTTTTGGGAGGTCTGCTTTTCACCAATGTAGAAATCGCTTCTTTCGTGATAAGGTTTTCTTTAAGCATGATTTCAATGAGTTTTACCATTTACCGCTCCCAACTATATTCAAAAAGTATACCATAATACTTAACTTAATTTTATAATTTATCATTTTCAATCCGATATAATAACTTTTTTGCTTCTCGTGAGTCTGACTGTTTCAGATAAGCATTTAAAATAGACAAGGCTTCATTTTTACGGCCCAATTTGACTTTTGATTTGACAAAAATAAGTAAACTCTCTTCCTTACTCTCATCAAGTTTATTCGTCTCCAATGCCCAATATTCAGCTTTTTGATAATTTCCATTTTTATAATAACTTTTAGCTAAAAATAAAGCATCATCTATGTCATGTGATTCAAAAAAACGCTTCTCTACATCTTTATATCCTGAGACACTTGTTGAATCAATGATCTCTAGATGTATTTTCTTCTCTGCCACGATCTCTTCTTCAGAGTTATTTTCATTACTGTCATCAAGTATAGGTATATCGACCAGTATATTGTTATGTGTCTTCTCCACTTTATCAGCCATCTCTATCATATTCTCTTTGACTTCCAAGTTGTCCAAAGCCTTATCAAGTAGTACACTCTCTTTGACATTCATCCTATCAGACGTTACACTATTTTTAGACGCTTCATTGTATTCAAGAGTTCGGTTGACATTTGAAGTCTCAAAATAGCCTTTCAAAGTACCAATATTCATGTTACTATTTGTTTGAAAAAAAATAATAAAAATGGCTAAAATAACAAGAATTCCAAAGCCTATATACCAAGGTTTTAACTTTTTCTTCCTATATCGTTTCCACTCTTCCTCTAACTGTTTTATATCATACATGAATGTATCCTAATTTCAGTGCTGCCATTTCAATAATTCGGTCTGATATCTTCGTATAGTTCACTTTTGAGGGTTCATTTTTATCATAATATTCACAAATTTCAAAAATAGTAAACAAAAGTTTATTACACTCTCGGTAATTACCTTTAGTATATTTGTGAATACGTTTAATATTCTTCGCTTTAATACTGTTTGCTATTTCAAAAAGATTCTTCTTTAAAAGTTTTTTATGGATATAGGCAGTCTGATCTTCCTTTGTAGCATTTTTAAGCTCGATCACTTCCCATATACGAGATTGAAAATGCTCTTTGGCTATCAAATCTTCATCTTCTGTTTTATGTAAAGAAACGACAAATTTGACAGCACGGCTGTCAGAAAGAAGGCGAATCTTTTCCATCATCTCAGGACTATACATTTGTGCTTCATCCAGTAAGATAATGATCTCTCTTTTACCTCTGAGGTTTTTACAGAAATCAACTAATGAAGCAAAATTCACTTCCGTGTTGCTCGGTAGATCCTTTTTTGTTAAAACTTTAAATAATTTATGAAAAAACTCTTTTTCATTGATCGCAGGTGTATCAAAATAGTGAATCTCTTTTTGGTGCTTTAGTTTTTCCTGGACTCGAGTGAGTAAAATACTTTTACCTGTACCAGGTTTACCAAATAGTAAGATCATCTTCAGCGGCTTATTCATGCTATGCTGCAATTGTTGAAAAGCCGTGACTGAAGAATCTAGATCAATGTAATCGTCAATATCTACCGAATCAACGAATACATTTTTAGCAGCTTCATATCTACTTTTCATTTAACTTTGCATATCCCAAGTCTTTTAATGAAACAGACTTAGAATTTTTAACGATATGTGGAGTGATAATAAATACCAACTCTTCTACTGTATTAATTTTCTCTTGACGTTTAAATAAAGTACCTAACCCAGGGATATCACCCAAAAGTGGTACATGATTGTCTTTAAACCCTGTTTGTGTCGATATAAGCCCTCCAAGTATAGCATGCTCCCCATCTTTTACCTTGATCACAGAGGCGATCTGTTGTTTAACTAAATCAGGCGGGATCGTTCTTGCACCTGCACCTGTTGTAACGGTATCTATTGTATCCGAAATAGATGGGTTGATCTTTAAGGTAATCATTCCGTTACTATCGATCTCCGGTGTAATGTCCAGTAGAACTCCGGCAAAGACAGAATCAACAACCTCACCCTCTGCAGCAACAGCACCACCTGTACTTGATGCTGTACTCGAAGACTTGATCTTATAGAAGAGCTCTTGCCCTACACTGATCAATGCAGGTTGGTTGTTGAGAGCCATCACACGAGGGCTTGAGACAGATTTGACATCTCCCTGCGTCGATAAGAATTTCACCACTTCAGTTACATCTGTACTTCCTGTAGCACTGAAAAGTTGTGCATTACTTGGTCTTGTATCAGGTGAGGCTGCATATTCTGTTATACCGTCTGTTGTATCAAATGTAAACTCAGCTATATTTTTCTGTGCCATGAGGATACTATTGATCGTTTGGTTCTGCAAACTATAGAGTTGAGACCAGTCAACCCCAGTTGTAGTACTGTCATCAAAGGATACACTAAGAATACGTATATCGATCAATACTTGTGATTTGATCTGTTTTGTAAGTTCATGTACATACCTAGCCACTCTGTTGATCTGTCGATCTGTACCTGTTACTGTCACCATACCTGCTTCCGGATTCACGATTGGTGCCAAAGGATTATATTCCCACACTTTACCATCCGGACCCGTCCATGTATCACCAGATCTTGTATAATGGGTACTTCCATCAGCTGCACCGATCAAGATACGCTGTATCTCTGCTTCGACCGTCTTCCAAAATTGGAACTCATCCGTACTTTCTATCTCTATACCTGTTTTAGACGATGACTGGCTCGAATTAGCACCACCTCCTGCTTGCTGAGCAGAGTCTTCACTACCGGCAATAGTCACATTGGCAGTACTCACACCTTTTCTCTGTCCAGAAATATAATGAATACGGAATGTACGTGTGATCAAATATGAGATCGTCAGTTTATTTCCATTGAGTGTATAATTGAGGTCATTGTCTTTAAGGATCGTATTTAAAAAACCTTTTAATGTACTGTTTTTCAACTTTACATAATAAAGATTGTTATTCATCCGTAACTTTGCAGCATCATCTTTTACAATCACACTCAATCCACATGTATCTGCAAGATTGTCTATAACATCCCTAATGGTCAATTTACTGTCTATCGTCACACTAAATAACTTTGTAGAACAACTTCCTGCTGAGAGGTTATGAGTAAACCCTAATAGCATTGCTAGTACTACAAGAAACTTAAATCCTGATGTATGTATATTTTTCATTCTATTACCTTTCTTCCAACTTTATGAAATTATCTCTCTTATCATGAAGAAATAATTTTTTAATGTGATTCTCATTTCGAAGTACCACACCTCTTTCACCTACATATTTTAATGTATAGCCCATAACACTATCATCAAGACTGTTCCATGAATCATTAATATAAGCTTTGCCATTTACTATAGCATGCAGTACTAATTTCGCTTCATTGGTATCATTTACTGCGACTTTTGTCACATTATTCTCTACTTGTAGGCGTACAAATGGATCCTTTGTACTCTCTAAAGTTGCTAAATCCACACCCTCACGTTTTTCGTGTATTTTAAAAATCATATCTTGTATCTGTTTAACAGATAAATCTGCATTTAAGAGCACTGTCAGTGGTAATAGTAATAAAAATATCTTTTTCATTAGTGATTTATCCCCCATACTGAAATATTAATATCTGCTATAGTATCTGATGAATTAGTATCCGAAACCAATTTGGATTCAAAGATATCTGTTACCAAAACATTTTGCTCAAGTTCATTCATAAACTTCACAATATTCTTATAGGGTCCCTTACAACCTATACCGATTTCTAAAACATGACCAAAACTACCTGTATTTTCACTGACATATTTATTCGTAATATATTCCAGGTCAACATTTTGTATCTCTGCTTTATGTGTCACTGAATTTAAGAATATAGACCAACTTTTTTGATTGAACAACATATCAGAAAGCTTTTCCAAATTCGAGTCTATAAATTTGATCTTGTTCGTTGTATCGACGATCTTTTTCTTTTTGACAACGATATCATTATCAAATTTCTTCACATAGTATTCACGATCACCGCTCACTGTGATAGAGTTAAGATAGATATTGTTGTCTTTTATACTTTTTTGTATGCTTTTTTTACTTCGTTCACTTTTTTTGTAGAGATCTTCTGTATAAGGTAATAAATAGGCATATCCTAAATATGCTATAATACCGGCTATACCAAGGATCACTACCCATTTTTCGCTCTCTTTTTTAGGAGCAAAATAGATATCTAATGCTTCTAATTTATCTTCTAAATATTTCATCTTAATACAACCTTTAACAGACCTGCATAGTAATTACTCTCAGGGTCTTTTTGGATTCTTTCGATATCTATTTCAATGATTTCATCAAAATGGGTATCAGACATATATTTAATCACTTCTGTAAATTTTCTGTCATCTGAACTAAGTAAGGAGAGCCACAATGTGTCCTTCTCACTTTTTAACATCTCTACATGTACGTCAAACTGATCAAGCTCTTTAGCAAGCGTATGATAGATCCCTGACTTCAAACGGTAATTTACTTTTTTATCGTAAATAGATGTAAGCATCTTTGATTTTCCATCATATGTATCGGATAATACTTTTATCTTGTCATCTAACATTTTGATCTGGCTTTTCTTCTCACTCAGTATTTTTTTATACTTATTCGATTCGGCTGTGAGTTTATTATTTTCAATTGTTAATGCATAAATTTTTGCATCATTTACATAGGAACCTACCAGGTAGACCAAAGGATATGCCAAACTCAAAGCAATAGCAGCAGCACTTGAAATAATGAACTGACCGCTTGCTCTATTGACAAAAGATGGTGCACGTGGATACGTAGTTAAATTGACAAAAGAAGATTCATCTTCCATATAGTCAAATGAACTTAGGAGCATCAAATATTGTAATTGATCCGTATACCATTCATCACTTGATACATTATAGTTGAAATTAAAATCTGATGAGTGTAAACCTAAATAGTTCTGACTATAGTCATCTAACCCGATAATAGGCCCTTTTTCACTTCCTATAAACAATTGATCTATGGTATCTAACTCAAATGCTCTCTTTACATAAATAATGATGTCATTAATCGTGATAAAGACATCAGCAAAGATTTTCATAAAACTTTGTTGATAGTCACTGTTTGTTGTTTTAAGACCTTCTGATTCTAGTACAGTGTAAAACTCTTTTTCATCAACTTTTTCACCTATAGACTCACAATATTTATCGTATATCTGTTCTAAAGAGAAATCTATGGATTTCGAATAGAGATATTGACCATTCTCATACACCGTTACAAACGCATCATTTTTCGTAAAGTAAACAAAGCAGTGTGCTTTATTGTCTTGTAGTATCTCTTTTTTATACAGTGGTTTATAAAGAAGTGGTGCCGGGACAATGAGGTCAATATATTTTGTTTGCTCTTTTATAGGGAGATAGAGTTCATCAAGTGACTCCGGTTCAGCAACGAAGATATGATATTCTCTCTCTTCCCCTGAACTTTCAAGTTCAACCGAAGAGATAGTATACGTATGAGCCTGATCCAGGCCTAACTCTTCATAAGCTTTGATATCGAGTATATCTGCAATATCTTCTTCGGGAATATTTCTACTTATATTTACTTTTGTACTAATAATATCTCTATTATTTACATACGAGGTAATAAAATTTGAAGTATTGTAAGTGAGCTTATCTAAAGGTTTAAATACATCATTTTTAAATGCATAACTTTTACCTGTGTATGCATTAAGCGTAACAACATTTTTTACAGTCGATTCTGACGAATTTTTTTTCAAAAACATTTTAAACTTCCTTCCTTGTTGACCAATTATATATGTTATAATATTAAAACAATCTTACAAAATGTAAAACTTTCTAAAAATATAACTTTTTTTAATTGTTGATATTTAATTTACCAGAAAGTACCTGCTATATAGGCTATTTATACAGCTTTATGAAAAAATTCTTTCTCAATTTTAAATGATATAACCAAACTCTTCTAAGCCATCCTTGTTTTTACTCCACCCTTTTTTAACAGCGACATGAAGGTCTAAAAATATTTTTTTACCTGAAAAGAGTTCCATCTGTTCACGTGCAAGTTTACCTACACGCTTGATCCCTGCACCCTTTTGGCCTACGATCATCCCTTTTTGTGTCTCTTTTTCCACAACGATCGTTGCATAGACTTTATCCATGCTGTCACCCTCGTCGATCTTTTCTATGGTCACATCGCTCTCATAAGGTATTTCATCACTGAGGTTCTCAAAAATAGACTCACGAATGAGTTCCTTATAGATATTCCTTATATGTTCTGTGGTGAGGATCTCAGGGTCGTAGAGGAAAGGAGAGCTTGGCAGATGCTTACATATCTCATCAAGCAGTTGTTTTTTACCTACTTTTTTATTAACAGAAAAAGGGATGATCGCTTCAAAACAGTCTTGATATTTCTGATACTCACCCAACTTTGCCAATATATCACCCTGCTTTACATGATCGATCTTAGTAAGCACAACGATGTGCTTAACACCTTTGGCTTGCGTAAGTTTTAAAAATTTTTCATACTCTGTAAGCTTATCTGTGACAGGTGCAAGGAAAATAATAAGATCACTGTCCCCCATCGCTTTGAGTGCTTCATCCAACATAAATTGATTCAAAAGTCTCTCTTTTTCATGAATACCTGGCGTATCCACAAAAATGATCTGTGCATCATCATGCATGACGATAATGTTCATACGTTTACGTGTTGCCTGTGCTTTCTTTGAAACCATTGCAAGCTTTTCACCGACGATGTGATTGAGTAATGTGCTTTTCCCCGCATTAGGCCTTCCCACCACTGCAACAAAGCCAGCTTTGGTATCTACTTCTTCTTTTTCATGATCAAACATTTCATTTTCCTTTTAAGTGCCTCTTAACTTTCGCCTCGTTTTAAATTCATCCTAGTATAGAGTGCTACATTATGAGAGCTTTGCTCTGATTCAATACAGCCTTACAGTATATAGCGGGTTGCATCTTCATCTTCAACCACTTTGCTTATCTTCTCTTCTACCAATGCTTTATCCACATGGATAGTTTCACCCTTGTGTTCGTCGGCTGAGAAACTGATCTCTTCGAGGATCTTTTCCATTACTGTATGTAAACGTCTGGCACCTATATCTTCAGTCTTTTCATTGGCAAGCAGTGAATAGTGTGCAATGGCTCTCAGTGCTTCTTCCTCAAAGTTCAACGCTACACCTTCAACCTTCATCAATGCTATATACTGTTTGATAAGTGCATTTTTGGGTTCTGTCAAAATACGATATAAGGTCTCTTCATTTAAGCTGTTAAGCTCAACACGAAGAGGGAACCGTCCCTGGAGCTCCGGCATTAGGTCACTGGGTTTACTCACATGGAAGGCACCTGCAGCTATAAAGAGAATATGGTCTGTATTGACCATACCTAGCTTCGTATTGACAGAGGAACCTTCTACAATAGGAAGTAGATCTCTTTGCACACCCTCTTTGCTAGGGTCTTGCCTGCTTTGTGAATTGGAAGCTACAGCGACTTTATCTATCTCGTCAAGAAATACGATACCGCCCTTCTCTACCTTTTCAAGTGCCAGAGATTTAAGATTTTCTTCATCAAGAAGTTTTTCACTTGCCTCAGCTTCCAATATCTTCTTGGCATCTTTCACAGTAACTTCTTTTTCCGGACCTTTCTTACCCATACCTCCCAGAACTTTAACAATAGACTCTTGTACCTGGATCATTTGTGGAGGAAGTCCCTCTTCTGGCATGGCAGGCGTGTTCGGTACTTCTACTTTGATCTTGAGATAATCAAGTTCACCTTTGGCATACTTCTCCTGCATACGTGTAAAAGAGGCATCATACTCTGCTTTCTTCTGTTCACTTGCACCGGCTGGAAGCGGAGGAAGAAGTTTTTCTATGATCTTGTTTTCAATATAGTTTTCTATCTTCTCTCTGTTTTTTTCATTTTCACTCTCACGTACCAAAGTCAAAGAGGTTGCAGCCAGATCACGTATCATCGACTCGACATCTCGTCCGACAAACCCGACTTCCGTATATTTACTGGCTTCTACTTTAATGAATGGCAGATTCATCATCTTGGCCAAACGTCTGGCGATCTCCGTTTTACCAACCCCTGTACTACCGATCATCAATATATTTTTCGGTGTCACATCCTGCTGCATCTCCGGACTGAGCTGCATACGTCTGTAACGGTTTCTAAGTGCTACGGCGATCGTCTTTTTCGCTTCATTCTGTCCTATGACATATTTATCCAGGTAAGTAACTATCTCTTTAGGTGTTAAGTTCTCCACTACACTTCCTTACAGTTCTAATATTTTAATATTCTTGTTCGTATAGATACAAAGTTCACCGGCAACTTCAAGTGACTCTTGTACCAGTGTTCTTGGATCAAGGTCTGTATGTTTGTCCAAAGCACGTGCTGCGGAGATGGCATAGTTACCGCCGGATCCTATCGCTGCTATCTTCCCGTCTTCAGGCTCTACGACATCACCCGTCCCTGAAAGTATAAAGATATGCTCCTGGTTCAGTACGATCATCATCGCTTCCAGCTGACGCAGATGTTTGTCTTTTCTCCACATTTTGGAAAACCCTATGACAGACTTGAAAAGATCACCTCTTTTTTCAGCCAATATGCCCTCGAACATATCAAAAAGGTTAAATGCATCTGCCGTACTTCCAGCAAATCCTGCCAATATTTTTCCTTCATGCAATGTGCGTATCTTTGTGGCATTACCTTTGAGTACGGTATCCCCAAAGGTTACTTGGCCATCACCGCCTATCACTGCTTTGCCATTACTCTTATAACCCAGTATCGTAGTTGCGTCAAACATGACTATACACCTACTACTTCTACTTTAAGTGTCGCATGAATCGCATGCCCAAGTTTGGCATCCACTTCATGCGTACCTGTTGACTTAAGTGCTTTCTTAAGATTAATATTTTTTTTGTCAAGTTCTATGTTGAGTTGTTCTTGTATGGCGTTTGATATATCAGCATTCCCAACTGAACCTTTGATACCGACAGGTGCCAATGGTTTTTCCACTTTAATGGTTGCCGCTTCAAGTGTTATTTTTTCAGCTTCAAGTCTGGCCAGTTCATCTCTTAGTTTTCTTGCCATCTCTTCTTGTTCGGCTTTCCAATTTTCTACAACCTCAGGTGTAGCCAACTTTGCCAAACCCTTTCCTATAAGGAAATTCTGTCCATAGCCATCTTTTACTTCTTTAATTTCACCTGCTTTCCCAAGTGCTTTAACATCTTTGATCAATAATACTTTCATTTATTTATTCCTTCTTATGCCATATGTACCTATAATTTTAACAAACTTTTACTAGACATCTGTTAAAAGTACTATAACATCGCGTACTTTAAAGTATAGCTTTAGTGTGATGATAGTATTATATATAGCATATAAAATATGTCAAAAAGGGGAGATCTTTCAATGAAGTTTATTTACATCTTTCTTGTTATCACACTTTTTACATTTCAAGGGTGTACAACAAAAGAAGCCAGCCCCAACTCAAATCATCAACCCAATAAAACAGATCCACTGACGACAGCCCCTCTAACAACAGCTACTTCTGATGAACCAATGAAAGACGATCAAGCAGAAGAGTTTGAAGAAGAGTTTTCCGAACAAGAGACATCTACTGCCAGTGACCCGTTAAGCGGTTATAACAGAGTGATGACCTCCTTCAATGATACATTTATTCTCTATGCATTGAACCCTGTTTCTAAAGTCTATGCAGCGGTGATACCTCAACCTTTACGATTAGGACTGTCCAATGCTGTGGATAACTTACGATTTCCTATTCGTTTTGCCAATAACCTCTTGCAAGGCAAGTTCCAAAACTCTTCGGACGAACTGGAAAGGTTTATTATCAACTCTACCGTGGGACTGGGTGGACTTATAGATGTTGCCACAGACTATATGACAACACCGATACCTGCACATGATGAAGACTTCGGTCAAACCTTGGGACACTATGGCATAGGATCTGGATTCCATGTTGTCCTACCATTCATCGGACCATCAAACATCAGAGATATAGTAGGCCTTACAGCGGATGCCTATCTCTCACCTATCGTACATGTAAACGGATTAGACCATTATAAAATACCTCAAAATCTTAATCAATCTGTCGGAATTTATTCGGTTCATACCATTAACAAAACATCTCTACATTTAGGGGAATATGAAAACCTTAGAGAAGATGCTATAGATCTCTATCCATTCTTTAGAGACACCTATGAACAAAAACGAAATTCTGATATAACAGAATAAATGCAATAAGGTAAAAACATGTTAAAAAAAATCATTCTACTCTTGTTTCTCTCTCTCATCTCTCTTTATGCGATAGAAGAGCAAAATATTCAAAAAGTAACGGATACAAAGGTAAGAGAGGTCTTGAATATCTTGAAAGACAAAACCCTGTCCCAGAAACAAAAAGATGCAAAGAATGTTCGTATTATAGACGATATTTTTGATTTTGACATTATGTCACAAATTAGTTTGGGCAGAAAATGGAAATCACTTTCAAACAATGAAAAAGCACGGTTTTCCAAAGCTTTTGAGAAAAAAATAAAACATTCCTATCTGGATAAACTAAGACTCTACAACAATGAAAAAGTGATCATTAAAGATCTGGAAAAGGTCAAATCTAACCGTATTACTTTGGAAACTCAGGTCATAGGTCTTGATGACACCTACAAAGTTATCTATCTTTTTTACAAAAAGAAACATACCAATGAATGGTATATTTATGATGTAGAGTTGGTCGGTGTGAGTATTATACAGACCTATAGAAAACAGTTTTCAGAGTTTTTACAGACAAAAACGATAAAACAGCTTATAGAATCGCTTTAAGTCATTCTGTAGATAAGAAGATCATCGATGCTCTATACACTTTATCAAAAGCTTATACTCAAATACCCTTTTTGGGTTTTAACGATCCTGATCAGCAGTATACTTATTTTTGGCATCAATATTCAAAAACTGGAGATAGATGCTTCTGCAGAAACACTTCTTTTAAATGATGATAAAGACCTGGCATTTTCCAGAACTGTAGCAAAAAGATTCCAAACCAATGATCTCCTTATTCTTGCCTATAAACCCAAACAGGATCTACTCTCTCCAGAAAGCCTGCAAACCTTAACACGTATCACTAATGACCTGGAGCAATTACCTCGTGTTGAATCTGTAGATTCACTCATCAACGTACCTCTGTTTTTTTCACCTATCAGAGAGATGGATGATCTGATCAATGAAACCAGAACACTGAAGAGTGATGACATCAATCTCTCCATGGTGAAGCATGAGTTTTTAACCAGCCCTCTCTATAAAGACAGCCTTGTCAATAAAGATTTCACGATCTCCTCGATCATCATCCATTTATACCAGGATCCGGAATACTTCACACTTTTAGAAGAGAGAAATCGTTTACTTGACAAACAAAAAGCCTCTCTACTTACAAAAGAAGAGAAACAGGAACTCCACGATGTCTCTATAGCATTTAAAGCACATAGAGATGCACAACGCGACATCGACAATCAAAATATTACAGCAATCCGCGCTCTGATCTCAAAGTATCAAGATGATGCCACGTTCTTTTTAGGTGGTGTGCAAATGATCTCCAACGATATTGTCGGGTTTATCAAAAACGATCTACTAATTTACGGAAGTACTCTGATACTCCTTATTATCCTTGTTTTGGGTTTTATTTTCAAAAAAATCAGATGGGTGATGCTGCCTATTCTGATTTGTGCGCTCTCCGTTATTGCGATCACGAGCAGCCTGGGATATTTTGGATGGGAGATCACCGTCATCTCTTCGAACTTTATTGCTTTGCAGCTGATCATTACCATTTCCATCGTTCTGCATCTGATTGTAAGGTATGAAGAACTTTTGACACGCTATCCTCGTGCTTCGTCCAAAAGACTCATCTTATATACGGTGCTTACAAAGGCCACACCTACTACCTTTGCTATTCTCACTACAATTGCAGGCTTCTCCTCACTGCTCTATTCTCATATCTATCCTGTCATCAATCTAGGCTGGATGATGAGTGCAGGTATCACCATGTCATTGGTGATCGCATTTATTATCTTACCTGCTGTCCTGATGTTACTGAAAAAAACACCCCCCGTAAAACAGAAGAGATCTATGGCTTTTATACCTTCTCTGACTGCCAAAATCGTACTACATGATAAAAAAGCGATCTATATCGTCACCCTTCTCTCAATTGTCTTTAGTATTACGGGGGCTTCACAGCTGATTGTAGAAAACAGTTTTATTAACTACTTTAAAAAAGATACGGAGATCTACAAAGGTATGAGTATTATCGATCAGGAACTAGGAGGTACCACTCCCTTAGATGTCATACTCACGTTATCGGATAAAAACAGTACTCCTACATCCACGGCTTCAACCCAGGAAGAGACATTTGACGAGACAGATTCCTTCGAAGAGGAATTTTCGTCTGTAGAGGACCAGGACCAATACTGGTTTACGGAGGAGAAGATCCAGATCATCAAAAATGTCCATCACTATTTGACGGACCTTGCACAGGTAGGTGAGGTACAGTCTTTTGCCACACTTCTAGCTACAGGAAAGATACTCAATAAAAACAAAAACCTGGACAGTATAGACCTCGCTTTGATCTATAAAAAACTCCCCCAGAAATACAGAGATGTGATACTCACGCCTTACGTCAATATTGAACATGACCAGCTAAGGTTCTCTACACGTGTCATAGACTCTAATGAAGTATTACGCAGAGACGCACTACTAAAAAAGGTCAAAGATGACCTCACACAACTTATAGATCCTAATGTAGCAACCGTACAGCTCTCAAATCTTATGGTCCTTTATAATAATATGCTGCAATCTCTTTTCCATTCACAGATCACGATGATCGGCCTCGTATTGCTCATCGTTTCCCTCATGTTCCTTATTTTGTTCAGGTCTCTAAAACTCACATTGATCGCTTTGACCGTCAATGTTATTCCCATAGCACTTGTCTTTGGATTTATGGGCTGGCTGCATATCCCTCTGGACATTATGACCATTACCATAGCCGCTATTGCTATGGGTATCGGTATCGATGATACGATACACTATATCCATCGGTTTAAAGTTGAATTTGAAAAGGACAATCGTTACTACTTTAGCATGCATAGAACAAGTACCAGCATAGGAAATGCCTTATACTTTACCACACTGGTTATCGTGATAGGGTTTTCCATCCTGACCTTGTCAAATCTAATCCCAACCATTTATTTCGGTCTGCTGACCATGGTAGTAATGATCGCTGCACTCACCTCTGATATGATACTTTTACCCAAACTTTTGATCGTGTTCAAGCCATTCAAAAGAGTCAAATAGTCTAACAATCTACTTTGACTCTATTAGAATTAATATCTCCTTTTATAAAATATGTTACAATCAAAAAAAATAAAATAACGGACCAATCATTTATGTTTCAAGAATTCAAAATAGACAATTTAGACCAATTCCCCAAAGATTTAGAGACCCTTTTAAACCAGCAAAGAGTAACGATCAATGATATCACTGCAAATGCAGAGAGCAGTTATGACAAGGTCCTTAAACCCTTGCAAGACCTGGATGAAGAACTAGGGCTTTTCTTTACCCCGCTTTCTCATCTGAATTCCGTAATGAACTCAGACGAAACACAAAAAGCCTATGAAGCATCTATCCCTCTGCTTTCGAAATTCAGTTCTGAAATGGCACAAAACGAAGCCCTCTTTAAAAAGATTGAGGCGATCAAGGCAGATTCCAAAGAAGCGAACAAAGTACTGGAACATGAGATCAGAGGTTTTGTACTCTCTGGGGTCAATCTCCCCGAAGATAAGAAAAAACGACTCGAAGAGATCAGCCTCAAACTCTCTGAACTTTCCAACCAGTTTTCACAAAATCTCCTTGATGCGACCAATGCCTATGAACTTATCATCGAAGATGAAAAAGATGTTGAAGGGATGCCTCAGTCCGACATCGATGCAGCCAAAGAGGAAATGGACGGTAAAACCGTTTATAAATTCACTCTTCAAATTCCCAGTTATCTGGCCTACATGACTTACGGGCCTAACCGTGAGTATAGAAAAGAACTCTCTAAAGCCTATGCAACCAGAGCACCAGAAAACGCAGAGGTCATAGACCAGATCCTCGCACTCAAACATGAAAAATCACAACTGCTAGGCTTTAGCTCTTATGCAGAGTATGCATTGGAGACACGTGATGCAAGTCGCGAAGATGATGTCATCACATTCTTAAATGAACTGGCCGATGCTGCCTTGCCTCAAGCCAAAAAAGAACTTGAGGAACTACGTGAATATGCGAAACGTGTGGATAGTATCGAAGATCTTGCAGGATATGATGTAGGCTACTATTCAGAAAAGCTGAAAAAAGAAAAGTTTGACTTCGATGATACAATCACTAAACCCTACTTCAAACAGGAGAAGGTTTTAGAGGGACTACTATACATTGTCTCAGAACTTTTTGGTGTCACGTTCGAGCCTGCAGATGTACCGACATGGCACACCTGTGTAAAACCTTTTGACATCTTCGAAGAGGGCAAACTCTCCGGACGTATCTACTTTGACCTTGAGGCACGTAAAGAGAAACGCGGAGGGGCATGGATGAATGACTGGGAGACACACTATGTGGATAGCAAAGGAGATTTACATCTTCCTTCCGCTTTCATCGTATGTAACTTCTCGCCAACAACCCCAAAGACTCCTTCTTTGCTTCGACATGATGATGTGGTGACGCTCTTTCATGAGATGGGACATGCGATCCACCACCTTTTTGGAAAATGTAAAGAGCGTTCGGTCTCAGGTATCAACGGTGTGGCATGGGATGTGGTGGAGTTCCCTTCACAGTTCTTGGAGAACTTTGCCTATGAAGCAGCGATCCTAAAACGTTTTGGTTTTCATTATGAAACAGGTGAGCCTATCTCAGAGGAACTAATGGCTAAGATCAAAGAGACTAAGAACTTCCAAGCAGCCCTTGGCATCCTGCGTCAGGTAGAATTCTCGTTGTTTGATTTTGTACTGCATCAGGACCTTTACCAAGGTGAGGAAGTACAAAGATTGCTTGATGGCATTAGAGAAAAAACTTCTTTGCTCACACCACCAAGCTATAACAAATTCCAACACGGATTTGCACATATCTTTGCAGGTGGCTATGCAGCAGGATACTACAGCTATAAATGGGCTGAAGTACTCTCTGCAGATGCGTTTTTCTCCTGTTTGGATAATGAATCAGGATTTAACAAAGAGCGTGCCAAAGGGTATAAAGAGTATATACTTGCAAGCGGTGGTGCGATTGAGATGTCTGAGCTCTACGAAGAGTGGCTTGGACGGAAAGCAGATGTTCAAAGTCTGATCAAACTGTATGAAATAGCATAATGATCTTCTCTCACTCTTAGGCAGATAGCCAAAGAGCGAAAGAACAGAAAGGAGCCTTTCGTGAGCGAATACCGTTCTCTTGCACTTACCGTGATCGCCATCTTTATCATCACTTTTCTGGCTGCCTATTTCAGTCCCTCATTCGCAGAACAAAAAACCTATTTAGAACTTTTTATCCTGTTTGGGAGCCTGCTTTTCATCTTTGCAGTGGTAGTGATCTTTGCAACACTGGGATTTCACTCTTTTGCCCTCTTTTTGAGTCTTTTTCTTGCTGCAGTGATCGCCATGTATGGGGTATTGGGGGCTTTGCTTATCACGGCTGTCACCTATTTTCTGTGGGGTTCTATCTTCGCGATGGAACTGCTTCTGTTCTATAATGGAAGTGAAAGTGCCAAAGCGTGGTTTCTCTCCCGATATGATTTCAAAACATTCAAGATGGAGTATGTTGCTTTTTATCCGCTGATGGGAATGCTCTATATTTTATTGGAATTTATACCTTATCTCTTTTCTAAAGAGAAGTTGTTGAAGTTCACCCCTTCAAAAGTCTTGAAGGAGATGGAGATGTTACTGGAATAAATTTATTTACTCTTCATTACTCTTGATAAGAGAAGCGATACGTTCAGGCTGTTTTTTACCTTCGATGATGAATCTCAATGCATTCAGACGGATAAACCCTTCTGCATCCGCTTGGTTATATACTTCATCCTCTTCAAATGTTGAGTGCGCTTCTGAATAGAGCGATTCATCTGAACTTCTACCCACTACGATCACATTCCCTTTGTAGAGTTTGAGTTTTACTTCACCATTGACCGTTTCTTGTGTTGCGTCGATCGCTGATTGCATCATCTTGCGCTC